>NZ_JBUPZY010000003.1:0-495891 GCF_055524115.1 Marinobacter sp. V34 | reverse complement strand
TTCCGGGACCGTCAAAAACATGGATGTTTTTGTCGAGCGTACAGGGACGTATTCACCGCGTGTCCCGGAAAGCCGGATCAACCCCACCCCTCCACCAAAGCTTGAAAAACGTCACTCAGAAGCAGCCCAAGAAGCCGGCCGCTTCTGCATAAACGCAAGAGTCCCCTCGGAACCCTCGTCACTGCGAATCGCCTCGGCAAACTTGTCAGCCGCACTGTCCAGAAGCCCGCTCATCGACTCGTGACCAACGCGGTGCAACAACGCCTTGGTCTGGGCCGTCGCACTAGGCGCACACTGCCGAACCCGCTCGACCGCATCGCCCAGCAACTCATCAACCTCAACTTCCGATTCGGCCACCTGATGAACGATCCCCAGCCGACAGGCCTCGCTCGCATCCACTCGCAGCCCCAGCAACGCCAGACGCCGTGCCTGCGTCAGCCCGATACGCTCCACCACAAACGGCGCGATCTGCGCGGGAATTACCCCCAGCGTGGTCTCCGGCATCCCGAACTTTGCCGACGGTCCTGAAATCGCCACATCCGACACACAGGCCAGCCCAAAACCACCGCCCATTACCGCGCCTTCGATAACCGCAATCACCACCTTCGACGACTCATTCACCTGCTGAATCATCTGCCCGAATGCACGGTTCAACCGGTAGAAAGGATCTTCCTCACTCTCGGAAGGCTTTTGCCCCCGGGCACCGGCTATGTCCTTGATATCCCCACCGGCGCAGAAGTGGCCACCGGCTCCTCGAATCACCACGGCACGAATGCTGGCGTCGTTCTCAACCTGACTGAACACCGTCGACAGTTCCGCCACCATCTGCAGGCTCATGGCGTTCCGAACGTCCGGCCGGTTGATGGTGACGTGCAGGGCCGGCCCCTGTTTTTCAAGAAGAAGCGTCTCGCAATGCGGAAACTGGTCCATATTCGACTCCACTACCGTTGTCGGGGGGGCTGGTGTGTGGGTAGATTCGCTTTTCGGGACCGTCAAAAACATGGATGTTTTTGTCGAGTGTACAGGGACGTATTCACAGCGTGTCCCGAAAAGCGAATCTACCCATACATCAGCCCTTTCTCCCAAATAGAAAACTCAGAACTTAGTCGCGTTGCTTGCCCGGGAGAGTCCCCATCATCTTGCAGATAATTCCTAACATGATTTCATCGGCACCGCCGCCAATCGACACCAGCCGCACATCCCGGAACGCGCGGGAAAGCGGGTTCTCCCACATGTAACCATTGCCACCCCAGTACTGCAGGCAACTGTCCGTCACCTCACGCCCAAGCCGGCCCGCCTTCAGCTTGGCCATCGACGCCAGCTTGGTCACATCCTTGCCTTCAACATGCAGCTCACAGGCCTGATAGGTCAGGGCACGCAGAGCCTCTACCTCGGTTTGCAGCTCCGCCAGACGGAAATGAATCACCTGGTTGTTGATCAACGGCTGCCCGAAGGTCTTGCGCTCGCGGCAGTACTCAATGGTTTTGTTGATGCAGAGTTCCAGCGCCTTGATCACGTTGGCCGCGCCCCACATCCGTTCCTCCTGAAACTGCAACATCTGCATCATGAACCCGGTGCCTTCCGCACCGATGCGATAACGCTGCGGTACTCGCACATCGTCAAAGAAAATCTGAGCGGTCTCGGAAGAGCGCATGCCGAGCTTGTTCAGGTGTGGGCTAAAGGAGATGCCGGGCGTGTTCATCGGCACCACGATCAGTGACTTGTTCTTGTGGGGCTTATCGTCGGAGGTGTTGGCCAGCAGGCAGATAAAGTCGGCCTTGGGGCTGTTGGTGATCCACATCTTGGAGCCGTTGATGACGTAGTCATCGCCGTCCTGTTTTGCGGTAGTCTTCATTCCCGCCACATCGGAACCGGCGGCGACTTCGCTGACACCGATACAGCCCACCATATCGCCGGCAATGGCCGGGGCCAGAAATGAGCGTTTCAGTTCGTCAGAGCCAAAGCGTGAAATGGCAGGGGTGCACATATCAGTCTGCACACCTATTGCCAGCGGCACGCCACCACAGTGGGCGGTGCCCAGTTCTTCTGCCGCCACCAGGTTGTAGCTGTAGTCCAGCCCCATGCCGCCGTACTCTTCTGGTTTCTGGATGCCAAGCACCCCCAGGTTGCCGAGTTTCTTGAAGATGTCGTGAATGGGAAATTCACCGGCTTCTTCCCATTCATCGCAGTGAGGATTGATTTCCTTCTCCACGAAATCGCGGACGGTTTTTCTGAGGGCTTCGTGTTCAGCTGTGAATTTCACGTTTTTGTTCTCCTGATTGATTGTTAGTCCGTGCCTACAGGCGGGCCACACCAAACGAATTAGGCCGCAGATGCCTGGCCTCGGCCTCGCGGCAGACCGAAAGCACCAACGCCAGAACACGCCGGGTATCCCGAGGATCTATCAGCCCGTCGTCCCACAATCGAGCCGTACCGAACAGAGCCGTAGAGCCGTCTTCCAGTTTCTTGGCCGTGGCCTGCTCCAGGAAATCCAGCGTTTTTGGGTCCGGCTCCATACCGCCCCGGCGCTGTTTGTCCTCGGCCACAATGCGCATCACCTTGCCCGCCTGCGCCGGGCCCATGACCGCCGTGCGGCTGTTCGGCCACGCGAAAATGAAGTGGGGGTCCAGGCCGCGGCCACACATGGCGTAGTTACCTGCACCATAGGAACCGCCGATCACAATGGCGACCTTCGGCACCCGACAGTTCGCCACCGCCTGTATCATCTTTGACCCGTGTTTAATGATGCCATTCTGTTCCGAATGGGTGCCCACCATGAAACCCGTGGTGTTATGCAGGAACAGCAACGGCGTGCCGGCCTGATCGCAGAGCTGGATAAACTGCGCCGCTTTGGTAGCGCCGGCAGGCGTGATCGGGCCGTTGTTGCCTATGATGCCCACCGAATGTCCCTCAATGCGGATGGTGCCGCACACCGTCTGGTCGTCGTAGCCGTTCTTGAAATCCATGAACGTTGAACCGTCGGCAATGCGGGCCAGGATTTCGCGCACGTCATAGGGTTTCTTGGCATCGCTGGGAATCACGCCCAGCAATTCTTCAGCAGGATAAAGCGGCTCTTTCCACTCCGGCTGCTGCGATGGGGGCAACTGTTCGTTCCAAGGCAGGGCGTCGAGCACATTGCGGGCGTGACGAATGCCGTCGGCGTCGTCTTCGGCCAGGTATTCCGCCGTGCCGGCCATTTCTGCGTGCATCTGCGCACCGCCGAGTTCCTCGTCGGTAGCTACTTCGCCGGTGGCGGCTTTCAGCAGGGGAGGGCCGGCCAGGAACATTTTGGCCTGTTCCCGCACCACAATCACGTAATCCGACAGCCCCGGCTGATAGGCGCCGCCGGCGGTCGCATTGCCATGAACCACCGTTACCTGCGGAATGCCAGCGGCGGACATGCGTGCCTGGTTGGCGAAACCGCGCGCGCCCAACACGAAAATGTCCGTGGCGTAGTTCAGGTTGGCGCCGCCACTTTCCGACAGCGAGACGACCGGCAGCTTGTTCTCCATGGCGATCTGCTGCAGCCGCAACGTTTTATCAAGCCCCGCCGGCGTGATGGTGCCGCCCTTGATGGCGCTGTTGCTGGCCACCACCAGACAGCGGATGCCGCTCACCGTGCCAATGCCGGCAATGATACCGCCACCGGACAGGCTGCCGTCCTTGTCGTCGTGCATCTTGTAGCCGGCGAGTGAACACAGCTCCAGGAACGGCGTGCCACGATCCAGCAGGCGATTGATGCGGTCACGGGGTAACAGCTTCCCGCGTTTGGTGAACTTCTCCCGCGCCGACTCCGCAAGATCCAGCACCTTCTGCTCCACATCCCGGAAGGTGGCAATGTGTGCTTCCATCACCTCCGCGTTCGCGCGAAAGTCATCCGACTGGGGATTAACGGTGGACTCCAATACCTGCATCGAATTCTCCTCAGTCGTCGCTCAACACTTTTGGCGTGACGGCCCGGTGGAAACCGTTAAAAGGCTCGTTGTTCTTCGCCTTCTGGAACGGCCAAACCCGGCCACCCTGAGACGCCGCCCCGTCAATCCGCAGGCAATCCCCACTGATAAACGCCGACGCCGGGCTCAACAGGAAACAAATCGCTGCACTGACCTCGGACTCCGTCCCCATTCGCTTAAGAGGCACGTTATCCCCGAGGCTACGAATCCACTGCTTCATATGTTCGGGATAGTTATCCATCCCACTGGAGGCAATCCAGCCCGGTGCCACAGCGTTCACCCGAACCCCGGAGCAACCCCACTCAACCGCAGCGGTCTGGGTAAAATTCACCATCCCCGCTCGTGCAGCGCCGGAATGCCCCATGCCGGGCATTCCGCCCCACATGTCCGCGACAATGTTCACGATGGCGCCACCGGTTTTCGACAAGGTTTGATTGTAGGCTTCACGGGCAATCAGAAAGCCGCCGGTGAGATTGGTGCGAACCACCGTTTCCCAACCTTTCTGGTTGATGTTCGCCAACGGCGACGGAAACTGACCCCCGGCGTTATTCACTACCCCGTTCAACCCGCCATGTTCTTCAATGATGGCCTTGACGGTCGCCTTCACTGACTCTTCCTCACGGATGTCGCACACGTGAGTGGAAGCGATACCACCGTCCTCGGTAATCTCTGCCTTCACCGCCTCAACCTTCTCAGCCTTTCGCCCAACGAGCGCAACCCGGGCCCCAAGCGCGGCGAGTTCATGAGCGGTACAACGCCCGATTCCGGAACCACCCCCGGTAACGATAAAAACCTGACCCCGAAAGAGGTTCGGGTGAAAAACAGACTGATAGCTCATAACAAGAGGACCTTTTCAAATGTTCGGGCGCTCTGCCCACCAGAGTGCATGCACCAATGTAAAATCAATCAAGCAGTTCAGCACGAACCGGCACAGGAAACTCCAGCAATTGCTGGGCAAACGCCTTCCCCTGCGGATCAATCCGCAAGCTGGCAACGCCCCCGCCACCAAGACTGTGCTCCAACAGGAAATTAAAGGCCTGAAATCCCGGCAGCGC
Source organism: Marinobacter sp. V34 (assembly GCF_055524115.1). Classification (NCBI taxonomy): domain Bacteria; kingdom Pseudomonadati; phylum Pseudomonadota; class Gammaproteobacteria; order Pseudomonadales; family Marinobacteraceae; genus Marinobacter; species Marinobacter sp. V34. Next base: position 490,883 of record NZ_JBUPZY010000003.1, on the reverse strand, counting down.
CCAACGGGTCACCCGACCATGCTCCGGATGCAGCGTATGGGCCATCCATTCCGCCACCGCCAACTCAGTTAGCGCAGCCTCAATAAACGGTACAAACTCCGACTTGCGGGCAATCACCCCGATATTGGTGTGATCCCCCTTGTCACCGCTGCGTGCCCAGGCCAGCTGGATCAACGGCACCGTGGTATCCGTGGCAGGCGATGCTGAACTGACAGGCTGCTCAATAAGCTGGCCTGGCTCGAAACCGCCGTCAGTGGCGACATCCACCATCTGCTGGTTGCCATTAAGATCCACAGCAACCGATACCTCGGATTTATGAACCAGGCACGAATACAAACGAATCTTCGGCCACACTGTTGGCCGCCCACCCACAATACCTGTAATCCCAGGCGCCATCCCCGTGGCCGCCTGGGCGATTTCCCGGGAAAACAGCACCAACGCTTCCTTCTTGAGATGGGCCGTGCTGATCTTCACCACCACCTCCCGACAGTCTCCCATGCGTCCTCGGGGACCGTAAGTGGCCTCTGTGCCCAGTAGTTCGATGCTGGTTTCCGTGTAGTCCGGCAACCCCCGCTCACTGAACATCCGGGAGGTTTTGGCCAGGATCGCCTCGGCGACTGTCTGGGCCTTGGCCTTCGCATCCATGCCCGCCAACAGGAAGGTTACCGTGCACTTGAAACCGTCCGGCCAGGTGCCGGACACCTTGTAGGTGTCCGTGGGGGGAAGCCCTATGGCGCCAGAAACCCGAACCTCGTCCGTTGCTACTTCCTCAAGGGAGACCCCGGTAAAATCACAGGTCACATCCGGCAGCAGGTAAGCCCTCGGGTCACCGATTTCATAGACCAACTGTTCCGCCACCGTGCCCCGGGACACTTTGCCCCCGGTACCTTGCGGCTTGGTCATGATGAAATCCCCGGTGGCAGAGACTTCTGCAATCGGAAAGCCCATATCGACATAACCCTCGGCTACGTCTTCCCAGTCCGTAAAGTTGCCGCCGGTGGACTGTGCCCCGCATTCCAACAGGTGCCCGGCCAGGCTGCCCTGGGCAAGCCGGTCGTAATCGCTCCAGCTCCAGCCGAATTCATGCACCAGAGGCGCCAGCACCAGGGCGCTGTCGGCGACCCGGCCGGTTATGACAATGTCCGCACCCTGTTCCAGTGCTGCGACCAATCCCGGAGCGCCCAGATAGGCGTTCAGGCTGACCAGCATCGGTGGCATTGACTGTCTGGTGGTCATCTCGGATATGCCGGCATCGGCCAGTTGCTTCTTTTTCGGTAAAAGGTCATCACCCAGCACCAGGGCGACCTTCATATCAACGCCCGCTTTTTCGCACAGCGCCTGCAGAGCATCGCGGCAGGCGACGGGATTGACCCCGCCGGCGTTTGCCAACACCCGGATGCCGTTCTGTTTAATGTCACCAAGCAAGGGCCCCACCACCGTTTGCACGAAGTCGCGGGCGTAACCCTGGCTTGGGTCCTTCATCTTCTGCCCCGCCATGATGGACATGGTGATTTCTGCCAGGTAGTCCGCCACCAGATAATCAATATCGCCCTTGCGGACCAACTGGGCGGCGGCCGTTTCTGTGTCGCCCCAGAAGGCGGCGGAGCAGCCAATGCGGACGGTTTTTGGTCTGGAGATGTTGGAGTCTGGCATGTCTTCACCTTAGTTAACGGGGCCGCAAAGCGCTTCCAAAGACCCTTGGTGGACCGCTGCTAGCGGAGATTGTCCATCATGCAACCGAAGATACCAAGCAAGCGCTTGGTTTGTAAACAGGCAAATTCGGGATAGAATGGGTGCTCTTCTGTTCCCTGGCTGGAAAACACTGTGAATCAAGACTCTATCCTGCGCTCACTGATTGCCGACAACCTGGTTTCCGACCCCACCGGAGCCCGTGGCCGGCTTCTCCACGAGGCCGCAAAGTTGTTTCGCGACAAGGGTTATGAGCGGACTACCGTCAGAGATCTTGCCGCCGCCGTTGGCATTCAGTCCGGTAGCCTGTTCCACCACTTCCGCACCAAGGAAGAAATCCTCAAGGCCGTAATGGTCGAGACCATTCGTCTCAACACGGCCCTGATGCGGGCTGCGGTGGATGCGGCTGACACCCATCGTGACAAGTTGCAGGCGCTGATTCGGGCGGAGCTGGAGTCCATCAACGGGCAGACGGGTGAGGCCATGGCTGTGCTGGTTTTCGAGTGGCGTAGCCTTTCCGACGAGTCCCAGGCAGACGTGCTTGAGCTCCGGGATATCTATGAGCAGTTATGGTTGGATGTGCTGGAAACCTTGTGTCGGGACGGCGTGCTGACGGCGGACCCCTTTGTGGTGCGCCGCATGCTCACCGGCGCCCTGAGTTGGACAGTGACCTGGTACCGGCCCGACGGCGGCCTGACCCTGGATGATTTGACGGCGCAGGTGGTTGCAATGATGGGTTTAATGACGCCCTGAACCGGATAGCCTGGCTTTAAATACCGGTGGTGGTACGGATGTCTCAATTTTAATTATTTACAAAACTGCTTGTTTTTAAACGATTAAAAAGTCGTTTTCTCCCGTCCATGTGGGCCATTGGCCTGATCGGCATGACCAAATCGGCAATCCAGCCATTTTTGTCTGACAAGATTCAACGCATTCTTGCCCTCGTCAAAGATGAACGGGAAAGTGATTGCGATCACCCCCGACCTATAAAAACAATGTAAACAGGACGAACTATGAACTCCTCACTGGTGAATTCCTTTGGGCATGCCCTCAACGTTCGCAGCCGTTACCTGCTTCTTCTCGTGGTGACGTTTCTGGCCGGTTGCTCGGCTAACCCCATCTACACCACAACGGGTGTGGTGCTCTCCAATTACTCTGAGGGAGAAGCAACCCCCTATGTCATGCAGATGTCCGATCCCCAGATGGCCTGTGCGTTGGGCGAAGGCGTTGACCCACTGCTGTACTCCTTCTCACGTGTAACGGACGCACCTGAAAGCACCGGTTCCCTGTTGATGTTGCTGGCCGCGAATTGCTCTGAATACAAGGCGTGGGAGGCGGAACTCGAATACCTGCGCGCTGTTTTCGCCAGTGACGTACCCGCCGCAAAAGACGCGCGGGAGAAGGCAAAGCGACTGAATGCCCGAACTGCCAAGCGGCGTTATGTCGCCTATCAGCGAGCCATGGCGGCTTATGACTTCGATCCTGCCGCCAAGGAATTCGAATGTCCGTTTTTGTTCGACGATCAGGAGGAGCTCACCTTCCTGCTGGGCTTACTGACTGGCATGCAGGCCATTGTGAACGACGCCAACTCAGGCGCCATGGCAGGGGTTCCCCGCAATATTGCTCCACGGGCGGAACGTGCCGCCGAATGCCTGGATAACGAGAAATGGGGCGGTTTGCCGAATGCCATCCGTGCCATGGTCTGGCTGCTGTTGCCGGACACTCGTCCAAGCTTGTCGGCGGACCCCTGGGTAGTGCTTGAAGACAGTTCCCGCCTGGGCGTTGAGGCAGGTATTCGTGCGTCCATGGCCCTTGAGGCGGTGGCTGCCGAGACCTTTGGTCGCCCCGAAGTGCTCAAAGATGTCATTGCACGATTTGCCGAGGCGGATGGCACGATCCAGGTCTGGGACGAATATCGTCTGGTGGACGAAATTGCCCAAGATGTTATCCAGTTTTCCTCAGACAAGCACTGGACCGCCAATTATGGCTACCGCACGCCTCGCACCTACTTTGGCAGGCTGAGCCCCGAACGTATGGAAGAGCCTGAGACCATGGATCTGGACGGCCTGCTATAAGCAGGCCTCTGACTCATTGTAACAACCTACAAACACAAGAAAGACCCGGAGGTCATTCATGATCCGCAAATCCCTTGCTGCCCTGTCGTTTGCCGCTGTTGCCCCTATGGCAGCCGCTCAGTCCGTGACCATGTGCGTGTTCGATGTGATCGGCGCCAACGGTGACATGTACAACATGGTGAAAGACTACGCTCTGGAAATGAAAGCCCATGGGGTTGATTTTGAATTGCGCCCCTATACCGATGAAGGGGTCGCTGTAGGCGACTTCAATTCCGGACAATGTGACGCCGTCGCTGCTACGGATCTCCGAACGCGCCCGTTCAACCGCTTTACCGGCAGTATAAGCGCTGTTGGAGCGCTCCCGACCTATGACGACCTGAAAACAACCCTTGCCACCCTTGCGCAAGCCAAGGCAGCGCCACTGATGAAGCAAGGGGATTATGAGGTTCTGGGTATTGTGCCGGCGGGCGCAGGGTATCTGTTCGTCAACGACCGCAGCATTGATACCGCCGGCGAGTTGGCGGGCAAGCGCATGGCCACGCTGGACTACCAGAAGGATGCCATCCATATGGTCAACCATGTGAAAGCGACCGTTGTACCCTCCGACATCACCAACTTTGCTGGCAAGTTCAACAATGGCTCGGTGGATACCGCATACGCACCGGCGTTTGCCTACGAGGCACTCGAACTCTACAAGGGTTTAGGTGAGGACGGCGGCATCGTCGATTATCCCCTCGCACAACTGACCATCCAGGTTATTGCCCGAGACGACGTGCTCGACGACGACACGGCCCAGCAGTCCCGTGAGGTCGCCTGGGGTATGTATGGCCAGGCCATGGACCTGATCAAGCGGCAGGAGTCCGCCATACCGGAAGAGAAATGGATTCGTATTCCCGACGGCGACATTGAGGGTTACCAGGAGATGTTCCGGGAAAATCGCCTGCAGCTTCGGGATGGAACCGACGGCGCCAATAAGGTCTATCACCCGAAGATGATGAGCCTGCTCAGCAAAATCCGTTGCTCGAGCAATCCCGGTGCCTCCGAGTGCACAGCGCCTGACCGCGAATAATAAAGGCAGATCCTCCATGAACTGGCGAGCATTATCAGCGGCAGGCCCGAAAACGCTGTACCCCGTGCACCGACTGCACGGGGTTATTCTCCTGCTGCTCCTTATCTTTACGCTTCTTCTGGGTATGGGCAACTCACTCCACTCGCGCATGCTGTGGGTGGGAGAGCAGACCTGGCCGAACTACTACCTGCTGGACCCTGATGCCACGGAGCCGACCTGCACGCTGTCCATGGATGTGGACGCCGAGGTCAGGAAGCGTGTCGAGGCCTACGAGCCAGATCCGGACGACCTTTTCAGCTCGCCGCCGGACTCGGATGCAATCCGCAAATCCCTGGAAAAAAATCTGGCACTGTGTCAGCAGAAACATCGCCTTTATGAAGAAAACCAGAACCACGCCACCCAGGCACTGGCTGTTTACAAGGCGGTTGAGCAGGGCTTTGCGGATTTCCTGCTGGACAATATCGAGCTCACCAAGTTCCTGTTTATCGCCATGTTTGCCATGGCCGCGGCGATTTCAGCTTTTGATGCCGATCACATTGCCCTGCGATTGCCCCGCAACCGATCGGAGTGGCGGCTGAGCCAGGGAATGCAACTGGTGGTCAACGGCCTGATGGTGTATTCCCTGTTCTCCTACGTGGGCAGACTGTCCACTTCGCCGGGCTCGGAAGATACCTCGTTGCTGCAATACGCCTGGGCGGCTGTGTTCGGGCTGTTCATGATGATCAATCTGGTGCGATTCCTGGCTGTGCCAGCGAAGATGAGGCCTGGCTCACTGGCCGCTTCCTCCGGCCTGGTATTGCCGTTGTATTGCGCGATGGGCCTGATCGCCATGAGCTATTTTTTCTTCGTGGATGGATACTCCTCGGGCCTGGCCATCTATTTCGGCATGATGACGAATCTGTCGTCGATGTTTATCAATATCGGGCTCTACGTGCTTGTGGGCATGGCGTTGAAGCAGACCCGCATTCCGGACCTGCTGTTGAACGTCATCAAACCCTATCACCTGCCTGCGCCCATGTTGGCTTCGGTGATGATATTCGCAACCGCTTTCCCCACGGCATTCACCGGCGCCTCGGGTATTTTCATTCTGGCCGTGGGTGGCGTTGTCTACGACGAGATGCGTAAGAGCGGGGCGGGGCGACAGCTATCGTTGGCCACGACAGCCATGTCTGGCAGCTTGGGTGTAGTTCTGAATCCCTGCTTGCTTATTGTGGTCGTGGCGGCACTGAACAAGGAAGTGACCACCTCCGAGATGTACGGTTGGGGGTTCTGGGTGTTTATTATGTCGGCCACCCTGTTCTCTGTGGTTGTCTGCAAAACCCAGGGCAACTGGAAGCCCCGCCCGACACCGGGTGCGTTCAGGAAATCGCTGGGGCAGCTTCGCCCCCTCGCGCCTTATGCCGCAGTCACTACTGCGGTCATCCTGGCCATCTGGGTCATTCTCGGCTTGGGATTCAACGAATACAGCGCGCCGATGATCCTGCCACTGGTGATGCTGGCGTTGGTCTATCTCGACTCCGGCAAAGATCCCAGCGAACAGGGCCGATCCCGGGTGCGCGCTTTTTGTATGCGTACAACGGCGGCCGCCAGTGACTCGGCTGTACACATTGGTGCACTGCTGGCGCTGATCGGGTTTTCCATCTGCCTGGGTGGCATTCTGGAGCGTTCCGATGTGGTGCACGCATTGTTCCCGGAAAACCTGACCAGCCCCTGGATCGCCATGTTGGTGATCGTGGTGATGCTTACGGTTATCGGTATGGTGATGGATCCCTTTGGCGCGGTTATCCTGGTGTCAGCCACGATTGCTCAGCCGGCCATCCAGTTGGGCATCGACCCGCTGCACTTCTGGATCGTGTGCCTGGTGGCGTTTGAGTTGGGTTACCTGAGCCCGCCGGTGGCACTGAATCACCTGCTGACACGACAGGTGGTGGGTGAGACCGAGGTGCTGGCGGCAGAACGCACGGGTTCGTTCTGGCATCGCTATGAGAGGTTGTTGTTGCCGCTGGTGGTGATGGGGCCGACATTGCTTACCGCGGCTTTCGTGCCCCTGTTTTTCTACGCACTATAGAGCCTCGAAGTCACCAACACGAAACCGCCTGCGGGGTAACCTGCAGGCGGTTTTTTGCATCTGATTGCGGGTTTGGAACGTAATCGGTTCCATAGACGTTTAATGAATACCATACTAAAAGCGTATGGCGTCGTTCTCGCATTTCAAAGTTGTCGTCCTCGTGAGCTCATTATGATTCGGATTGTCCCTGTCACTGCTGGTTTGATGTCGTTTACATTGCTGTTCACGGGCTGCGGCGGCGGAGGATCCGGTGGTGGCGGTGAAACGCAACCCGATTTGGGTGGGGTGGTTGAGATCGAGAGTGGTACACGGGTGGACTCCGATACCGCAGATGATCGTCGTGTTGACCTCGCCACTGCCAATGACACGGCCGTGTCTGCCCAGACCCTGCCACCGGACGCAACGGTGGGCGGTTACCTGAGTTCTGGCTCCGATACCTATGGAAATTTTTTCCAATACTTTGAAGATGCCGTTGATGTCTACGCCGTAGACCTGTCGCCTGGAGATCGCGTCGCTTTTCAGGTATTCAGTTCTCCCGAGGATCTCCTGCCCGCTGGCGCAGCGGCGCCGGAGCGTTCTCTTCGGATACTGAAGCAGCAGGCGGGAACCGTTGTGGAAGTGGCGTCTCAGTCTGCTTCGGGTGACCTGCAGCCGTTGGTCGAGGTGCTCGACGACACTTTCGAGCCCGGCTCTTACCTGGTGGAAGTCAGTACCACCAACGGCATTCCGTTTCGATACGTGTTGTCGCTGGCGGGTGAGGCGTCAGCCAGCGTGATGAACACAAGCTACTCAACCCCGCCATTCATGATTGATGAAGCCATAGTCACCCTCGCGCCAGCCACGGGGAATCAGCCAGTGGTTGCCTCCATGGCAACGTCACAGCGTAGGGAGCTGGGGCAAGGTGCCTGGCTGTTGCGCCGTGATCGGCCACGAAACCTGGCAGCCATGTCGTCCGGCCAGCGAGAAAGTGCGCGTCAGGAAACCCTGGACTGGGTCAGGGAGATCCAGCAACAGCCCGGTGTGACATCGGCGGAGCCGAACTATCTCTATTCCTCCCAGCAAGTGTCTCCGGACAATGATCCACTCTACAGTCGCCAATGGAGCCTGCCGCTGATTCAAACGCCGTTGGCCTGGCAGGCCGCACCGAATGCGGGGGCTGATATTGGTATCGCGGTGATGGATACCGGCGTATTCCGATCGCCACCGACGGCGGCTGGCGACTGGCACCCTGACTTGAGCGCCAACGTGCAATTGATTCCAGGACAGATTATGGATTACGTATCAGGCGACCTGGATATTGATCACGAGGATAGTGGCCAACGAGACACAAACCCGGCTGACCCAGGCGACGGCAAGGCCCAGAGCAGTAATTTTCATGGGACTCATGTGGCAGGAATTGCCGCTGCAGTCGATAACACTCTGGGTGTCGTCGGCGTTTCGCCGGGGGCCACTATCTACCCGATACGGGTGCTTGGGCGTGACGGTGTAGGGTCATCCGCAGACCTGATCGAGGCTTTGAATTGGGCCGCCGGTCGGAATGAAATAGATGTGATTAATCTCAGCCTCGGCGGCCTTGGCCCAAGTAGCGCGCTGAAGCAGGCGATTGACGCCGCCTGGAATGGTGGCAACGGCAAACTGATTGTTGCCGCTGCTGGCAACCAGGGTACGGACGAGCCGACATACCCGGCTGCCTACCCCAACGTCATCGGAGTAGGGGCCGTAGACGGCGGAAGTGTGCGTGCTTCCTATTCCAACGTTGGCCAGTCCGTCGACGTGGTTGCTCCGGGTGGCGATGCAAGCCGGGATGCCAATCAGGACGGTACGGCCGATGTCATTGTCAGTGCCTGGGGGCGTGACGATACGGGTACCTTTGAGCCTGGATACGCTGGCCTTCAGGGAACCTCAATGGCTGCACCCCATGTGGCGGGCGTCTACGCCCTGATGAAGGCGGAAGCGCCTACCCTTACTCCTGCCGGATTCCAGAGTTTCTTGGTAAACGGTGATCTTACGGATGATGTGGGGCCTGCGTTTGAATACGGGGCGGGGCAGATCAACGCGCTGGCAGCGATGGATGCGGCGCTGGACGGTAACTTCCCGACCACCCTTAGCTCATCGCCCACGGCTATACAGTTCAATGCTGCGGTGCTCAGCGAACAGCTGGTATTTTCGACCTACCCTGAAGGGGAGAGTGTCACCATCACAGACGTGGACTCAGGTGCGCCATGGCTTGAGGTGAGTGAACCCAGCGATGAGCTACCACTGTCCCTGACGGTGACAGCAGACCCAACGGAATTGGAAGGTGATGGGCGCTACATGGCAGAGCTGGTAATTACCTATCAAGCTGACGGCGCTGCTGCGGCAACGCTGACAATTCCGGTGTCACTCCGCCTGGGCAGCTCGACGGATGAACGGAATGCAGGTCGGCACTATGTATTGCTGGTCAGTGCTGACGAGGAGCGCGATACCCTTGAACAGGCCGTCGTCTCAGCCTCGCAGGGCCGGTACGAATTTGCGTTCGACCAGGTTGAGGCTGGCGAATACTTCCTGGTTGCCGGCAGCGACATGGACAACAACGGACTGATTTGTGAGAACGGTGAGGCCTGTGCCGAATATCCGGTCAATGGGTTACCTGAAAAAATCGTTATTGGAGAAGAACCGTTAGGCGGGGTAAGGTTGAGTACCAGCTTTCGTCGGCCCACGATTACTACGCTCGGCCTGCCAAGAGTCGGTTTTGGGGGGTATCGCCTGAAATCAGGTCCGAAATCTGAAGCTGGTGGTGAGCCGATCCGCAATGTGGAGAGTACCCGTTGACCTATCGTTTTACGCTGCTAACGCTGTTTGTACTTGTCGTCAGCCTGATTGCGGGCTGTGCGATCAATCGTTCGGCAACGGCCGATGGTGCGCCCCTGGCGAGACAGGTTACTGAGTCCGATCACTGCGGGCTCACGGCGCCGGGACTGGTGTACGTCTCCAACGCCGGAGAACTGGATAAGCTCGCCCAATTGCCCGCCGGAAACCTGGCTCTGAGTATGCTTCGCGACATCGATTTCACGGAGGAGCACCTCGTGCTAGTGGGCATGGGGCGGAAAACTACAGGCGGCTACGGCCTGACACTGCAGTCGTCCGAGATCGTCGAGGATGTTCTGGAATTGACGGTCAAGGTGAGGCGGCCAGCGGCAGACGCCATGGTGACCCAGGCGCTCACCACTCCCTGTGCGGTTATCGCCATCAGCCCCGAAGAGTGGGAGCAGTTGCGGGTGTCCGGCGAGGGCCTCGGGCGTTTCTCGCGAGAGCGTTAAGCGCGCCGGGGTCGTGCTGGTCCACACCCGCACAAAACAACCGTTGATCTTTCCCTGCGAATCCCTAAGCTATGGGCCAGCTTTATAACAAACCCGTGGAGTCGCTTCCTTCCCATGAGCCAGAAACAGTACAACGCCGATGCCATTGAAGTTCTGAGTGGTCTGGACCCCGTTCGCAAACGCCCGGGCATGTACACCGACACCAGTCGGCCCAACCATCTGGCCCAGGAAGTCATTGATAACAGCGTTGACGAAGCGCTGGCAGGGCATGCCCGCCGGATCGACGTTATCCTGCACAGCGACGGCTCGCTCAGTGTGGAAGACGATGGCCGTGGTATGCCGGTCGACATGCACAAACAGCATGGTGTTCCCGGTGTCGAGCTGATTCTTACCCGACTTCACGCAGGCGGCAAGTTCTCCGAGGGCAATTACAACTTTTCTGGTGGTTTGCACGGGGTAGGGGTTTCGGTGGTCAACGCCCTGTCGACGCATCTTGAGGTTTCCATCAAGCGTGACGGGCAACTGCATCGGATGACCTTTGCCAACGGCTATAAGGAAACCGACCTGAGCATTGTCGATACCGTTGGCAAGCGCAATACCGGTACCCGACTGAAGTTCACTCCGGATCCAAGTTATTTCGACAGCCCGAAAATTTCTGTCAGCCGTCTGCGTCATAATCTGCGAGCCAAGGCTGTGCTCTGTCCCGGCCTGAATGTGACCTTCCTGCAGGAACACACCGGCGATAAAGATGAATGGTGCTACGAGGGCGGTTTACGGGATTACCTGCGCACCGAGCTTGCCGACATCGAAGCCGTACCGCTGGAGCCGTTCACGGGCAGTTTTTCCGGCAACAAGGAAGCGGTTGATTGGGCTTTCCAGTGGCTGCCGGAAGGTGGCGAAGCCGTTATGGAGAGCTACGTTAACCTGATCCCGACCGCCCAGGGTGGCACCCACGTGAACGGCCTGCGTACCGGCCTACTGGAGGCGATGAGAGAATTCTGTGAATTCCGCAACCTGTTGCCCCGGGGCGTCAAGCTGTCCCCTGAAGACATCTGGGAACGCTGCGCCTACGTGTTGTCCTTCAAAATGCAGGAACCCCAGTTTTCCGGCCAGACCAAGGAACGATTGTCCTCCCGGGAAGCCGCCGCGTTCATTTCCGGCGTGGTCAAGGACGCATTTAGCCTGTGGCTGAATCAGCACACGGACATTGCCGAAGCACTCGCGGAGCTGTTCATCAGCAATGCCCAGCGTCGTCTTCGGGCCAGCAAGAAGGTCGCCCGCAAGAAGGTCACGTCAGGCCCGGCACTACCGGGTAAGCTGGCAGACTGTTCCGGCAGTGACACCAATCGCTCCGAGCTGTTCCTGGTGGAGGGCGATTCCGCCGGAGGCTCCGCCAAGCAGGCCCGTGACCGTGAATTCCAGGCAGTAATGCCTCTGCGGGGCAAGATCCTCAACACCTGGGAAGTAGACTCCAGTGAAATCCTGGCCTCCCAGGAGGTCCACGACATTGCGGTTGCTATTGGGGTGGACCCGGGCTCCGACAAACTGGAGGGGCTTCGTTACAACAAGGTCTGCATCCTCGCGGACGCCGACTCTGACGGCCTGCACATCGCCACCCTGTTGTGCGCGCTGTTCGTGAAACATTTCCGGCCGGTGGTGGCGGCCGGCCACGTTTTCGTCGCCATGCCCCCGCTGTATCGTGTCGATTTGGGCAAGGAAACCTTCTACGCCCTCGACGAACACGAGAAGCAGGGCATTATTGACCGGCTGGCGGCCGAAAACCGTCGTGGCAAGATTTCCGTCACCCGTTTCAAGGGCCTGGGCGAGATGAATCCGCTCCAGTTGCGCGAGACGACGATGGCACCGGATACCCGCAGACTGGTGATGCTGACCATTGAAGACGGCGACGATACCGATAGCCGCATGGACATGCTACTTGGTAAAAAACGGGCGTCTGACCGTCGCACCTGGCTGGAGACATACGGGAATATGGCAGATATTGAAGTCTGAACCATTCCATATTCTTCCTGGTGCTTTAAACAGCATCCTTTATTCTTTCTAAGTCTTCATCAAACTCGTTATCCTGCCCCTTTTATCCAAAGGACCACCAGATGGATTGGCAGGGCTGGTTTGCATTAAGCCTTACGGGTGTGGCGTTGTTGTTGATGAGTGTCGGGCGTTTCGGCCCGCATCTTGTCATGCTGGGTGTACTCATCGTTCTCAGTGCCAGCGGCATTATCAGCGCCGATCAGGCCCTTGCTGGATTCAGTAACAGCGGTTTGATCACGGTGGTTGCCATGTTCGTGGTGGCGGCGGGTATTCACCATTCCGGTGGGGTAGACCTGGTTGTCCATCACCTGCTCAGGTCGCCTCGCACGGTGCGCTCGGCCCAGGCACGCATCGCATTCCCTGTCGCGTTGCTGAGTGGCTTCCTCAACAATACCCCGGTAGTGGCCACCATGATTCCCGCGGTCCACGCCTGGTCCCGCAAGATTGGCATATCGCCCTCGAAACTGATGATCCCCCTGAGTTACTCCGCCATTCTGGGTGGCACCCTGACATTGATTGGCACCAGCACCAACCTGGTGGTCAACGGGCAGTATCAGCAATTGACCGGGGAGGGCGGTTTCTCGATCTTTTCCATCACTGCTGTTGGGTTGCCGGTAGCCGTAATTGGCCTGGCCGTCATGCTTCTGGTGCTGCCGAGGGCGCTGCCGGACCGTAAGGACCAGCAAAAATTCGGTTCGATGCGGGAGTTTACTCTGGAGGTCGCAGTTGCCTTTGATGGGCCATTGGTGGGCAAGAGTGTCGGAGAGGCCGGGCTGCGTGAGTTGGAGAGGCTGTACCTCGTCGAGATCGAGCGTGATGGCAGTGTGGTTACAGCAGTGCCCTCAGAAGAGCGGCTGCGAGGTGGCGATCGGCTGGTCTTTGCTGGCGACACTCAGGCTATTTCCGATCTGCTGCGAATCAACGGTATTGTCCCTTCGGTACACGATGATGAACCCAGCCTGAGTAAAGACCGGGCAGAGCGCCGACTGGTAGAGGCGGCGTTGTCTCCGCAGTCGGAAGTGCTGGGTCTGACGATTCGGGATGCCCGTTTCCGGGATCGCTATGGAGCCGTGGTATTGGCCGTCGCACGGGGTGGCGAGAGGGTATCCGGCAATTTGGGCAATATTCGCCTGAAAACCGGCGATGTTCTGTTGCTGGAGGCACGTCCCGCCTTTGTCAGTCGCCAGCGGTACGCCAAGGACTTCCTGCTGATCAATGATCTGGAAACAGAAACACCCCGTCATGACCGGGCCTACCTGTCCTGGGGCATCCTGCTGGTGCTCGTGGGCGCCGCCGCGTTTGGGGTGCTGAGCATGCTGAATGCGGCGTTGATGGGGGCGGCGCTGATGGTTCTTAGTGGTTGCTGCTCCGTTGGTCAGGCGCAGAAAGCAGTGGATGTACCGGTGATGCTCACAATTGCGGCGTCATTTGCATTGGGGGCTGCGCTTCAGGAAACCGGTGCCGCCGGTTATGTCGCGGAAGGGATACTGGACGTCAGCAGCGGCCACCCACTGCTGACGATCTTGCTGGTGTACTTCGCGGTGTCGGTGCTGACCGAGGTCATTACCAACAACGCGGCCGCCGTGTTGGTGTTGCCCATTGTACTGTCGATGACAGCGGCTCTGGGGATCGCGTCAGAACCCTATGTTATCGCCGTGATGATGGCGGCTTCCGCCAGTTTTGCCACGCCACTGGGCTACCAGACCAATATGATGGTGTTTGGTCCCGGGGGATACCGGTTTATGGATTTCGTAAAGGTAGGCCTGCCGATGAATCTGTTTATCGGGCTGGTGACCGTCGGCGTGATCTCCGTAGTTTACGGGATCAGCCTTTCCTGAGGGCGGTTTCGGTAGGATTGGCGAGAATATCGCAGCAAAGAACCCTCAGCTCGCCCTTGTGGTAGTAACCGAGGGACAGCGTGACGCACATGTAGGCGCCCGTAATGCAAAGGTAAGGCGCGGTTATGTGAACCTGGCCGGGCTGGGCGATGGCCTGGCGTAGATACTGCTGGCGATACCAGTCGGCACTGGTGGTGCTCTCCAGAGGCCGGAACCGAGGGTCCAGACTGCGGGCCGTGGCATCCGACACCATGGTGTCATCGATTTGTACGCCGTTGGCATCGACCAGGTAACACCGCGATACCGCAGGGTGATTCAACAGGATACTGCATGCCTCGTTCATCGGCATACCTTGCGAGAGTTTGTCCACAGCACCCCGAAAGAAATCCTCGAAGTAGGAAATCAGTTGCTGGGTTGGGTCCCTCGTTATCCGGTTTTTGCTCTTGTAGTCTCGCAGTAAACCGTCCAGGTCCGTCACTTTCTGGGGAATGTCCGCCAGCGCAGTACTTGGCCTGCTGAAATAGAATCCCTGGACAAAATCAACGCCTGCATCGATAGCGATCATTGCCTGATCGTGAGTTTCCACGCCTTCGAGGAGCACCAGGCAACCGGACTGATGCAGCAAAGAGACGATGCCATTGAGTATCTGTCTGGCCTTGTGGTCGTCGGTGGCCCGAGTCAGCAGCTTGCGGTCCAGCTTCACAATATCCGGTGACAGGTTCCAGATGCGCTCAAAGTTGGAGTGGCCCGCACCAAAGTCATCGATAGCGGTCAGGCAGCCCAATTGTTGGTAGTAGGCAACGGTTTCACGCAGCCGTTCTGCATCGTCCGTTGGCTGCTCTACGATCTCCATCACGATGCGATGGGGTGGCAGGCCCGTTTTTTTCAACAGTTCGCCGAAAAAACTATCGGCACGATTGCCGGCCGACACCACACGGGGGGATACGTTCAGGAACAACCAATTCAACTGGTCCTGAAATCCGGAATAGTTGCGGATATGCAGGTATCGGCACAGGCGATCAAGCAACAGGTTTTCGGCATCTGAGCTTGGTAGTTCGAACAGGTGGAGGGGCAGTACCGCGGCATTATCGGTATCAAATGCGCGAATCAGCGCTTCGTAGCCGACAACGCGTTTGTGGGAGATACTGAAAATTGGCTGCAGCGCCGTTCGTAACGTCAGGCCTTGGTAGTTGGCCGTCCATGATTCCCCCTCCCTGGTTAACATAGGCGACAGCACATCAACTTCCGGTGCGGTCATCTGCTCTGGGAGGGTTCGCGACATAGGCCTTTTCTGGTCCGGATAAACGAAAACATCGGGAAAGCCCTGCAGCAGCCCGACCTGTTGACCCTAGTCGCATTTCACTGACTTATCGAAAAGTAAATCAGTCAGAACGAACAGGATAGTTTAGATAGACAGAAGAGTGCCAAAAACAGCAGGTTATTACCACTAATTCATGTAAAAACAGGCAACGTCGGGTGACACTGCGCGGAATGAGTGGCAGGAGCGATGTTCTGCAGCTCCGATGGAGCTGCAGAACATCAGTTATTGCTGGGTACTGCGACGGATTCGTCGAATTCAAGTTCCATGTTTATTCCTCTCGTTCACTGAGTGACCCGAACCGGGTAAATAAAGTATGTGAAAAGTTTATCGCGCCCATTGTTTTCCGCAATCCGTAAAACCCGTATCAGACCAAAGGTATAAGGGATCGTGCGTATGGGCTTCTTCATCAGAAATCTTGATCTTTGTATCCAAAACATTTTGATTGGTTTTGCACTGGGCTCTTCCTAAACTGGTGTAATTGATCTTGTCTGGTTTCAGGGAGTGGGGCGTTAAGCGTCATGCAGGTACGCAATTCGAGCAGTAAGTTTGGCGTGGTATCCATAGCGATTCACTGGCTGGTGGCTGTAGCGGTATTTGGTCTTTTTGGGCTGGGTTATTGGATGGTTGATCTATCCTATTACGACGACTGGTATCGCACCGGCCCGGATATCCATAGAAGTATCGGTATATTGCTGCTGTTGGTCATGCTGTTTCGCCTGGTGTGGCGATTGTTCAGTCCGCTACCGCGAGCACTCCCGAGCCATAGCCGATTGGAAGTGTTGGCCGCTCATGGCGCACACGCTCTTCTCTATGTGCTGATTCTTGTTGCCATGGCCAGTGGGTATCTCATTTCGACGGCGGATGGGTCCTCGATCAGTGTATTCAGTTGGTTTGATGTACCTTCGGTGACTGGCCAGATTAAGAGGATGGAGGATACCGCAGGGCTTGTTCATTACTGGTCGACCTGGGCACTCGTTGTGCTTGCCGGTCTGCATGGTCTGGCCGCCATCAAGCATCACCTGATTGATCGCGATGATACCCTTCGGCGTATGTTGGGTTCAGGTCGCCGCCAATCGTAATTCAGACTACCGATCCAATCGTGCCTACGGGCTGTTTCAACAAGGAGATAAACATGAAAAAACTGCTGCTTGCATCTGCGGTTGCACTTACCGTGTCTGGCGGAGCCCAGGCTTCCGAGCACAGTGGAACCTATGCTTTTGATACCAAGGGTTCCCACCAGTTTATTACGTTCAAGATTTCCCATCTCGGCTATAGCTGGTTGTATGGCCGGTTCAACGATTTCGATGGTGAATTTGTGTACGATGCTGAAAACCCGGCCAACAGCTCGGTTGAGGTTACCGTGGACACATCCAGCGTCGACTCCAACCATGCTGAGCGCGACAAGCATCTGCGCTCCGAAGATTTCCTGTACGTTAGTGAGTTCTCGGAAGCCACCTTCAAGAGCAAACGAGTGGTTGTCGATGATGACGGCGAGGCTGATATTGTTGGTGACCTGACCCTGCGTGGTGTGACGAAAGAGATCACCCTGGACGTGGAAATGCTCGGGCATGGTGACGATCCGTGGGGTGGTTACCGCATGGGGTTTGAAGCTGAAACCGAATTCAAGTTGACGGACTTCGGCATACCGATGGATCTGGGCAAGGCGTCTGAAACCGTCGAGATGATCATTTCGGTGGAAGGCATTCGTCAGTAAAAGTTGCCTGAATGCCGCCTCCAGCTTTCTTTCCGGGGCGGCAATACTCCCTACTTTTAATTCACACCTTGAACCTTCCAGTCTGCTGCTCCAATTCCCTGGCATAGCCGTCCAGCGATTCGCTTATGCGGTCGATGCTGCCTGAGCGCGTCATGCTCTCGGACGCCAGGTCATTGATTTCGGTAACGCTTCGGTTAATCTCGTCAATTACCTGGGTCTGTTCCTCGGTAGCGGAGGCCACGCTGGTGTTCATGTCGCTGATGTCCGCCATGGACTCCAGGATACCCTGAAGTTCTGCCTCCGCCTCCGTGGCCAGCTTTTCGGTTTCCACCGCTTCTTTGCTGCCGGTTTCCATCACCGCAACGATATCTGCAACGCCGGTCTGCAGAGCGGTGATCATGGTCTGGATATCTTCGGTGGACTGTTGGGTTCGCTTGGCCAGGGTGCGGACCTCATCGGCGACAACGGCAAAGCCTCGGCCTTGTTCCCCCGCGCGGGCGGCCTCAATGGCGGCATTGAGGGCAAGTAGATTGGTCTGGTCCGCAATCTCGCGGATGACGTCCAGCACTGAGGTGATGTTCTCCGAGTCCTGTGACAGTTTGCGAATAACCTCCACCGCCTTGGAGATTTGCGCTGCCAGTCTCTGTACCTGAACGGATGAGTTGCGAATGATGGTCGCCCCGTTGCGACCTTTTTCCTGGGCGTGTTTGGTAATATCGGCCGCACGCGAGGCATTGCCCGCCACTTCTTCAATGGCGCTTTGCATCTCATTGATGGCCGTTGCGACCATGGAAATGGCATCCGTTTGCCGTGTTACCCCGTCGTTGTTGTCGCGGGCTGCGCTGGATAGTTCGGAGGCGCCCTCACCAAGTTGCCTGCTGAGTTCCTGAATGGAACCAATCATGGTTTGGAGATTTCCCAGCACGTGATTGAAGCTTGTGGCCAGTTTCCCGAGGTCATCGTCCATTTCTACGGGGATGCGTTGTGTAAGATCTCCTTCACCCTGGGCAATATTGTCAAGTTGCTTCTTCAGAACGCCAATGGAATCGATAATCAGTCGGAGAAACACAATAAACAGAAGAATGCCGGCTATGACAGCGATGGCGGTGATGGCCAGTATAAAGGCAGAACTGGCAGCCCCCTCCTGGGACGCTTCGTTGGCGACAATCTGTGCCTGTTCATCAGCGTGAACACCCACCTGGTCATAGTATCCCCTGAGCTCGCTGAACAGCGGGTTGCTTTGCTCGACCAGCAACCTGTGCCCTGCGACGGGGTCTCCTGACCGTGCAATCCGCATGGTCTCTCTAGCGGTGTCCAGCCAGCGGTCATAGGTATCGCGAAAGCTGTCGGTTTTCTCTGAGATGCCAGTGCCTTGCAAGCGTTCTATGGCTTTCTCCAGCCTCTCCAGCGCCTGGTCGGCGTTTTCCTCGAAGTCCGCCTGATGCTGGTCCGGGGATTCGTTGTTTTCTGTTGCGCTGATAAAAGACATTTGCGCGACCAGGGCCTGATATAGGTCCCGATCACCGTTGAGCGCTTCGCTGACGGCGGGAAGATAACGTTCGGAGAGTGTGTCTGTGTCGGATACCAGGTTTCGCGCCGTCAAGACGCTGAAAAGACCGATGACAATCAAAGCGATGGCGGAAATTGCGAAAGGTAACGCGACTTTGGCCCTTAGGCCCAGGGAATTCTTTAAACTCATCTTTCTTTCCTGCTTTTCTGAAGATGCGTTCAGTCAGAATAGCATCGGAAAGGAAGTTGTCATTGTTAATGAGGTGCTTATGAGGCGTGATTGGCAGGAACACCTCTACAGCGTATCCGGGGACTCCTGGGTCGATTGTCCGTTCCGGCAGAGGTGACGCTGGCGCCAGAATTGGGCGAAGAATATAACCAGCCCGATGAGTAATCCGGCCCACAGATAAGGCCCCGCCAGTTGGAAAGTGCCGGTTATGGCGAACTCCACCAGGAGCATCAGGGTAAGAGCAAGAACAGCGTTCACCATGGCCGTAATCAACGCCTGCCCGCAGGCTTTCAGGTTAGGTCTCATAGTTCTCCACTCGTGGATATCGTGAAACGGATCATCGTTTACTGATGGCGAGGATACGGTGAGGGTTACACTCTCTCCATGCGGGAATTCCGCTATTGGAAATTCGACGGGGTGTTGGTGTATCTGTTCCCGCCTCCATATAATGTGCAGTCCCGGCTGCGGACCGGGATAATCAGCGGAATTCATATCAGGCAATAATAAAGGGGCATCCATGCCAGAGTTTCAGACCACGGATGAAGGCTTTGAGCGGGTTTCACTGCGGGACTACACCGAAAAGGCCTACCTCGACTACTCCATGTACGTCATCCTGGACAGGGCGTTGCCCAATGTCGGAGACGGACTGAAGCCGGTGCAGCGTCGCATTATCTACGCCATGTCCGAGCTTGGCCTGAAATCGACTTCAAAGTACAAAAAGTCTGCCCGTACGGTGGGTGACGTCCTGGGTAAATTTCATCCCCACGGCGACAGTGCCTGTTACGAAGCCATGGTGTTGATGGCCCAGCCGTTTTCCTATCGCTATCCATTGGTGGATGGCCAGGGCAACTGGGGCGCGCCTGACGACCCTAAATCTTTCGCGGCCATGCGTTATACCGAATCCCGTCTTGCTAAGTTCGCGGATGTCCTTCTCAGTGAACTCGGGCAAGGCACGGTGGACTGGGTGCCGAACTTTGATGGCACCATGGACGAGCCGTCAGTATTGCCCGCGAGGTTGCCTCATGTGCTTCTGAACGGCACCACCGGTATTGCCGTGGGTATGGCAACGGATATTCCGCCACACAATGTCCGGGAAGTGACAGCGGCCTGTGTAAGGTTGCTCGACCAGCCGGAGGCCACCACCGATGACCTGTGTGAGCATGTCCACGGCCCCGACTTTCCCACCTACGCTGAGATTATTACGCCTCGCAAGGATATCCGCCAGATGTACGAGACCGGCCGGGGCTCGCTGAGGATGCGGGCGCGCTGGATCAACGAGAGCGGGGAAATCGTGGTGACCGATCTGCCTCATCAGGTCTCCGGAAACCGGGTTCTGGAGCAGATCGCCCAGCAGATGCAGACCAAAAAGCTGCCCATGGTTGCGGACCTGCGCGACGAATCCGACCACGAGAACCCGACCCGGCTGGTGATTGTTCCGCGTTCCAATCGTGTGGATCAGGAAGGGCTGATGGCTCACCTGTTTGCCAGCACCGATCTGGAGAAGACCTACCGGGTTAATATCAACGTTATCGGCAATGACGGCCGCCCGGGCGTGAAGGGGCTGCGCGAAATGCTGACGGAATGGCTCAGCTTCCGTCGCACTACCGTCACCCGGCGCCTGCAGCACCGACTGGATAAGGTGCTCGCGCGCCTGCACATCCTCGAAGGCCTGCTGGTGGCCTATCTGAATATCGACGAGGTCATTGCGATTATCCGCTACGAAGATAAACCCAAGGCTGAGTTGATGTCCCGCTTCGGGCTGTCCGGGGAGCAGGCTGAAGCCATTCTTGAGTTGAAGCTGCGTCACCTGGCCAAGCTTGAGGAAATGAAGATCCGTGGCGAGCAGGACGAACTGTCGGCTGAACGGGATGAGTTGCAGGCGATTCTTGGCTCCGAGGATCGCCTGCGGGAGCTGATCAAGGATGAATTGCTGGCGGATGCGGAAACCTATGGGGATGATCGTCGTTCACCCATTGTCGAGCGCAGGGAAGCCAGGGCCTTTAGCGAAACCGAACTGGTTTCCAACGACCCGGTAACGGTTGTGCTGTCAGAAAAAGGCTGGGTCAGGGCGGCCAAGGGCCATGATATTGAACCGGAAGGACTCAGCTACAAGGCTGGCGACAGTTTTGCCATGTCCGCGAAGGGGCGCAACAACCAGCAGGCGGTATTCCTGGATTCCACCGGGCGTGCATACTCCCTGGTTGCCCATTCGTTTCCGTCTGCACGGGGGCAGGGTGAACCCCTGAGTGGTCGCATCAATCCACCGTCGGGGGCAACTTTCTCGGGGCTGCTGCTTGGCGACCCCGCCCGGAAGGTCTTGTTGGTCACTGATGGCGGCTACGGGTTCGTGACCTCGCTCAATGACATGATCAGCAAGAACCGCAATGGCAAGGCCGTGGTGTCGGTACCGAAAGGGGCGAAAATCATGTCGCCGGCGGTGGTGCCCAACTCTGACAAGCCGCTTTATCTGAGTGCCATTTCCAATGAAGGCCGGATGCTGGTGTTCCCGCTGAGTGAGCTGCCAGAGCTGGCCAAAGGCAAGGGCAACAAGATTATCAGCATTCCCTCGGCGCGGGTTCAGAACCGGGAAGAGTATGTGGTTGCTGTCGCCGTTTTCGCGGAGGACGACCAACTGGAAATCCGTGCTGGCAAGCGCAAGATGGGGCTTCAGTTCAGCGACCTGGAACACTATCTGGGTGAGCGCGGCCGCCGTGGCCACAAACTGCCTCGAGGGCTTCAGAGAGTGGACGCCATGGATGTGATTCAGTCAGCCAGCAATGCCGCAGGCGTCTCCGATGCAGACAGCGTTGCCAATGCAGAGGAGCGGCCTGACAGTGAGTGAGCTGGTTCTGATCAACGTTTCGGGGCGCGACAAGCCGGGCCTGACGTCGGAGATAACCGGCATCATGGGGCAGTACGATGTGCGTATTCTCGATATCGGCCAGGCGGTGATCCATGATCATCTGACCTGGGGTATCCTGATTGAGATTCCCGATGAGTCGAAATCCTCGCCGGTGATTCGCGATCTTCTGTTCAGGCTGCATTCGCTGGATCTGCAGGTGCGTTTTGCGCCGATTACGATCGAGGAGTATCAGCGGTGGGCGGAGGGACGCAACCGCGCCTGTTACATCGTTACGCTGCTGTCGAGAGATATCAAAGCCGAGCAAATAGCGAGGGTATCTGCCATTACTGCCCGCCATGGCCTGAACATCGATAACATCAGCCGGCTTTCCGCCCGCCCATCGCTGAATTCGTCCGAGAACCGCATAGCCTGTGTGGAGTTTTCCGTCCGGGGCACGCCATCTGATCTGGAACAGCTGCGTTCCGATTTCCTGCACATCGCAGGGGAAATGAACGTGGATATTGCCTTCCAGGAAGACTCCATTTTCCGCCGCAATCGGCGGCTGGTGGTGTTTGATATGGATTCCACCCTGATCGACGCCGAAGTGATCGACGAGTTGGCGTTGGAGGCGGGCGTTGGGGCACAGGTGGCCGAGATTACCGAGCGAGCGATGCAGGGAGAGCTGGATTTTGGGCAGAGCTTTGCCGAGCGTCTGGCGCTGCTCAAGGGGCTGGATGAATCGGTGCTCGAAGGCATCGCCGCTCGCCTGAATCTGACCGAAGGCGCGGAACACCTGATACTCAGTCTGAAATCCCTGGGCTACCGCACGGCGATACTGTCTGGTGGCTTTACCTACTTTGCCCGTCATCTGCAGGAAAAGCTGGGGATCGACTACGTGTACGCCAATGAGCTGGAAATTGAGAACGGCAAGGTAACGGGCCGGGTGTCGGGCCAGATCGTTGATGGCAAGCGCAAGGCTGAGTTACTTCAGGAAATCGCTGAACGCGAGCATATCTCACGGGAACAGGTCATTGCGGTGGGTGATGGTGCCAACGATCTGCCCATGCTGAGCCAGGCGGGGCTCGGAGTGGCTTTCCGGGCTAAGCCCCTGGTCAAGGAGTCCGCACGTCATTCGATTTCCACTCTGGGACTGGATGCGATCCTTTACCTGATTGGGTTCAGGGAAAGCGATAGCCTGCAGGCTAGGGAAAGGTAGCAAAGTACACGGCATGGTCGCCCATGCCGTGCGATTCATCAGTGGTCGCCGAAGTCGTAGTTCATTTCCGGAACCGGCGCCTGCAGGTAATAACCCTGGATGTAGTTCACCCCGGCCTGCCACAAGGTTGCCAACACACCTGCGTTCTCCACCAGAGGCACGATGGTCAGCTTGCCGGCACTCTGCAGGCTTTTGACCATTTCCTTGACCTCTTCCTTGGCGTCGTCTTTTTTCTGCAGTTCTTCGGTAAACGAGCCGTCGATCTTCACGTAATCCACGTCGATATGCTTCAGAGTGTTGAACGGATTCAGGGCACACCCGAACTGGCAGATAGAGACCTTGCAGTGCAGCTCGTGAACTGCCTTGGCAAAATCCTTGGCCTGTTTCATGTAGTTGTTGGCATCGCCTTCGCGAATCTGGAAGATCAGTGAGTCGCCCGGCAGTCGAGCCGCCTTCAGAGCGACGCTCAGCCAGGGGGTAAAGGTTTTATCTTCCAGTGTCTCTGCGGTTATGTTCAGGAACAGGCGGGTATCGTGCCCGCGTGAGCGATGGCTGGAAAGCTGCTTGATGGTTTGCAGGATCACCCAGCGGTCAATCTTTATGGCCATCTCAGAGGGGCCGACAGGCGGCAGGAAGTCGTACGGTGAAACTTCCTCGTTGTCCTTGTTCAGCATCCTGACGAAGGCCTCGTAGTGTTCTTCACCCTCGCCGCGTAGATTGATAATGGGTTGGAAAAGCAGCTTAAAGCGGTTGTCATCCAGGGCTTTCTGGATGGCATCGACCGAGTTGCTTTCATCCATGGCCTCGTAATCTGCCGGGTTGTATACCAAAATGCCGTTGCCCTGCTCATGGCCCGGCTTTTTCTTCAGTTCCGATGAGGCGGTGTGGGCCCGGCCCATCAGGTCCGGTGCCTTTGGAGCATTCTCGGTAATCGCAGCAACGCCGATGCTGAGGGTCAGTTGTACCGTGCGACCGTTGATGTCGAACAGGTGGTCTTCGACCTTCTTGCAAATGGCTTCACATTGCTCCGCCATAACTTTCTCTTCGCACGGCTGGCACAGCAGGCAAAAAGCGTCGTCGCTGAGGCGGGCGAGGACCATATCCTCCGGCGCCTGCTCCTTCAGCAGGGTGGCAAGGTCGCCAAGCATCAGGTCGGCGCCGGCGATGCCCACCTGACCTTTCAGGCCCATGAAGTTATCCAGGGCAATATAGGCCAGCGCACCGGTCTTGTTGTCCTTGCCAGCTGTAGCAATCGCCTGGCCAAGGGCATCCATCAGATACTGACGGTTGAACAGGCCGGTTAGCAGGTCCTGGCTGCTGATCTGACGAATCTTCTCTTCCAGCTCAGCGTCACTGTGCTCTGGCTGGATCACAATCTGGGTGCAGGTTTCGCCGTCATACGTCGCGGCTGAGACCGACATGGTGACGCTGAGTTCCTGATCGTCACTACGGCGGGCAACGCAGTTCATAGTCATGCCATCCTCACCGCTATCGGCAAAGGATTTCATGAATTCCTTATATTTATCCTGACTTTCCGACGTCAGGGTGTCGAGCACAGGGATGCAGATCAGGTCGTCGATATCATCGTAGCCCAGAAACTCCATGTACGACTGGTTGGCGTAGATGTGCATGCCATCGTTAATGTAGGCGATGGCGTCCTTGGAGCTTTCCAGCAGGAGTTGGCAGCGTTGTTCAGCCTCCCGCAGGTGGGATTCGAGAATCCTTCGCCGCCGCCGGTCCTCCAGGGCGCCCAGTTCCCGGTTAACCACCAGTACCAGCTGATCCGTGTTCTCGAACGGAACCGTGTCCTGTCCACCGGCTTTCATAACGGAGACGGTGCGCTCGCGATTGAATTCGCCGGTCAGGAGAACGAACGGGATGTCCTTGTCCATGCGACGAATCATCGCGAGGGCGCCATCAGCGCCGAATTCCTGTTCAACGTCGTCGCGCGCCAATAGAAGGTCCCAGTTGCCCGTTTTCAGGGTTTCTTCAAGGTCTTCCTCGGATGTGATGCGATGGGCTCGCGTTGCCTTGCCCGAGTTTCGGAGCAAGCTGACCAGGGTCTCTGCGTCGTTCTGAGACGGGTCGAGGATGAGCAGGTGTACGGTTGCGTTCTTTTTCTGCATTGCGTCAGATGTCTCGTGATACACGTTGGCTGTGCCGACACCTTTTGTAGAACTCAGAGCGCGGGGCCGGCTTTCACTAACGCTGAATGATGCAGGGGTTACTGGTTAATAACAACCCTTCGCACGGGTTCGTATGCTCCCATTCACAGCAACGGTACACTTACAGTGACGGCCACAGCGAATCGAATTCGTCCTCGCTGGTTCCCGCGTCTGGCGAGTTGTTGCCAGCCGGCGTTGCGCCGGCATTCTGGAGCTTGAGCTCAAATTGACTGATACTGCCGGTCGCCGAAATCTTGCGGGACAGGGTGCCTTGATCTTCCCGGCCGTCATGAAGCAATGAAATCCGGCTGCCGGACTGGAACGGAAGTCGCGGTGTGATGAGGGTTGCTGCCTGGTTCACCACGCTGATTTCCGGTAGCAAGAGGCCACGCAGATACTCGCTGCTGTTGCCGATCTTCTGAATCAGTCTTACGCCGCACGGAGCCGCACTGGGGGCCAAAAGCTCAATGCCAACCTGTGTGCCCTGGTTGCGAACCTGTCTTATCCAGCGCACAACAGCCACGCTCCACGGGTGGTTTGACTGTTCACGGACGCCGAGAATCTCGCCTGCCTGAAGTGATGATGGCACATTGGTTTCCCACGCGGCGCAGTATCCGCCGGGGCTGGTGTTCACCAACAGCGCGTGGTGGCACTTCGGTTTTCTTCGGTCACTCTCACCGTCTGGTGTCGCGCCAATACTGTTACGGAAGTTAATTGGCGTATCTGCCGATTGCAGCGGCTCGTCGTTAGGTCCGGCATCGTGGGCTCCCGCCCAGGCGTCCTGCTTTTGGCGGGAGGAACGCAGGAACATATTGTCGTCACCGCCCTGGTTGTCGTTACCGCTGACGAATTCGTTGAACGTTTTTGCGCCGGCCACGTAATAATGGGTTGCCGTGAGGCCCACGCAAATCTCAAGTGTGCCCTGGCTGGCGATGCGGTTGAAATTGCGTTTGGCAAGGATGCCCAGAGCCTGGCTTAGATGGGTCAGCAAGGTGTCGCCAATGCGGGAAGGCAGTTCAAGTTCGCTGGCCCCACCCTCCCGTTTGTTGCGGGCGTTCAGGGCATCCGTGATCTGTTCTGACAATTCTCGGGTGTCGAAGTTGTAGCAGTCGTTACCAGGCGTTTGTTCCAGCAGGCTGCGGTAGACCGGCGACGTGTCCCGCTCCATGTTTACCACGAACAGGCTGTCGTTATCGGTTTCCGGCCCGCAGGAAACCAGGTGGGTCCAGTTTTCGAACAGCTCGTAAACTTGCGCCAGCTCCCCTTGCCGGAGTTGGTTGGGACGGGCGCAGCCAAGCAGCAGGATGCGTTTGTAACTGTCTTCCACCGAGCTTCCACGGCGATGGGTCAGGGTATCGTCGTCAACGGATAGCCCGTGGATTTTGTTGCGATGGGCGAATCGGAAAAGTCGGTGACATTCCAGCCAGCTTTGTGCCGGGCTAGGGCAGTATAGTTGATGGGCCCGCACGATGGTGGCAGCCAGTTCCGAGATGGCACGGTGAGAGGCCATCGCGACTGCTTTGCGGTTTTTGTCCAGGCCGCCGTTGTCCAGAAATTCAAGTACGCACAGTTTGTAGCCGCTGGCGGCATGGAGTTGGAGGGCCTGGGACAGGTTGGCAATCTTGCGCTGCTTTTCCGGCAGCGCGACAGCCAGCCCAAGATAGTGCCGGGACAGTTCGGAACAGACGAAGTGTATCTTGGGGCGAATAAGTTCCAGCAGCTGCAGGCGCTGCTGAGGCGCAATAAACAGTTGGTTGAGCTCGATAATGGCGTGATAGAGCTGCCTCGAGGCCTCACCAATATTTGCCATTGGCAACTGCTTAACCCAGTCCCTGAAGGCTTTTGGGGAAGTCTGGCAAAAAGAGAGACTTGCCGTCTTCTGTTCAGGAACGCGAAGGTCGGGCTTCAGAATCATGCCTTCCATGTTTTCACGCCAATTGTCTGGACCACGGTAGGTACTCCGGGTTGCACCACGAACTACAGGCGTACCACAGTAACGCCTGCGTGTTTTAATTGGAAAACGCCGCGAATACAGCTTTTTATCGTTATCGCTTTCTGCACTGTAAAATAGCAAATGCACAACAAAAAGCGAGAAGAGCATGAGTTGACAATGTTTAACAAGTAAATTTGGGCCAACTTTGCCAAATGTGTCACGCAAACAGGTCCAGCGGCGTTTTTCCGGGCCGTCCGGGAAGCTCCCTGACAAGCCGGGGCACCAGGAAGCCTGGCAGCACGGTGATCAGTTGTCGAACCAGTTCCCTGGCCCTGTCGTCACTGACTTCAAAATGATGGGCGCCGGCCACCGGGTCAAAAGCATGGAGGTAGTAAGGCAGTACGCCACACTCGAACAGGCGCTCGCTGAGTTCCGCCAGCACGCTGGCATTGTCGTTCACTCCGCTCAATATCACACTCTGGTTCAGCAGGGTGACGCCGGCGTCTTTCAGGCGCCCGAGGGCCTGTTGCGTGTCAGCGTCCAGTTCTGCGGGGTGATTGACATGGACGACAACGACGGTCTGCAGGCGTGACTCCGAAAGCCACCTGATCAGCGAATCAGACACCCTCTGGGGGATGACGACTGGCAGGCGGGTGTGGATCCTTAGCCTGCGGATATGAGGGATGGCGGCCAATGCCTCGGCCCAGTTGGACAGCAGTCGATCATTGGCCACCAGCGGGTCACCCCCACTGAAAATCACTTCGTTAATGCGGGTGTCGTCGGCGATGGCTTTTAGGGCTTGGGCGCGATCCTCCGGTGACAGTCGGTGGTCCTCGTAGGGAAAGTGGCGCCGGAAGCAGTATCGACAGTTAATGGCGCATTGCCCGGTTACCATTAACAGGGCGCGGCTCTCGTACTTGCGAATCAGCCCGGTCGCTGGCATGGAACCACTTTCCTGAAGTGGGTCGGAGACGAACCCGGGATAAGTGTCTGCTTCGGACGATAACGGCAGTACCTGGCGTAACAGGGGATCATCGGGATCGCCCCTCTTAATTCTATTCAGATAGGGTTCGGGTACCCGTATGGGGAACAACCGGTGGCCTTCATCTGCGCCACGGAACCAAGTCGCCGAGTCGAGGTCGAGCCGACGCAGGAGTGCATCCGGCGTAGTGACGGACTCCGAGAGCAGTCGCTGCCAGCTGTGATCAGAGTGATCGAGGGGGCGGGCTTCTATACGGGTGGCGGTTCGCTGTATCATAGCCACCTTCGAATTTCCAAAAGCATCGTTTCAGGTGATAATTTCATGGCTTCATATTCTACCAACGAATTTCGTGGCGGTCTTAAGGTTTTGCTGGATGGCGACCCTTGCATCATTCTCGAGAACGAATTCGTAAAGCCCGGTAAAGGGCAGGCGTTCAACCGGGTAAAACTGCGTAACCTGATGACCAACCGTCAGTGGGAGCGTACTTTCAAATCCGGTGAGAGTCTGGAAGCCGCCGACGTGATCGATCAGGAAATGGAATACCTGTATACCGATGGCGAGTTCTGGCACTTCATGAAAACCGATGGGTCTTTCGAGCAGTTCCCGGCGGATGCCAAAGCGGTTGGCGATGCTCTTAAATGGCTGAAAGAACAAGACGTTTACACGGTGACTCTCTATAACGGCGCGCCCCTGACAGTTTCCCCGCCCAACTTTGTCGAGCTGGAAGTGGTGGACACGGATCCAGGCATGAAAGGCGATACCGCCCAGGGTGGCTCCAAGCCTGCAACCCTCTCCACAGGCGCCGTTGTCAACGTGCCACTGTTTATTGTCATTGGTGAAATGCTCAAGGTGGACACTCGCTCCGGAGAATACGTCAACCGGGTCAAGAATAGCTGATTAGAACGTGGTGACTGACTCCCTTAAGTGGCGGCCCTCGGCTTCAAAAACGGCCCTTAAAAGCCGCGCACAACAGCTTGCCTGGGTGCGCGGCTTTTTTGCGCAACGTGGTGTAATGGAAGTCGAGACGCCCGTACTTGGCCGGCACGGTGTTACTGATATCAATATTGACAGTATCTCCGCGAATCCCGCCTCGATCGGAGTCCGCCCAGCGGGCGGGTGGCTGCAGACGTCCCCTGAATATCACATGAAACGGATGCTGGCGGCTGGCTCCGGCCCTATTTATCAGATCGCCCGAGTGTTTCGCGACGGTGAGTTCGGCCGACGACACAACCCGGAGTTTTCGCTGCTTGAATGGTACCGGCCCGGTTTTACGGATACCGACCTGATGGCGGAGGTTTCCGAGCTAGTATGTGGCTGGTTGGGGTGTGAGTTGCCAGGCACGGTGAATTATCGCGATGCGTTTCTCCGGTTCGCGGGTATTGATCCATTCCTGGCCGGTAATGGCGAGTTGTCAGAATGTTGTGAGCAATGGATGGAGCCATCCCAGCTGGATGGTCTCTCTCGTGACGATTATCTGGATCTGCTGATGAGCTCTCAGGTGGAGCCGGCGCTGGCGGGCATTGGGCCGGTATTCGTGACGGGTTATCCTGAGTCTCAGGCGGCACTGGCCCGAGTGTCCGAGCAGTCTGGGATGCGTCAGGCGCACCGTTTCGAGCTCTACGTCGACGGTGTGGAGCTGTGCAACGGATACTGGGAACTGACCGACCCCGACGAGCAGAGGCGTCGGTTTGACGCGGACAATCAGGCTCGTCGCAGAGTGGGCAAGCCCGAGATGCCCATCGACCAAGCGTTCGTGGCTGCTCTGGATTCGGGTGTGCCCGATTGCTCCGGGGTGGCGTTGGGTCTGGACCGCCTGTTGATGCTGAAGCTGGGATTGGACGACCTGGCCGGCGTTATTGCGTTTCCGGCTGACCGGTGCTGATTTCGCCGAACGTTTCACCCATGCGTACGGTTCCGCCCGCCACCTGATCAGCACGCCATTTCACGGCGCCCTTGGACATAACCATAATTACCGTTGAGCCCAAGCGGAACCGTCCCATTTCCTCGCCTTTTTCAAAGCGGATGGGCGTTTTGAGGCCGTCATAGCGACTTTCTGAAACCTCACCTCCGCCGGGTGCCACGACGCCGGCCCATGTGGTCTCGACACTGCCCACGATCATTGCGCCTACCAGCACCAGGGCCATAGGGCCCGCCGGGGTATCGAAAATACAGGCAACCCGCTCATTCCGGGCGAACAGGTTGGGCACGTTCTCTGCGGTGGTCGGGTTGACGGAAAACAGCTTGCCGGGAACGTACACCATTTCCCGGAGTGTGCCGGCCAGCGGCATGTGAATGCGGTGATAGTCTTTGGGGGAGAGGTAGATGGTGGCAAACTCGCCATCGGCAAAGCTTGCGGCCCGGTCCTGATCACCACCGAGGAGTTCGTTCAGGCCGAAGGATTGTCCTTTGGCCTGGAAAACCCGATCATTACTGACTTGGCCCAGTTGGCTGATAGCACCGTCAACGGGGCTGACCAGAGCACTTTCGCGCTCGTCCACGGGCCGCAGGCCAGGCTTCAGGGCGCGGGTGAAAAAAGCGTTGAAGCTCGGATAGGCTGCTGGGTCCGGTTCCAGCGCTTCGTTCATATTGACGCCATAGCGGCCGATGAACCACTTCACCACACGATTCTTGAGTCCAGGCATACTTTTATTGTCCGCGAGTAGGCCTGCAAGGCGTGAAACCGAGAGTTGCGGCGTTACGTACTGGCTCATTACAAACAGCTTGTCGAACATTGGAAAGTGGTCCTTGGCGCTCAAAGGCGCGAAGTTTAACAAATCGCGGGGTGTGTATAGAAATTGTTTCATATCTTCGCGGTTCGGTCCGCTGCTTGCTATTATCTGTGCAGGCCGGCCAGGCAGTTCCGCTCCAGGCGCCTAGTCTGACAGAAACCACAGAAGGTATGTTCTCAGTCCATGCTACTCATTATCGGTGCAGTCATTGTCATTGCCAGCGTCCTCGGGGGCTATGTCCTCCATGGTGGTAATCTTCTGGTGTTATGGCAGCCCACGGAAATACTCATTATCGGCGGCGCTGCAGTTGGGTCCTTTGTGATTGCCAACCCACTGCATACCATCAAGGAAGTGGGCAAAGGCGTTCTCAGCCAGTTGACGGGGTCTCCTTACAACAAGTCCTTTTACATGGATCTGCTCAGCCTGATGTACGAGGTTTTCGACAAATCCCGGAAGCAGGGTGTGATGGCCATCGAGGAAGACATCGACAATCCGGAATCAAGCCAGATCTTCAGCCGGTATCCGGCCATTATGAAGTCAAAGTACCTGCTGGCCTTCATTACCGACTATCTGAGGATCATAAGCTCTGGGAACATGGCAACCCATGAGCTCGAAGGCATGATGGAAAATGAGATCGAGAGTCGTCAGCATGAACTTGAAGAGCCGGCCCATGCTGTGAACAAAATTGCTGACGCGTTGCCCGGCCTGGGGATTGTTGCGGCGGTGCTGGGTATCGTCATTACCATGAACTTCCTGAGTGAAGGGCCGGAGAGGATTGGTCTGAGCGTGGCAGCGGCGCTGGTGGGCACTTTTCTTGGTATCTGGATGGGGTATGGTTTTGTTGGCCCTACCTCCATTGCCATGGAACACTCCGCCAAATATGAGATCAAGGCGTACGAGTGCGCCAAATCCGCGATTGTTGCCACAGTATCAGGCCAGGCGCCGCAAATGGCCATCGAGTTCGGCCGCAAGGCCCTACCGTCCGACAAACGGCCTGGATTCCAGGAATTGAACGACCACGTGCGTTCGAAATAGTCTGAGCAATAGCCGTCTGGAGCAGTTTCTTGGAAGAACAGCCGATCATCGTAAAGAGAAAGAAGAAGGTTGTAGCCGGGCACCATGGTGGTTCCTGGAAGGTGGCCTTTGCCGATTTTGCCACGGCCATGATGGCGTTTTTTCTCGTGCTCTGGCTCACCGCCACGGCGTCTCCGGAGCAGATTCGTGCCGTTGAGGGCTACTTCAAGGACCCAGTGGGATTCACGGAGGGGGGATCTCCCAATCCGGTGGATCTTGAGGGCAGTGCCTCCGTCATCAATGAAAGCAGTGAAGACATCGAGCGCAGCGATATCCAGATCGAAGACCAGGTCGTTGAGGAGCTGGCACAGACTCTGGAGCAACAGCAGATGGAAGAACTGTTCCAGGATCTGAAGGAGCGTATTGAGCAGAATGAAACCCTTCAGGAGTTCAAGGATCAGCTGCTGATCGATATCACCAGCGAAGGATTGCGTATCCAGATTGTTGACCGCTCTCAGCGCCCGATGTTTGACAGCGGTCGTGCCGAGCTCAAGTACTATTCTCAGGATCTTCTGTTTGAGCTTGCCAAGACGCTCAGTACGGTGAATAACAAGCTGAGCATTACCGGCCATACTGATTCCACGCCGTTTAGCGGTCGACCCGGTTATACCAACTGGGAATTGTCGGCGGACCGGGCCAATACGGCCCGCAGGGCGCTGGTTGCCGGTGGCGTAAGGCAGCAGCAGATTGGCCGTGTGGTCGGATTGAGCGATTCGGTGCTGTTTGATCAGAGTGACCCGCAGGCCCCGGTCAATCGCCGTATTTCGATCATTGTGATGAACAAGAAAACGGCACAAGGCATACAAAGCAATGCCGGCCAGTCGAATGTGCCACTGATCGACCTGACCGCGCCTTCGGAGGAAGAGCAGCAGGAAGCGATGAAGCGGCTGGAGGAAGGTGATTGGACTGAAGAAAAGGCGGAACCCAAACCCGGGGAGTTGAACTGGTAAGCCGATTCAATCGACTTTCAGTCCCCGTGACTGCTGTTCCGCCATATCCTGCAGAATACGGTTGAAGCTTTTCAGTCGCTCCGTGCTGATGCGGCCATCCTCGGCAGCCTGCGCAATGGCGCATCCGGGATCTCCCATATGTCTACAGTTGCGGAACTTGCAGTAGCCGATCAGGTCGCGGATCTCCCGAAAGCCGTACTCAATCTCTTGCGGCGTCATATGCCACAGTCCGAACTCCCGGATACCCGGTGAATCGATGAGATCGCCTCCGCAATTGAGATGAAAAAGCTTGGCGGTCGTCGTAGTGTGAACTCCTTTTCCGGTACTTTCCGATACGGCGGCTACCCGGATCGACGCTTCCGGCAACAATGTCTGGATGATGGACGATTTTCCAACCCCTGATTGACCCACGAATACGCTGGTCTGGCCCTTTACAAGGTCTTCCATCCGTACCGCCTGCTCGCCTTCGAGGGTTTTGGCAGAAGTGCGTTCTATGCGATACCCGAGCTTTTCGTAGCGTGCTAGCAGGCGGTCGATCGCTTCCCGATTCTGGTCAGTCACCAGGTCGGTCTTGTTAAGCAGAATGATGACCGGAATATCCGTGCTCTCAGCCGCCACCAGATATCGATCAATCAGGTTGTCATGGGGCTCCGGTTCAGGCGCGATCACCAGGATGATGTAGTCGATATTGGCGGCGACGGGTTTGAGTGCGCCGAAGTTGTCGGGCCGTTGCAGTAGGGTGTGACGGTCACACCGCGCCACAATGACGCCTGTATTGTCGCTGCCTGGGCGCCAGATCACCTTGTCGCCGGTTACCAGGCTGTCGATGTTCGCTCTCACGAAGCAGCGCAGCACCTTGCCGGTGTCTTCCCCCTCCAGGGCTTCCACGTCGAGTTGCTGGCCGTAGTGAGCGATAACAAGGCCTTGTTGCTCCGGGCCGAGATCACCAGCGTCCAGCTTTTCGCTGATGGATTCTTCTTTTTTTGCCGCCCGTGCAGCCCGCTCCTGCTGAATTTTCTTGATGCGCCACTGTTGCTGCTTGTTGAGTCGACGTTTTGCCATATCGTGGGTCGGTTAATTCCTGCTGGAGAATGGTGATTGCTGTAACATCATACGTGATTCATCCACAATGGGCAGGCCGTTGCCCGAATCATGAGTTAACCGCTGGAGACCACTGAATGCCAGAAGCCAACTATCTCGTTTGGATTGACCTGGAAATGACAGGCCTCGATCCGGAAAAGGAGCGGATCATTGAAATCGCGACCATCGTCACGGATTCCGACCTCAATACGATCGAAGAAGGGCCGGTGATCGCGGTGCACCAGTCCGATAAGCTGCTCAGCGAAATGGACGAATGGTGTACCCGCACTCACGGCGAGAGCGGGCTGACCCAGCGGGTGAAGGATAGCAAATACAGCGAAATCGATGCTGAGCAGAAAACCCTGGAATTTTTGCAGCGGTATCTGGAGCCGGGGCAGTCCCCGTTATGTGGCAATAGCATCGGCCAGGATCGTCGCTTCCTGGTGAAGTACATGCCCGAACTGGAGGCCTTCTTCCACTACCGCAACCTGGATGTGAGCACCATTAAAGAACTGGCCCGGCGCTGGCGGCCGGATGTGCTGGACGGAGTGAAGAAGAAAGGCAGCCACTTGGCTCTGGACGATATCCGCGACTCTATCAGCGAGCTGCGGCATTACCGGGAGCACTTTTTTCAACTGTAGGTCGCGGCGCTTTCAAACTATAAGCCGTGCCTGCGCAGGGCCCAGTGCACATGCTCCCGAACCATCTCTGACGGAAAATCGGCCCGCTGTTTAAGGGCCTCAATCACCGGGATTGTTGACGGAGCATTGCCCAGGCCCACCGCCAGGTTTCTTAGCCAGCCCTCGTAGCCGGTACGGCGGATAGCGGAGCCTTCGGTGCGTTTGAGGAATTGTTCCTCTGTCCAGAGGAACAGGGTGGCCAATTCGCTGTTATCCAGGCCATGGCGGGGCTGGAAATCTTTTTCCGCCGTTGGTTTGCTGAACTTATTCCAGGGGCAGACCAGTTGGCAGTCGTCACAGCCAAACACGCGATTGCCCATTTTGGGGCGCAGTTCTTCCGGAATACTGCCCTTCAGCTCGATGGTGAGGTAGCTGATGCACTTACGGGCGTCGAGTTTGTGAGGGCCTTCGAACGCATCTGTAGGGCATACATCCAAGCATGCGGCGCAGCTGCCACAATGTTCCTTTTCAAATGGTTCGTCCAGCGGTAATGGCGCGCTGGTGAAAATCTCGCCAAGGAAAAAGAACGACCCCGCTTTCGGATGAATCAGCATGTTGTTCTTGCCAATCCAGCCCAATCCCGCGCGCTGTGCCAAGGCTCTTTCGAGCACGGGTGCGCTGTCAACGAAGGCTCTGTAATCGTATCCAGATACCGCCTCGTCTATGCGCTTTGCCAGGGTTGCCAGTCGTTTTCGCATCAGCTTGTGATAATCACGCCCAGTGGCATAGCGGGTGACGTAGGCCTTTTCCGGGTTAGTGAGTATTCGCCCCGGGCTGTCGGGCGCGGGCAGGTAGTCGAGCCGTACGGAAATGACCCTTTGCGTCCCTTCCACCAGCGAGGTTGGGGTATAGCGTTTGTCGCCATGGTCTTCCATGTACGACATTTCACCGTGAAATCCTGCCCGCAGCCAATCCTTCAGGCGCTGTCCGTGGGCGCCAGTGTCCGGCAGGGTAATGCCGGCGTCGCTGAACCCCAGTTCCAGGGCCCAGGCTCGGATCTGTTCCGGTAGTTGGTTCAGGTTGTGATCGGTCGATTTGGTCATGAAATACCAGTCGAGTGGCGACCGGTTTTCCCGGTGGCGCGAACGGTAACGAAGTTTAATTTGATTAAGTTATGACCTTTTCCACTGTTTTGCTATTCTTTACAGGTATCTGGCCGTTTTTCTTAATCCGAATTCTTTAGCGGGAGCCGACTTTCATGCCCCTGTCTGGTGGTCACAGTTTACCAGAAGACCTCTACTCCGCCGATGCGGTGAGGGAGATTGATCGCTATGTGATTGATCAACAAGGGGTAGACGGGTTTGACCTTATGCAGGCAGCGGCCGCCGGTGCGTTTCGCAGGCTGGTGCGCAAGTGGCCTGAGCCGGGCAAGGTCCTGGTGCTTTGTGGTGCCGGTAACAACGGTGGTGACGGCTATCTGGTTGCGGCAAACGCGGTTCGTCATGGTTGGGACGTGGACTGTATAGCCGTTGCGTCGACGGGGAAGTTGTCAGGTGATGCCCACAAAGCCTGGCAAAAGTCCGTAGCTGATGGAGTAAAAGTGCGGGAATTTTCGGCTCTTGGCGATGGCGATGTGCAGCGGTCAATTGCCAGCGCCGGGTTAATCGTGGATGCCATGCTGGGAACCGGCGTAACGGGTGCTCCCAGAGAGCCCTTTGGGGCTGTGATCGACGCGTGCAATGAGGCGCCCGCGCCGATTATGGCGATTGATTTGCCGTCCGGGTTGAACGCAACCACCGGAGCGGTGGCCGGACAGGCGATACGGGCTGACGCAACGGTAACCTTTATTGGGCTCAAGGCAGGCCTGTTCACAGGGCAAGGGGCCGAGTGTGGGGGTGATATCCTGTTCGAGTCCCTGGATACCGATGACTGGGCCTCCGAGAGTGGTCAGCAGCCCTTGGCTACCCGGGTTGACTGGCCATCGATCCGTTCAGTCATTCCCAGGCGATCAAGAACCGCGCACAAAGGGCGTTTCGGGCATGTGCTCGTGGTGGCAGGGGACCGGGGTTTTGGTGGTGCCGGCCTATTGGCGGCTGAAGCAGCGGCAAGAAGCGGGGCTGGACTGGTTACCCTGGCCACGCGCCCGGAATACGTTTCACCTGCTCTCGCTCGTTGTCCATCGGTCATGGTGCAGGGGCTGATTCATGGTTCTGAACTGCCGCCGCTGATTGAGGCGGCGGATGTCATTGTTTGTGGTCCTGGCATCGGTCAGGGCGCCTGGGGGCAGCAGATGCTCCAGCAGGTCGTTGCGAGCGGTAAGCCACGAGTGCTCGATGCAGACGCGCTCAACCTGATGGCCTCAAGGGTGGCGCAGCCGGCAGACAATCATATCCTTACCCCGCATCCCGGAGAGGCGGCACGGCTTCTGGCGTGTGATGTGGTGGAAATTGAAGAGGATCGTGTAGGCGCTGCCGGGCGAATGTCTCAGATGTTTGGCGGAGTAGTGTTGCTTAAGGGTGCCGGCACGGTGGTGGCAGGTGGAGGCGCAGAGCCGGACGTCGTCAGCGGCAGCAATCCTGGCTTGGCGACCGGTGGTATGGGGGATGTTCTTTCGGGCGTACTGGGTAGTTTGTACGCCCAACTGAACGATGCCCGTGTTGCAGCGTCGGCAGGGGCTGCATTGCATCTGGCGGCGGCGGACCTTGCTTCGGAAACGCGCGGTTATATGGGGCTGCTGCCTATGGACGTTATTGAGGCCCTGTCACAGGTATTGGTGGATTTTGAGCGTCAGCCGAATCGTCGTTCGGTTGGCGTCGGTGGGGAGGAATGATGGACGTTGCAGCGCGGGAGCTCTCACTGTTTCTAGAAGATGAGGCGGCAACGGAAAATCTTGGAAGGGTGCTCGCTAGGGCTGTGGTTCAGGCGGGTCACAGAGCCATGGTGTTTCTCGAGGGCAACCTGGGTACGGGAAAGACAACTCTGAGCCGTGGAGTTATGCGTGGCCTTGGCCACGAAGGGGCTGTTAAAAGCCCGACGTATACCATTGTGGAGCCGTACGAGCACCTGAGCCCTCCCGCTTACCACTTCGACCTGTACAGGTTGGGGGATCCGGAGGAGCTGGAATACATGGGTATACGTGATTACTTTCAGGGCCAGAGCCTTTGTTTGATTGAGTGGCCCGAACGGGGTCAGGGAATCCTTCCGGATTCTGACCTTTGGATACGTTTGAGTGTCAGTGGAGATGGGCGCAAAGCGCTGGTCTCGGCGGCAACGGCTGTGGGCGTGGAGCTACAGGCCAGGCTTGCCGCAATACCATTGTCGAGTCATTGAGGTTAATTATGTGTGATCAGTGCAGGTGGACAGGAAGATGATGGCAAGAATGTTCTCCAGATGGTGTCAGGCCGGTGTTGTAATGCTGGCTCTGTTGTCTCCTATGGCAACCATGGCGGGCGTTAACGTGGAAGGCGTGAGGATCTGGCCTGCGCCGGACCATACCCGACTGGTACTGGATGTCGCCGACAAGGTTGGTCACAAAGTGTTTGCCCTGTCCGGACCTTCGCGCCTGGTGATTGACCTCGAGAACACGACGCTCAAGGCCGATTTTGACAAGCTCGATCTCTCGGGCAGCCCCGTGCAACGTATTCGAAGCGCCCCGCGCAACGGTAATGACCTCCGGGTGGTTCTGGATTTGAAGAGTGACATCAAGCCTCGCAGCTTTCAGCTCGAACCCAATCAGCAGTATGGTCACCGGCTGGTCGTGGATCTGATCGACGAGGGCGGCCTGAAGGCCCGAAAGCCCTCTGAGCCAACGGTCACCGAGAACACCAACGGCAAGCGGGACATTATCGTGGTGGTTGATGCCGGCCACGGCGGCGAGGACCCGGGCGCGATAGGCCCCCGTGGCACCCGTGAAAAAGACGTGGTGCTGAGAATGTCAAAAACCCTGGCGGACCTGATTGATGCCAAACCCGGGTATACCGCCAAACTCACCCGTACGGGCGACTACTATATCGATCTTCGTAGCCGAACGTTACTGGCCAGAAAACACAATGCCGACCTGTTCGTATCTGTTCATGCGGACGCTTTCCGCACGCCACAACCCCGTGGCGCTTCGGTGTTTGCGTTGTCGCAGCGGGGCGCCACCAGTGAAACCGCCCGTTGGCTGGCGAAGACCGAGAACCGTTCTGACTTGATTGGCGGCGCCGGTGGGGTGTCCCTTGACGGTCGGGATGACATGCTGGCCGGCGTGCTGCTGGATCTATCCATGACCGCCAGTATCAATTCCAGCCTGGGTGTCGGGGACTCCATCCTCGGAAGGCTTGGTAGTGTCGCCAAGCTTCACAAAAAAGGTGTTGAGCAGGCCGCGTTTGCAGTCTTGAAGTCGCCGGATATTCCTTCTGTTCTTGTCGAGGCGGGATTCATCTCGAATCCCAAGGAAGAGCAGAATCTCTCCAGCGCCTGGTACCGTGAAAAGCTATCCCAGGCAGTATTTCGGGGCATCGATGACTACTTCCAGAAAACGCCCCCGCCGGGCACTTTATTGGCTTGGCAGAAGCAGAACGGCCGCGGCGATGGCAGCGTCAGTCAGTACCGGATTCGCCGGGGTGATACGCTCTCGGGCGTCGCTCGGGAAAATCAGACAACCGTCAGCGAGCTGATGCAGTATAACGGCCTCAATGATGACCGTGTTATGGTAGGGCAAACCATTCGTATTCCTGCATCCTGACACGAGGTCCCCTGGTAACATGCCCTCCATTCGATTACTGACGCCCCGCCTGGCAAACCAGATTGCTGCCGGTGAGGTGGTTGAGCGCCCGGCTTCGGTCGTGAAAGAACTGGTAGAAAACGCGCTTGATGCCGGCGCTCGCCGGGTCGATATCGAGGTGGAGCAGGGGGGAGTAAAACTGATCCGGGTGCGTGATGACGGCGTCGGCATTGATGAGTCGGATCTGCCCCTTGCGCTCAGTCGTCATGCCACCAGCAAGATTGAAGATCTTGAAGATCTTGAAGCGGTGGCTTCCCTGGGGTTCCGGGGGGAGGCCCTGGCCAGTATCAGTTCGGTTTCCAGGCTGGCGCTGACATCACGCACAGAGCGTCAGGAGGCGGCCTCCAGGGTGGAAGTGGAAGGGCGCGACATGGACGCCAGCATTTCCCCGGCTGCCCATCCGGTGGGCACAACGGTGGAAGTTCGGGACCTGTTCTTCAATACCCCGGCTCGCCGCAAGTTTCTCCGCACTGAAAAGACCGAGTTCAACCATGTTGAAGAATGCATTCGCCGCCAGGCTCTGAGCCGTTTCGATACCGGGTTTACGCTTCGACATAACCAGCGCGTGGTCCAGAGCCTCAGGCCGGCGGAGAATCCGCTGGACCGGGAGCGGCGGATCGGGTCCCTCTGTGGTCAGCAGTTTATCGACAATGCCGTTATAATCGACGCCGAGGCCACGGGTCTTAAACTGTGGGGATGGGTCGCCTTGCCCACTTTCTCCCGCAGTCAGGCGGATCTGCAATACTTTTTCGTCAATGGGCGGGTGATACGGGATCGGTTGGTGGCTCATGCCGTACGTCAGGCATACCGGGATGTGCTTTACAACAACCGTCACCCGGCATTCGTGCTGTATCTGGAGGTTGATCCGGCGAACGTGGACGTGAATGTTCACCCTACCAAGCACGAAGTGCGTTTCCGCGATGGGCGCCTGGTTCACGATTTCATTTTCCGGACGCTCCATAAGGCCCTGGCGGATGTGCGCCCGGATGATCATCTTAAGGGCGCGGTAGCCCAGTCCCATGGTCGGGAAGCTGGCACGGCATCTGGTGGTTTTGGTGTTCAGGCTGCCATGCCCGGGGTCAATCACCAGCCCGCCTCGGATCCATATTCAAATCCCGGCAGTTCGCAGCATGCCGGTTTTTCCTGGAATCCGAGACCTCCGCAGCATGATTGGCATGCCCGCGATCAGATGGCGTTTTATCAGTCCCTGAATGAAGGCGGTGGAACCGGCACGCAGACAGCGATGTCCGAATCCGGTGATTTGGCGGTTGCCGAGCCTACGCCGCCGCAGGACGGCAGCGATGAGCCGCCCCTTGGCTACGCCATTGCCCAGCTGCACGGAATCTATATCCTTGCCCAGAGTCGCCAGGGCATGATCGTGGTGGATATGCATGCTGCTCATGAACGCATTACCTATGAGCGTATGAAGCGTGCGCTGGACGCTCAGGATCTGAAGAGTCAGCCGCTGCTGG
The DNA here is from genome assembly GCF_055524115.1 of Marinobacter sp. V34. Lineage (NCBI taxonomy): Bacteria > Pseudomonadati > Pseudomonadota > Gammaproteobacteria > Pseudomonadales > Marinobacteraceae > Marinobacter > Marinobacter sp. V34. The sequence continues at coordinate 450,195 of NZ_JBUPZY010000003.1, read as the reverse complement.
TGCCGGTCTCCCTGGCTGTCAGCCAGAAAGAGGCGGCATTGGCGGAAACTCATGGTGAAGAGCTTTTGCTGTTGGGATTGCGGGTGGAGCGTATCGGCCCTGAAACCCTCGCCGTGAGGCAGGTGCCCGCACTGTTGCGGGGTGCAGACACCGAACAACTGGTTAGGGATGTGCTGTCGGATCTGATTGAGAACGGCGAAAGCGACCGTGTTGAGGCGGTAACACACGAATTGCTTGGCACCATGGCGTGTCACGGTTCTGTCCGTGCCAATCGACAGCTGACCATTCCGGAAATGAACACCCTGTTACGGGATATGGAAGCCACTGAGCGCAGCGGTCAGTGTAACCATGGCCGGCCCACCTGGACCGTGGTCACCCTGTCCGAGCTGGACAAATTGTTCCTGCGTGGGCGTTAGCGCCGGTATGACGGTATCACCCGCTAAAGGCGCAAAGCCCCTTGCCATATGCCTGATGGGTCCGACTGCCTCGGGCAAGACCGATCTGGCCATCGAGCTCTGCCAGAAACTGCCTTGCGACATCATCAGCGTTGATTCGGCGATGATTTACCGAGGTATGGACATTGGGACCGCCAAGCCCTCGCAAGAGGAACTCTCCCAGGCGCCACACCGGTTAATTGATATCTGTGACCCGGCGGAAACGTATTCAGCAGCGGACTTTCGCCGAGATGCCCTGCGTGAAATGAACGACATTACGTCAGCGGGACGGATTCCATTATTGGTGGGTGGCACCATGATGTACTTCAAGGCTTTGCTGCATGGTATGTCCGACCTGCCGTCTGCTGATCCGGGCGTCAGAGAAACGCTTGAAAAGGAAGCCAGGGAGCGAGGCTGGGGTGCCCTCTACCAGGAGCTGGAACGACGGGACCCGGTGGCGGCCAGGCTCATTCATCAGAATAACCGACAGCGACTCATTCGGGCACTTGAGGTGATTCGTCTGACGGGGCGGCCGATTTCCTCAATATGGCAGGACAAGGCGAGTAGAGGGCAGGTAGAAAATGGCCAGAACAGTGGGGGCATTGAGGATTACACCTATTTCACCCAATGGCAGGCAGACGAATCGCCGTCTCTTCCGTATACTGTAGTGCAGCTTGCGATGGCTCCCGCCGAAAGGCGGATACTCCACGAAAGAATAGCTCTGCGTTTCAATGCCATGCTGGATGCAGGCTTTCTTGATGAGGTCAGGGCGCTGATGGCCAGGGGTGACTTGAGTACTGGCTTGCCTTCCATGCGTTGTGTCGGATATCGCCAGGGCTGGGCCCATCTCGCCGGTGATTATGATTATGACACCATGGTGGACAAGGGCGTTGCCGCTACCCGGCAACTTGCCAAGCGACAGCTGACCTGGTTGCGAAAGTGGTCCGACGTGGACTGGTTGGACAGTGGCGACAAACTTATATCAGACACTGCCTTGAAAATTATTGAATTTCGCACCACATTTAACAATTGAAGTTGACGATCTGCCTTTACTTATAAACAGGAGAATACACATGTCAAAAGGGCACTCTCTACAAGACCCTTACCTTAATGCATTACGCAAGGAACGCATTCCGGTTTCCATCTTTCTGGTCAATGGTATCAAGCTTCAGGGCCAGATCGAGTCTTTTGACCAGTTCGTGATTTTGCTGAAAAACACTGTCAGCCAGATGGTCTACAAGCATGCTATTTCCACTGTGGTGCCCGCGCGGAATGTTCGTATCCCGCCACAGGCCCCAGGCGGAGAAGAATCTGAAGATTGATTTATCCGGTAACACCGGTGTTGTCACCCGCGCTCCCGAAGGGCCTGAATAGGCTCCGAGGGCCGCGGGTGTTTGTTTTGGTAACAGGTGCAGCCTGACTGACTTGGAGTTGTTACTACTTGTTTGAGCGTCCCGACGTTGGTGAACGGGCGATTCTCGTTCATATCGAGTTTTCCTCACACGAAGAAGCTGAGGATCTGGGTGAGTTCCGTGAACTGGTCTGGTCCGCCGGCGTCGAGCCCGTCGGTGTTGTAACTGGTTCACGCAAGCAGCCCAGTCCGAGATTGTTTGTTGGCGAGGGGAAGCTGGAAGAGATTCGCGATGCGGTGACCGCCAACGAAGCGGATGTGGTGCTTTTCAATCATGCACTCAGCCCCAGTCAGGAACGAAACATCGAGCGCGAACTGAGATGTCGTGTGCTCGACCGCACCGGCGTTATTCTGGACATCTTTGCTCAGCGGGCTCGTACCCATGAAGGTAAGCTCCAGGTAGAGTTGGCTCAACTCGAGCATATGTCGACCCGCCTCATTCGGGGCTGGACGCACCTGGAGCGCCAGAAAGGTGGTATCGGCCTGCGTGGCCCAGGTGAAACCCAGCTAGAGACTGATCGGCGGTTGCTGCGGGAGCGTATCAAGGCCATTCATCGCCGCCTTGAAAAAGTCCGCAAACAGCGCAACCAGGGGCGCCGGGCCCGGATGCGCGCGGATATTCCAACCGTCTCACTGGTGGGGTATACCAACGCGGGCAAGTCCACGTTGTTTAACCGAATAACAACATCAACCGTTTATGCGGCGGATCAGCTCTTTGCGACCCTGGATCCAACATTGAGGCGCCTGGAACTTCCGGACATTGGCCCGGTCGTAATGGCCGACACGGTCGGCTTTATCCGTCACCTTCCCCACAAATTGGTTGAAGCCTTCCGTGCCACCCTGGAAGAAACCACAGAAGCCTCTATTTTGCTTCACATAATCGACTGCCACGATCACCGGCGTGACGAGAACATGGAGCAGGTGGAAGAGGTGCTGGCAGAGATTGGTGCCGATGAGATTCCGGTGCTGCAAGTGTTCAACAAGATCGACCTGTTGGATAATTTCCAGCCACGGGTTGAGCGCAACGAAGACGGTGTTCCCGTGCGTGTCTGGGTTTCTGCGGTAACCGGGGAAGGGCTTGAAGGCCTGTTCGATACCATTGTTGAGCGATTAGCAGAAGATGTTATCCATCAGTTCGTGCTGCTGGGGCCAACGGATGGCAAGTTGCGGGCGCTTTTGCATGAAGCGGGCTCTGTCGTGACAGAAAGCCACCGCAATAGCGGAGATTCGGTGCTGGAAGTTCGTCTGCAGCATCGTGACTGGTTACAGCTTTTGAGCCGCGCTGGCGTGCGCGAAAATGATGTAAGGCTTGAAGAACAACGTACATAGGCCGGCTGTGCTATTGCCGGGGCGCTTATAAATCCCTAGTATTTGCAGCCATTCGATTAGTTTGGAACGGAGAACACTATGGCCTGGAATGAACCGGGTGGAAATCGCAACGACAATGACCCTTGGGGTACCGGTGGCGGTCGTGGCGGAAATGATCAGGGCCCACCGGACCTGGACGAGGCGCTGAAAAAGGGTCTCGACAAGCTCAATCGCTTGCTGGGTGGCAAGGGCAATAAGTCCGGAGGCAATGGCGGCAGCTCATCCTCGGGCGGTGGTGCCGGCGGCTTCGGTGCCATCCTTGCGCTGGCGGCAATTATTTTTGCCGGATACGTCATTTTTCAGTCGTTCTACACCGTGAACGAACAGGAGCGCGCGGTCGTGTTGCGCTTCGGCGAGTTCAGTCGTACCGAAACGCCTGGCCTGCGTTTCAAGGTTCCGTTGATCGATAGCGTGCATCTGGTCAGAGTGACCAACGTACGGAACGCCGAATCCACGGGACAGATGTTGACGCAGGATGAAAATCTCGTCTCCGTTGACCTTCAGGTTCAGTATCGTGTTGGTGATGCTAAGTCTTACGTGCTGAACGTCCGTGATTCCAACCAGGCGCTGGCCTTTGCTACTGACAGTGCTTTGCGTCACGAAGTTGGTAGCTCGACTCTCGATGACGTGTTGACAGAAGGTCGTGCGGAGCTGGCCGTTCGCGTTGAGCAGCGCCTTCAGAGTTTCCTTGAAGAATACGGTACTGGCCTGACCATTGTTCGTGTGAACGTCGAGAGCACCCAGCCGCCCGACGCGGTGCAGGATGCCTTCCGTGAAGTGCAGCGCGCCCGTGAGGACGAGCAGCAGGTTAAGGAAGAGGCGGAAACCTACCGTAATAAGGTGGTCCCTGAGGCCCGTGGCCGGGCACAACGCCTGACCGAAGAAGCGGCGGCCTACAAGGAAGAGGTTATTGAGCGTGCCCGTGGTGAGACCTCGCGCTTCCTGGCGGTTCTCGATGTGTATCAGACCGCCCCGGAAGTCACTCGCGAGCGTATGTATATCCAGGCGCTTGAAGGGGTTCTGTCAAATACCAGCAAAGTGCTGGTGGACACCCAGAGTAGCGACAATATGATGTATCTGCCTCTGGACAAGCTGACCAACCGCTCTGGCACCAATACTGGTAACCAGAACCGTTCTGGCGGCGCCGGCAGTGGTGATATCGACATCAAGACCTTGTCAGACCAAGTGATTCAGGAGCTGCGTGGCAGGCAGGATACTGGCGTTCGGAGGAGCAGATAATGTTGGGACCCAAAAGTATTGTAGGCCTTGCTGGTGCCCTGATTGTCGTACTCGTTACGCTCTCCAGTGTGTACATTATTCCGGAAACCCACCGGGGTGTGCTGCTTCGGTTTGGTGAGCTGATCGAAACAGACATCAAAGCGGGTATTCATTTCAAGGTGCCGGTGATTGATCAGGTGCGCGAGTTCGATATCCGCCTGCTGACTACCGACCTTCCGTCGCGTCAGTATCTGACCATCGAGAAGAAGCCCCTTGATGTGGACTCCTACATCGCCTGGAAGATTCGCGACGTGGACCAGTTCTACCGTGCCACCGGCGGTGACGAGTATCGCGCCTCCGAGCTGCTGCTGTCCCGGGTGGACAACGGCTTGCGGGATGAGTTCGGTGTTCGGACCATGGTCGAGGTTGTTTCCGGCCAGCGCGACGAGCTGATGCATACCCTGCGTGACCGGGTGAACGAAACGTCGCTCAAGGAATTTGGCATTGAAGTGGTGGATATCCGCGTCAAGGCCATTGAATTCCCGGGGCAGGTAAGCCAGAACGTTTATCGTCGAATGGCCACGGAGCGTGAGAAGCTGGCACAGGAGTTCCGCTCTCGCGGTCGCGAGTTGGCTGAGGGTATCCGTGCGGATGCTGATCGCCAGCGCACCGTTATTCTGGCGGAAGCCTTTGCCAAGGCAGAGGAAATGCGCGGTGAAGGCGATGGGCAGGCCGCTCAGATCTACGCCGATGCGTACGGTTCTAATAGCGAGTTCTATAGCTTCTATCGCAGTCTGGAAGCCTATCAGAATACCTTCGCCAACGAAGACGACATCATGGTCATCGACACCGATAGCGACTTCCTGAAGTTCCTGAAGGACCCTCAGGGCAACCGCTAACCACGACGGTGGCAACGACAAAACCGGAATACCTCGGTATTCCGGTTTTTTTGTGCCTGCCAACAGTGTAAAATTCTGCCGGTTTTGGTTCGGGTTTTTATCTTTCCCCGAGCATCGCCCTAAATCCTGTGCACTCTCGTGGCAAGAGTTTCCGCCCCGGGACAGAACGGACAACCGAATCTCATGACAGTATCTGATCGCTGGCTACTGCCGGATGGCGTGGAAGACATTCTTCCGCCACTGGCTGGACAGATTGAATCCCTGCGCCGGGATGTAATGGATACCTGCCAGCGTTGGGGTTACCAGCTGGTTATCCCGCCGTTGATTGAATACCTCGAGTCGCTATTCACCGGGACCGGCCACGACCTGGAGCTCCAGACCTTCAAGCTGACCGACCAGCTGACTGGCCGGATGATGGGGCTGCGTGCGGACATGACTCCACAGGCGGCGCGCATTGACGCCCATACCCTCGGCCAGGAAGGTATCACAAGGCTGTGTTATGCCGGGCACGTGCTCCATACCCGGCCACGCCATATGCTGACGGGGCGCACGCCCATTCAGGCTGGTTGCGAGTTGTTCGGCAGTGCCTCCGAATCGGCGGATCTGGAAGTGATCAGCCTTATGCTTGAAACCCTGCGGGTGTCGGGTTTGCCCCGGATCCATCTGGATCTCGCCCATGTCGCGATCTACGAGACGTTGGTGGGAGAAGCAGGGTTTGATCGAGATACCGGCGCGGCAATCTTTGATGCCATGGCCCGTAAATCGGTGCCGGAACTGGATGAACTGCTTGGCGGGTGCCCACGTGGTTCCGCTGGAGGCATGCTCAGGGAGCTGGCCAGAGTCAGTGGTGGAAAGGAAGCCCTGCGTGAGGCGAAACGCATTCTTGAGGGTGCGCCGGAACCGCTTCGTCAGGCATTGGATCAACTGGATCGAGTGGCGGACATGCTGGCGGCTAGCTTTCCAGAAGTAAGCTTCGGGTTCGATTTTTGTGAGCTTCGTGGATACAACTATCACACCGGGTTGGTGTTCGCGGCCTATGTGCCAGGGCACGGCGACGCAGTTGCCAAGGGTGGCCGCTACGATGCCATTGGCAGTGATTTCGGCCGCGCCCGTCCGGCGACGGGGTTCAGTCTTGATATTCGTGCGCTGGTCTCGCTTGGCCAGCGAGCCGGCCGCGCCGGAAAAGCAATATGGGCGCCAGCCACCGAAGACCCTGCGCTGGATGGTGTGATTTCCGGCCTGCGGATGACGGAGACGGTTATCCGCGCCCTGCCGGAAGACGAAGGCGTTGATCCAGGCTCGCGCAATTGCGACCGTGCCCTGGTGAAGCGTGACGGCCAGTGGGTCGTGGAGCAGCTGGACTGATGACCTTTGGGGTCGGACCACTCATTTACAGGTAAACCTGCGGGCACCCCGTCGTTTGTCGAGGCCGCATTGAGAGAGAGTTATGGGTAAAAACGTTGTAGTGCTGGGCACCCAATGGGGTGATGAAGGAAAAGGCAAGATTGTTGATCTGCTGACCGATAAGGTTGCGGCGGTAGTGCGCTTTCAGGGCGGCCATAATGCCGGCCATACCCTGGTTATTGAAGGCAAGAAAACCGCTCTTCATCTGATTCCGTCTGGCATTCTTCGCCAGAATGTCCAGTGCTTGATCGGTAACGGCGTCGTGCTCTCTCCGGAAGCGTTGCTGAAGGAAGTCCGCGAACTCGAAGGCAATGGGGTTGCTGTGCGCGAACGCCTGAAGATCAGTCTGGCGTGCCCGGTCATCCTCAAGACCCACGTTCGTATTGATCAGGCGCGCGAGCGGGCGCGAGGTGTCGACAAGATTGGTACCACCGGTCGCGGTATTGGACCGGCCTACGAAGATAAGGTATCTCGCCGTGGGGTTCGCGTTGGGGACTTGTGTGATCCGAAAAGCTTTAAAGAAAAGCTCCAGGAAATCATGTCCTATCATAACTTCGTGCTGACTGAGTACTTCAAGGAAGAGCCCGAAAACATTGATCAGGCGTTTTCCGAGCTGATGTCCATGGGGGAGGAAATTCTACCCATGTCTGCCGACGTCACGGATATTCTCCATGACCTTCGCAAGCGCGGCGAACACATCCTCTTTGAAGGTGCGCAAGGGTCGCTGCTGGACATTGATCTGGGTACCTATCCATACGTCACCTCATCCAATACCACGGCCGGCGGCACTGCGACCGGGTCCGGTTTCGGACCGCTGTTCCTGGATTACGTGCTGGGGATCACCAAGGCTTACACGACCCGTGTGGGTTCAGGTCCGTTCCCAACCGAGCTGTTTGATGATATGGGCCATCACCTGGCGGTCAAGGGTAACGAGATTGGCACCACTACCGGGCGTTCACGCCGTTGTGGCTGGTTTGATGCGGTTGCACTGCGTCATGCCATCCAGATTAACAGTGTATCCGGTATCTGCCTGACCAAGCTGGACGTGCTCGATGGTATGGACACGGTGAAGGTGTGCATTGGCTACAAAACGCCAAACGGCGAGATTACCCGCCCGCCGATCGGTTGCGATACCTACAAGGACATCGAGCCGGTGTACGCAGAGCTTCCGGGTTGGCAGGAGAGCACAGTAGGTCTGACTGGCCTGGACCAGTTACCGGAGAATGCCAGGGCCTATATCCGTTTCCTGGAAGAGCAGATCGAGGCACCAATCGATATCATTTCCACCGGTCCTGACCGGGTAGAGACGGTCATTCTCCGCCACCCCTTCGGCGAATAATCCCCGGGTTGTCGCGAGCAGCTTCAGGGCTTGTCCGCGACAACCGTCGCCCTTTTCGGGCCCGGATAACCTTCCGCGGTCTTCGTTGGGTCGTTCGGGTCGAGAAAGTCCTGCAGCGACTGGAATCGCATCCAGTCGGTGCTGCGTTGTTCCTCAATCGTGGTTTCAGTCACGTCCACCACGCGAGCGTTGCGGAAACCGGTGCGGTCCAGCCAGCGTAGCAACGTGTCGCAGCTGGGCAGGAACCAGACGTTACGCATCCGACCGTATCGATCCTCCGGCATCAGGCTGTAGCCCTCTGGCCCGTCCGCTATCAGCGTTTCCAGTACCAGTTCCCCGCCGGGGCGGAGTGTGTCCTTTAGTTCCAGTAGGTGATCCAGTGGTGAGCGCCGGTGGTAAAGCACGCCCATAGAGAAGGTGGTGTCGAACGCTTCCAGCTTTGGCGGCAGATCCTCCACGCGCACAGGGAGCAGATCAATGCGCTGCTCCTGGCCTGCATACTGTTTGACGCTGAGAAACTGGAACAGGAATAACAGCCCCGGGTCGATGCCAATCACCCTGCCGGCCCCCTCGCCCAGCATACGCCAGCAGTGATACCCCGAGCCGCAACCGACATCCAGTATCTGCCGACCACTCAGATCTGACAGGTAGGGCGCGACCCGGTCCCATTTCCAGTCGGAACGCCATTCGGTGTCGATATGGGTGCCGAAAAAGTCAAACGGGCCCTTGCGCCAGGGCATCAGCCCTCGCAGCCCCTCTTCAAGCTGAGCACGGCCTTCCATTGAAAGGGGCTGGCCGCAACTTAGGGTAACGGCTGACCGGTTCATATCCGCATTTACGTCAGGAATGTCGGGTAACGTACCCAGCGCCTGCATCCAGCGCGCAACATCACCGTGGGGGTTGTCTTCAAAGCGTTTTCGCAACTGTAGCTGCAACTGCTTACGCCAGTGATCGAGGCCACGGCTATCGAGGTCGTCAAGCAGCGAGGCAAAGCACCCCTGCCAGTCGAAGGTCGTCATGAAAACTCCGTTCAGTGCGATTTAATGGCGAGCATGGAGACAAAATTGAAACACTGGTACCAAACCATTACCTGACTGAATCCCGCGCTCATCAGTCTTTCCCGGTGTTCGGCCAGGGTTTCGGGGATCAGCACCTGCTCCAGAGCGGAGCGTTTTTGGCTGATCTCCAGGTCGGAATAGCCGTTAGCCCGCTTGAATTCGTGGTGGAGTTGCGTTTGTGTTGATTGCTCGGTATCGGATTCGAAGCGGATTTTCTCGGACAGAATCAATACGCCGCCGGGCAAGGTGGCATTGGCAATACGGCTCATCAGTTCTGCGCGCCGGTCTGGCGCCACAAACTGTAGCGTGAAGTTCAGAGTGGTGACAGAAGCGTTCTCAATCGGTGTGTCGAGAATGTCTTCGCACCGCAGAGAAACCGGCAATGGGTGGTCATCCAGGGCGATGTAGTGCTCGCAGCGTTCAATCATGGCAGCGGAGTTGTCTACCCCAATAAGCGCACAGTCGCGGTCGCCAATACCGTGACGCATGGCCAGCGTTGAGGCACCGAGGGAGCAGCCGAGATCATAGCAGTGGCTGCCCGGGCGGGCGTATTGTTCGGTGATTACTTCAATCATCGGAATGATCGTGGTGTAACCCGGCACCGAGCGCCGGATCATGTCCGGGAACACCCGCGCTACCGACGTATCAAACCGGAACTCCCCGGTTTCCCGCTCGTTGGCGAACAGACGGTCCAGCGCCTGGCCCGGTTTCTTGTTCCTGTCAGCCATTGTCTGCTGGCTCCTGGCCCTCATGGACAGGCCTGTCGTGTGCGGGTGTCGGGCCTCGGCTGCAGCGTACGCCCCGGTTCTTGTAATCAACGAGGATGCCCCTGAAATCCGGGTCCACATCGGCGGCGATGGCCAGGTACCCCTGTTCACAGACAGCGTGAAGCTCCGATGATTTGGGCGACATGCGGAACTCTTCACCAGGTTTGATGTGAACGGCCTCGAATTCGCCCACGGGTACATGATCCTTGTTGTCGGCATGATCAATTCGTCCGCTGGCCTCCAAGGCCACAATGGTGACGATGATGGTGGCAATGGCAGTGACAATCAGGCTGCGGGCGGTAAATCGGGCCTCACTCTGGCTCATCGGTTGGTCTCCGGTCTGTCGGTAATAGCGGCCTTAATATTGGCCGGGTACATGAATGGAAGGGGCCTGTAGCGCCGCCAGTTGTTCCCGAAGTGACAGGATCTGGTCGGACCAGAAACGCGGCTGGGCAAACCAGGGGAAGAAACGCGGGAAGGCGGGGTCGTCCCAGCGTTTGGCCAGCCAGGTGCAGTGGGAAATCTGCCGGAAACAGCGCATGGGCTCTATCAGGTGCCGCTCGCGACGATTGAAATCGCGGAACATCTCGTAGCCTTCCAGCAACTCGCCAAATTGCTGGCCGCGTTCAACGTCATCGCCGTTCAGCAACAGCCAGAGATCCTGAATGGCCGGTCCGGTGCGGCAATCGTCCAGGTCGACAAACAGCATCTGCTCCTCGCGACAGAGAATGTTGCCGGCGTGGCAGTCACCGTGAATTCTCAGGGAATGCACCTCGCCAGCGTCGTCGATCCGACGGGCGCAATGGTCTACAAGATCGGGGATCAGCGAGTCCCACGCAGGTCGGAGGTCGTCCGGAATCCAGCGGTTTTCCGTAAGGAATTGATGGTTTTCCTCAATGCCTGAAAGAATCGACATGACCGGGCGATGGTTGAAATGGTCAGTGTCACCAATATTGTGGAGCTGGCCCAGCCATTGGCCAAGACGGTACAGAGTGTCTGCCACGCTGGTGTCGGGGGCTTGCCCGCCCCGCTGCTGAAACACCGCAAAAAGAAAATCTCCACAGCGGCCTAGAGTATCGCCAGAGGGCATAGTCATGGGCGCCACGACCGGAATATCCGCGTTGAGCAACTGACCGGTAAACTGATGTTCTTCCCGGATTTGGGCTTCGCTCCAGCGCCCCGGACGGTAAAACTTGGCGATGACTGGCGGCTGGTCTTCAATGCCAATCTGGTAAACGCGGTTTTCGTAGCTGTTGAGAGCAAATAGACGTCCACTGACCACAAATCTGGCGTCTTCCAAGGCATCGAGAATGGTATCGGGTGTAAGGGCGTCGTAAGGATGACTGGAGGTTTCGGTCATAAATAAGGTTTAGTATCTCGAATTCTGTTGGGACTGCATGCTGGCGAGGTGATACCAGTTTTCGTCCAGTTCCCATCGCACCCGATCAATGCCAGACGCGCTGAGGACGATGTTGCCAGCCTTGGCCTGGACCTGGGCCAATTCTCGCTCGGCCCGTTGCCAGTCACGATCATTGTCTCCCAGGTTACGCATGCTCGGAAAAATGGTGGTGAGTGCTTCGTGTGTCGAGGTTTCATGGGAACGCAGTGAGCTCATGATGGCGGTCCCTCCTTCAACCCTGAGAACCCGATGCTGATAAGGGTAGTTGGCCACCATTTCATCGGCCTTGAGCGCCTGGTTCAGGCTGATGACTTCAAAGCCTCGCCAACCAAGCCAGCCAACAAATATGGCCGCCACCAGCATTACAATAATAAACTGCTTCCTGTCAGACATCGGTTCCCTGCTCCGTGCACTCAATTCACGGCCAAGTATAACGTTTCGGGGGCGACACCGTAATGCGATTCGGGCTTTTTAGCCACCGAGCGTGTTGGTGATGCTGACAATCGATCGAAAGACCATAGGGGTGACTTCAAAGCAGATGACGAATAGAGACACATTACAGGCAGATACTGTGGTAATCGGTGCAGGTGTTGTTGGTCTCGCGGTGGCCAGAACGCTGGCCATGCAGGGCAGGGACGTGCTGGTGTTGGAGTCCGGAGCCCACTTTGGCGAGGGTTTGTCATCCCGCAACAGAGAGGTTATCCATGCTGGCATCTATTATCCCGAGGACTCCCTCAAGGCACGGCTGTGTGTTCGTGGTCGCCGGATGTTGTATGAGTACTGCCAGATGCGTGGCATCGACCACCGCAGAACCGGTAAGTGGATTGTTGCCAATGGCGCGTCGCAGGTGGAGAGGCTCGAGACTATCGCGGGCCAGGCTCTTTGTAATGGTGTCCCGCTCCAGAGGGTAACCCGCAGGGCCTTACAGGCATCGCTGCCGGACGTTACCGCCCAGGAGGCGCTGTATTCACCGGAAACTGGCATCGTCGATAGTCACGGTGTGATGCTGTCGTTGTTGGGAGAGCTGGAGGATCACGGCGGTCAGTTGGTTCGTCAGGCGCCGCTGGAGCTAGCGGTGACCGGGGATGCAGAGCATCGGTTGTGGGTTGGAGGGCAGGCGCCCTGCGAACTCAGGGCGCAACGGGTGGTGAACGCAGCCGGGCTGGGCGCGGTGCCGCTGGCGACGAACTGGAAGGGTGTGCCAGCCGGTATTGCGCCCCGCCAGTGGCTGGCCCGTGGTGTCTATTTCAGTTATACCGGCGCCCACCCCTTTCAATCGTTGGTCTATCCGATTCCTGAACCGGGTGGCCTCGGTGTTCACCTGACTCTCGATTTAGCTGGTCAGGCGCGGTTCGGGCCGGACGTCGAATGGATAGAACGGGTGGACTTCTCGGTTGACCCCGGTCGGGCAAGGTCGTTTGCTGAGAGTATTCGCCGTTGGTGGCCAGCATTGGACGAGTCCCGCCTGCAGCCCGCCTATGCTGGCATTCGTCCCAAGCTTGCTGGCCCGGATGGTGGGTTTGCGGATTTCCGGATCGCCGGAGAACGTCGGCACGGCGTTGCCGGACTGGTGCACCTGTTCGGCATTGAGTCGCCGGGATTAACGGCTGCTTTGCCCATTGCGGATGAAGTGGCAGGGCAGCTCGCCGACTAATGCGTTTACATGTCTTTATCCGGGGGTTCTTGCCAGTGCCCAGATCTGAACCTCTCTGGCGCCGGCCTCAAGCAGCACTTCAGCCAGGCTTCGTGCAGTGGCGCCGGTGGTGACCACGTCATCAACGATGGCAATACTGGCCGGTGGTATACGGGTAACCTGGTAGATTCCCCGCAGGTTGGCCAGGCGCTCTTCGCGGTTCAGTCCTCGTTGTGGCCGGGTGCGCCGGTTCCTGACGACAAGGTCAGCGCTCCAGGGAATGCCCGATTGACGGCTGATGTGCTCTGCAATATCCGCCGCTTGATTGAATCCTCGTTTTCGTCGACGGGCCGGATGCATCGGGCTGGCCAGAAGCAGGTCCGGCGTGCGTTCAGGATGGGTCTCCAGCATCAATGTCAGATGAGTGCTCAGATCCTGGATCAGGGGGCGGGCATAGGCGCGTTGGCCATTGTATTTGTAGCGCTGGACCATACCGTCAACCGGGAATCGATAGCGCCAGGGCGCGACGATTCGGCTGAAGGGCGGTGGGTCTTTCAGGCACTGACCGCAGGTGAGTTCATCGCCAGCGTAGGCGATAGGCAGTGCGCAGCAGCGGCAGTGCGAGTGGTTGGCGGGCAAGTCCTGCCGGCAGGGAGTGCAGAGCCCGAAATGGGCATGCGGTTCCAGGCAGGCCACGCATTGCCCGCCGCGCAGCGGAAACAGGCCTTTGATGCTGATTTGAGCGCGCGGAATCCGTTTCGTGCTGTTAACCTTTGGTGTTATCAAGGTTGACAGCGATTTCAGTCCCTTTATCATCTGTTCAATCCGTAAACCAGAATCCCGGTAAAGTTAACAGGACTGAATCATGACTGCCACCGCACACGCCGATGCACCCTCTATAGCGCCTTCTACCGCACCTGCTACCCCACTGCGCCACGATTGGTCCATGCAGGAAGCCCGTGCACTGTTTGAACTGCCGTTTAACGATCTGCTATTCCGGGCCCAGAGCGTCCATCGTGAGCATTTCGACCCCAATGAGGTGCAGATCAGCACGCTGTTGTCCATCAAGACCGGTGCCTGTCCGGAGGACTGTAAATACTGCCCCCAGAGCGGTCACTACAATACCGGCCTGGAAAAGGAAAAACTGCTGGAAATTGAGAAGGTGGTTGCCGAGGCCAAAGCCGCCAAGGCAAAGGGTGCGTCCCGCTTCTGTATGGGTGCGGCCTGGCGCAGTCCGACGAAGAAAAACATGGAATATGTGGTGGATATGGTGCGCCAGGTAAAATCCCTTGGCCTGGAAACCTGCATGACCCTTGGCATGTTGAAGCAGGAACAGGCTGACGAGTTGGCGGATGCCGGGCTGGATTACTACAACCACAATCTGGATACGTCCGAGAAGTACTACAGCCATATCATTACCACCCGCACCTATCAGGACCGACTGGATACTCTGGAAAATGTCCGTAATGCTGGCATGAAAGTATGCTGCGGCGGCATCGTGGGTATGGGCGAAGACCCTGACGACCGTGTCGGCCTTCTGGTTCAGTTGGCGAATCTGCCCCACCATCCTGAGAGCGTGCCGGTGAACATGCTGGTGAAGGTGGCGGGAACGCCGATGGAAAATGTGGAAGACCTGGACCCGTTTGATTTTATCCGCACCATCGCCGTCGCTCGCATCATGATGCCGGCCTCGCACGTGCGACTGTCTGCGGGCCGTGAAAATATGAATGAGCAGATGCAGTCCCTGTGTTTCCTGGCCGGTGCCAACTCGATTTTCTATGGCGAGAAACTGCTGACGACCGCCAACCCCGAGGCGGACGCGGATCGCGAATTGTTCAAGCGTCTGGGTATTCGGCCCGAGGAGCGTGAGCAGTCCTGCACTGAACAGGAAGCGGAAGAGGCCATTGTTGAGGCGGTCGAATACGAACAGACCCGCCACATGTTCTACGATGCTACCCGTGAGTCTGCATAGGCAGGCAATAGGCCTGTGAGAGCTGACCATGCGTGACTTCTCGGCAGAGTTGAAAGAGCGAAAGCAGGCGGGGCTTTACCGCACCCGCCGTCAGATCAGTGGCCCCCAACAGCCCGCGTTGGTTTCCGATGGCGTGCCGCTGTTGTCGTTCTGCAGCAACGATTACCTGGGGTTGGCAAACCACCCCGAGATTATTCGGGCCGCCGCCGACGCCATGCCGAACACCGGTTTTGGCGGCGCTTCGTCACATCTGATTTGCGGTCACCATGATGCCCATCATCAACTGGAAGTGCGACTGGCGGATTTTACCCGCCGCAGTGCTGCGCTGTTTTTCTCGACTGGTTACATGGCCAACATGGGCGTTATCTCGGCGCTGGCAGGCCGTGGCGATACCATCTTTTCTGACCGTCTGAACCATGCCTCCATTATAGATGGTTGTATCCTCAGCCGCGCCAGGGTGCGGCGTTACCCCCATGGTGATATGAACGCCCTGGCCGACATGCTTGCCGCTACCGGTGGCCATAAATTAGTGGTGACTGACGGGGTGTTCAGCATGGACGGAAACATCGCGCCATTGAGGGAGCTGGCAGCATTGTGCCGGGCTCACGGCGCCCTCCTGGTAGTGGACGACGCCCATGGCCTGGGCGTGTTAGGGCCTCAGGGGCGAGGCAGTCTGATGGAACTGGGATTATCCGAGGAGGATGTTCCGGTACTGATCGGTACCCTGGGTAAGGCTGTGGGTTCCAGTGGCGCCTTTGTGGCGGGGCCGCAGCTGTTGATGGATTACCTGGTACAAAAAGCCCGCACCTACATCTACACCACCGCTATGCCTCCGGCCATCGCACTGGCGACCTGTGCCAGCCTTGACCTGATCGAACGGGAAGACAGCCGTCGCAATCACCTGCAGATGCTGGTCTCAGGGTTTCGCCAGGAGGCATCGGCATTGGGCTATGAGTTGATGCCGTCCCGCACACCAATTCAGCCAATCATGGTGGGCGACAACTGGGCAGCCCTCGCCTTGAGTCAGGCTCTGGAGGAAAAAGGGCTGATGGTTACGGCGATCAGGCCGCCGACGGTGCCGGATGGCCAGGCTCGTTTGCGGGTCACCTTCAGTGCGGCGCATTCGTCGGAAGATCTGGCGAGGTTGCTGTCCGCACTGGCGGACTGCCGTTCACTGCTGTATAGGCCGTCTGCAGAGGTGGTATGAACGCTGTGGAATCACGAATCCCGCTGGTGGTTGTGGGTGGCTGGGGTGTCGACGCCGCCATGCTGCTTCCGCTGTTTGATCGCTGGCCAGGGGAGATTCACCTGATATCGCTGAACGACGCTCTGATGTCCCGATGCGACTCGGTCACGGAGGTTGCGGATTATCTGCTGGAACGTTATCCGAGCCCGTCAGTGTGGGCGGGTTGGTCCCAGGGCTCGCAGGTTGTGATGGCAGCTGCCTCTCGCAGTTGTACTCAGGTCCGAAAGGCAATCACCTTGGCTGGGTTTCCCCGTTTTGTGGCTGGGCCGCAGTGGCCGACCGGGATGGCGACGGATACCTTTGAAGCGTTCTGCGAACAGGTGTCGCAAAACGCCGGCAACGCCTGGCGCCGTTTCCAGCGACTGTTGATCCACGGCAGCCATGATGACGCGCAGGCCCGGCGGGAACTGCATTCCTGGCTGGCGCGTGGTCCTTCCGTTAGCGACGTGAATCTGATTCGGGGGCTGGAGTGGTTGGGCAGCGAAGATCAGCGGTCTCTGTGGGGTGCTTTACCAGTGCCGACGCTTCATCTCCAGGCGAGCGAGGATGTGATTGTCCAAATCTGGGAGCATGCTTTTCATCCGCCTCAGGTCGCCGAGGTCATTACGGTGCCTGGTATGACGCATTGGCCCCGAGGGCAGGCCCTTTCGCGTTGCCATGATGAAATCCTTAGGTTTGTTTTCAGTGAGGATGTTCAATGGGTGCTGTAACAACCAATACACACGACTGGGTGCCTCCGAAAGCCACCATTGCACGTGATTTTGGCTCAGCCTCCCGTACCTACAATCCCGCTGCCCGGCTGCAGCGCTATATGGGTCAGATTTTGCTTGATCAGTTAAGGGAAGGACTGCATCCGGCCCAGTGCGAGAATGGTCTCCAGGTACTCGATCTGGGTAGCGGTACTGGCTGGTTTACGGGGCAGTTGGCGTCGATTTCGGGAAGTCAGGTTACCGGCGTTGATATCGCTGCGGGAATGCTTCGCTACGCGCGATCGGTCAACCCGACACGCGTTCGGTGGATTGAGGCCGATGCCGAGTCGTTGCCCTTGCCGGACAACAGTATGGACGTGGTTTTCAGCAACTTGATGATTCAGTGGTGCCGTGACCCGGCCAGCGTGCTTGCTGAATGCCGTCGGGTTCTGCGCCCGGGCGGCCGGCTGCTGGTGTCGACATTGCTGGAGGGCACCCTCGACGAACTTCGGGAAGCATGGCGCAGGGCAGACCCTGGCCATCAGCACGTGAATCGTTTCGAATCGGAAGCGCATTTTCGGGAGCAGGCGGTCAAAGCTCTCCCTGACCCGCAACTGACGACCGAGACGATTTCCCTGGATTATCCCTCACCGCTGGCTCTACTGGCGGAGCTCAAGGCCATTGGTGCCGGGTACAAAGGCGTATCGCGGCGTCAAAGTGCTACCGCGCCTGGCCGTTTACGGGCCATGTGCCGCTATTATCCACGAGACGGGGAAGGCAGAGTGCAGGCCAGTTACACATTGGCATGGCTGGATTGCCGTCTGCCGAACTGATATTGGGATTCATTGATCTATGGCGAGAAAGAGCTACTTTGTGACGGGTACCGACACCGGCGTGGGCAAAACGCTGGTGTCTGCTGCGATCCTTGAGGCGGCCGCAACCCTGGGGAAAAGAACACTGGCCATGAAGCCGGTGGCTTCTGGTTGCGACGAAACACCGGAAGGTTTGCGCAATGAAGATGCGTTGATACTGATGGCGGCCATGTCGGAATCGTTGCCATACGACCAGGTGAACCCGGTAGCCTTGCAGCCCGCTATTGCGCCTCACGTGGCCGCTGCCCAGGCGGGGCGACACCTCACTGCGGAGCGACTGGTCGGATTCTGCCGTGGCCTGCAGATGCGTCCGGCGGATTTGCTGTTGGTGGAGGGCGCTGGAGGCTGGCGGGTGCCGCTCAATGACCGTGAAACCTACGCCGCTATGCCCGTCGCCCTGGGCATGCCTGTCATTATGGTGGTACCCCTGAAGCTTGGTTGTATCAACCATGCATTGTTGACCGCTGACGTTATCCGCCGCGATGGTTTACCGATTGCCGGTTGGGTGGCCAATCGGCCGGACCCAACGGCCATGACCTGTGAGCAGGAAACCCTCGATTACCTGCTTCAGAACCTGCCCGCGCCATGCTTGGGTGTGTTGCCATGGCAGGAACGTGCCGACCCGCGAGAGCTGGCCAAAGCCCTGGATGTTGCCGTTTTGTTTGAAAATTGACCAGGTTTGTGGCTTACTGGTGTCAATATATGGTCATTGGGCTGCGCGGTTATGATCAGCAATACATTAGGAATTGGTATCCAGGGCATCCAGGACGGCATGCAAGGCATGGAAAACGCCGCCCGCAGGATTGCCCGCGGTGGTGTTGACGGGCCTCAGGGCACGGCAGAAGGTGCCGGTGGCCTCGTGGAACCGATCATTGATTTAAAGCTGTATGAGCGTAGCGTTGAAGCGTCGGGCCAAGTAGTGAAAACTGCCGACGAAACCTTGGGCACGCTTCTGGATATTACTGCCTGAACCCTATCAGGGCGATTCAGACCCTTATGATGTGACGACCAGTCTACTGACATGATGATTTCGGGCTCCCTTCCGTCAATGGTTCCTGCATTTCCTCCGCCTTCCGGTGGCGCGGGAGGCACTGTTCCGGGTTCCACCCTCCAGCCGTCTTCGGGCGAATCACCTTCATCTCAAGCGTCTCCTGAAACTTCCGGGTCCGACCGCGTAGCTGACAGGAAGGTCGCGAATGATCGTACTGGCCCGCAGGGTTCCAGTGTTGAGAACGCCCAGGGCCTGGATGAGGCGGAGCTGAAGCAGCTTACGGAACTGAAAGCCCGGGACCGAGAGGTCCGTGCCCACGAGGCTGCTCATCAGTCGGTTGGTGGCCAGTACGCAGGTTCCATTTCCTACGTCTATGAGCGGGGTCCTGACGGTGCACAGTACGCCGTCGGTGGCGAGGTCTCGATCAGCACCTCACCCGTGCAGGGAGACCCCCAGGCGACGATCGATAAAATGCGTGTGGTCAGGGCTGCTGCGTTGGCACCGGCAGAGCCTTCATCGCAGGATCGGGCGGTGGCGGCAGAGGCCACGCAGTCGATGTTGAAGGCACAAGCTGAACTCTCTTCTGAGTTGGGGCGTACCGATGAGTCCGGGCGATCTGGAGTGTCGGCTGACCAAGCAAGTGATGATTCCGGTGTAAGCCAGTCGCGGGAAGCGGCCAATGCCTATCAGGTTATCTCCGGAATCGGGAGCAACGATGTAAGCGCCAACCCCTCTTCTTCCTTTCGGGCAACCGCCTGAAAAAAATCTGCTTTTTAGTCTCAAACCTCCTCGTTTGTCTAAACCATCGGTAAACATTCGCGACAAAACACAACACAAATTTTGATTGCGCCTATTGACAATTCTGTGCCTCTAAACGTATGTTTCAAACAAGTGTTTTATTGGCGTTCGGCTTCCCTTGCTGAGCGTATGAGTAAATCCCGAGGCTGAGTGTTGTGACTGTGTCGCAGCTGAGACCGAAAACCTGAGGTGGATTCCATGCCTGACTACAAAGCGCCCCTGCGTGATATTAAATTTGTAATGAACGAGCTGCTGGACAGCGAGCAGCACTACGCCAATCTGGAAGGCGCCGAAGATGCAACTCCGGATATGGTTGACGCCATCATCGGGGAAGGTGCCAAGTTCTGTGAGCAGGTTCTGTCTCCGCTGAACCAGGTGGGCGATAAGGAAGGCTGTACCTGGAGCGAAGACAGCGTGAAAACGCCGACCGGCTTCAAGGAGGCCTACCAGCAGTACGTGGAAGGCGGCTGGCCATCCATGACGGCTGATCCTAACTACGGCGGCCAGGGTCTGCCGCACTCCCTTGGCCTGGTGATGAGCGAGATGGTCGGTACGTCCAACTGGTCCTGGGGCATGTATCCCGGCCTGAGCCACGGTGCGACCAACACCATTGAAGCTCACGGCACAGAAGAGCAGAAGCAGGCTTACCTCACCAAACTGATCAGTGGCGAGTGGACTGGCACCATGTGCCTGACCGAGCCTCACTGCGGTTCTGACCTGGGCACGCTGCGTTCGAAGGCCGAGCCAAATGCAGACGGTACCTACAGCATCACCGGTACCAAGATCTTCATTTCCGCCGGTGAGCATGACATGGCCGAAAACATCGTCCACATCGTGCTGGCCCGGCTGCCAGGTGCTCCAGAAGGCACCAAGGGCATTTCCCTGTTTATCGTGCCCAAGCAGCTGCCGAATGACGACGGCTCTTCCGGTGAGCGCAATGCCGTTTCCTGTGGCTCCATCGAACACAAGATGGGTATTCACGGCAACGCCACCTGTGTGATGAATTTTGATGGCGCCAAAGGCTGGCTGATCGGGCCTGAAAACAGGGGCCTGAACTGCATGTTCACCTTTATGAACACCGCCCGCATCGGCACCGCCATCCAGGGCCTGGGTGCGGCTGAGCTTGGCTTCCAGGGTTCCCTGGCCTACGCCAAAGACCGTCTGGCCATGCGCTCGCTGAGTGGTCCGAAGAACCCCGAGGGTATCGCTGACCCGATCATTGTTCACCCGGATGTTCGCCGCATGCTGCTGAGCCAGAAAGCGGTTGCAGAGGGCGCCCGTGCGCTGATTTACCTGACTGCGCAGAAGGCTGATATCGTTCACAGCGGTAAGACTGAGGAAGATCGCAAAGCGGCCGACGAGGCCCTGGGCTTCCTCACCCCGATCGCCAAAGCGTTCCTGACCGAGATCGGTTACGAAGCAGCCAACCTGGGTATGCAGGTATTCGGTGGCCACGGGTTTATCTCCGAGTGGGGTATGGAGCAGAACGTACGTGATGCCCGTATCGGCATGATCTACGAAGGCACCACGGGTATTCAGGCGCTGGATCTCTTGGGCCGCAAAGTACTGATGACCCAGGGTGAGTCCCTGAAAGGCTTCACCAAGCAGGTTCACGTGTTCTGTAAGGAAAACGCTGACAACGAGCAGATGAAGGAATTCGTTGAGCCGTTGGCTGCCATGAATAAAGAGTGGGGCGAACTGACCACCAAGGTTGGCATGTCCGCCATGAAGAACCGCGAAGAAGTTGGTGCGGCCTCCGTGGACTACCTGATGTATTCCGGTTACGCCGTTTTCGCATACCTTTGGGCCCGTATGGCCAAGGTGGCGCTGGACAAGATGGTGGAAGGTACCACCGAGGAAATGTTCTACAACGCCAAGGTCCAGACAGCGCGCTTCTACTTCAAGCGCATGTTGCCGCGGGCCAAGGGGCATGCGGAAAGCATGCTGGCGGGCTCGGACAGCCTGATGGACATGCCGGAAGAAGCCTTCGCCCTCTAAGGCGGGTTTCAGGGAACCAAAAAAGCCCGCTCTCCCAGGAGGCGGGCTTTTTTGATGACATGGCCGCCGGTGCTCCATGAGTTGAGGGCTCCGATAGGGTAGAATGGGCCACCATAAAAATAACCTGTGCGGACACATAGCCGAGGAAGTGATCAGGGTCGAAGGCCCATCGTTGTTCACTTCGCAGACTGACTGAATTGTGGAGAGTTTTGAGATGGCCGATTATCAGGCACCTTTACGTGACATGCGCTTTGTCCTGAATGAAGTATTTGATGCGCCGGCTCTTTGGGCATCTCTGCCCAAAGTGGCAGAGAACGTTGACCCGGATACTGCCGACGCCATTCTGGAAGAAGCCGGTAAGATTACCAGTGGTGTGCTGGCTCCTCTGAACCGTGAGGGTGATGAGCAAGGTTGCAAGTGGAATGACGGCGACGTGTCCACTCCGGAGGGGTTCCGAGAGGCCTACCAGACTATCGTTGAGGGGGGCTGGAACGGCCTGGGCGGCAACCCGGAGTTTGGTGGTATGGGCATGCCGAAAACTCTGGTGGCCCAGTTTGAGGAAATGATGCAGGCCGCCAACATGGCCTTTGGCCTTGCCCCGATGCTGACGGCGGGCGCCTGCCTGGCCCTGGACGCCCATGGCAGTCAGGAGCTCAAGGAAAAGTACCTGCCCAATATGTACGCGGGCATCTGGTCAGGCGCCATGGACCTGACGGAACCTCATGCGGGCACAGACCTGGGTATTATCCGTACCAAGGCCGAGCCTAAGGGCGATGGCTCCTTCAGTGTAACGGGCACCAAAATTTTCATTACCTGGGGCGAGCACGACATGGCGGAGAACATCATCCACCTGGTGCTGGCGAAGTTGCCGGATGCTCCCAAGGGCCCCAAGGGTATTTCCCTGTTTTTGGTGCCCAAGTTTGAAGTTAACGAAGACGGCTCCCTCGGCGAGCGCAACAGTCTGAGCTGCGGTTCCCTCGAAAAGAAGATGGGTATCAAAGGGTCTGCTACTTGCGTGATGAACTTCGACGGGGCCAGGGGTTGGCTGGTTGGCGAAGAAAACAAGGGCCTGGCCGCCATGTTCACCATGATGAACTATGAGCGCCTGGGCGTTGGCATTCAGGGCATTGGTGCTGCTGAAGCTTCGCTGCAGAGCGCTCGTGAATACGCCCTGGAACGCATCCAGAGCCGTGCCCCTACAGGTGCCCAGCAGCCGGAGAAAGCTGCGGATCCGATCCTGGTCCACCCTGATGTGCGACGCATGCTGCTGACCATGAAAGGTTATGTGGAAGGGGGGCGTGCGTTCTCCACCTACGTGGCCCAGTGGCTGGATATCGCCAAGTATTCCGATGATGATGAGCGCCGCAAGCATGCCGAGGGTATGGTGGCGCTGCTGACACCGGTGGCGAAGGCTTTCTTGACTGATCGCGGCCTGGATACCTGTATCATAGGCCAGCAGGTTTTCGGTGGTCACGGCTTTATCCGGGAGTGGGGTCAGGAGCAATTGGTTCGCGACTGCCGCATAACCCAGATCTACGAAGGCACGAACGGAATCCAGGCGCTGGACCTGATGGGTCGCAAAGTGGTCGGCAGCCAGGGCAAGTTGTATGAGCTGTTTGCTGAGGATGTGGCTACCTTCATCGAGGAAAACAGCAGCGACGAAAACTTGCGCCCCTATCTGGAACCACTGGCAGCAGCATTTGAGCGCCTGTCGGATGTAACCGAACATGTGATCAAACAGGCTGACGACAACCCGGACGCTGTTGGTGCGGCCTCAGTGGACTACCTCGACCTGTTTGGCCTGACGGCCCTTGGTTACATGTGGGCCAAAATGGTTAAAGTAGCGGCACCGAAGGCCGAGAGCGACACCTCCGGCTTTTACACGGGTAAGGTGAAGAGTGCACGCTTCTACTTTGACCGGCTGCTGCCGAAAACCGTAGCGCTGGCCGAAGGTATTCGCAGCGGTAGCGACTCGATGATGGCGCTGACGGCTGAGGAGTTCTGAGTAGTCAGCCGTCAACAAAAAGGCAGGCCCACGGGCCTGCCTTTTTTAATGACGCTCTATATACTCGCTTACAGGTTTTCTATCCGGCCCGAATCAAGAACAAAGGGGTTTTCGTTACCCTGGATGTCGGCAACCTGGCGATGGCGGACAAGCTCCCGATCATCCGGTGGGTCGATCTGGTTCCAGCTCTTGAACACCCGGGAAGCGCCTGCCCAGGGTAGGTCATAGGTGTCCACCATATAGGCAACCGTGCGGGCAATATCGCCTTTCACCTTTTGCGGTGGTTCAAAAAACTGCGCGCTCTCGCGAATTCCGCATTCGTCGGGGCTGCTTGCATCGCCCAATTCCTCGTAGACCGCGTTTCTCCTGGACATTTCAATGCGGCTGCGCACGGGAACCATGTTATGAAGATCCGATGCAATCTGCCGGTATCTGTCGTCATCGTCACATTGGCTGCTGGTGCCGCACCCAAGCGCGTTGCGAACTTCCGCCAGAGGGTATACATAGCCTTCCGTGAGGACAAAGCCTTTGCTTTTGAATGGTGTATCACAGAAGAAGGAATTGCCGCCCTGAGCATACAGGTTGCCCCAGAACTCGTTATTCACAACGGTGTCTGGATCACTGAAGCGGGTGTTCTGGCTAATAACGAGAGACGGGATAAGCAAGGCCGCCAGTGCGACCAAAACAACGTTTTTAGTTTTCATAGGCCATTTATACCTCTCAGCGCGTGACAGCGCCTTTGCTGATCGGGCCATGAAGTGGAGTGGTTAAATCCGGCCAGTCAGAAAAATGACGATTCATTCATTTATAATTGAGAAGTATGACACAGAGGCTCTGCTTGGAGAGAGCCTCTGTGTGGCTATTTGTGGCATTTTGTTAACTGGTTAACGCTTTACTTCTTTCGGTTACGTAGATTCTGGTAACCCGTTCTCAAATCTTCGCCCAGCTTATGAGCGGTCTGGCGAGCTTCTTTTGATGTATCTTCGGCATCGTGAAGGATGTGGTCGAGTTTGCTGCGAAACCGTTCCCAGTCCTCTTCCAGGTCGTCCCACTCGTCTTTCACGTCCTCGTGGGCCAAATGCATCTGAACCCGCGCTTCGTCACGGTACTGTTTTATTTTTTCGGACAGCTTTTTCAGTTCGTCCTGGAAGCTCATATCATGCACCTCCTTTAACAGTTAACGACTATACGATGCTACCGAATATCGAAAACTGTCAAGCTGGATTGACGGCCATTTCACGGAGTCAGACGGGCCTTGCAAGCAAGGTGATCAAGTCTTGCAGGTAGTGCCAGGGGGAGAGTGGATCAAAGCCTTTCGCGGCCCTGTCGGTAGTGCTGCAAAGTTCCAGTGCGGTATTGAGCTGGTGGCGGTTCAGGCGTCTCGCAGCTTGTTCGACGGCCCTCGCACGCTGGGGCTGGAACACGCCGCGCTTTTTCAGGAAGCCGGCAGTATTCTCCCGTTTGGCGGCAGCGATATTCAGTTCCATGGTGAGGTTGAGGTCCCGTGTCAGCACCGCCAGCAATCCCAGCGGGTTCTCGCCTTCCTGCTGCAGTACCCCGACGATTTTGCGGGCGTGGGCGGCCCGGCCCGCCAGGAGTTCCGTCACCAGCTCAAAACCGTTGAAGCGGGAGCTGTCCTGGACAGCTTGTTCGACGGTTTCTTCGTCGATGGTGGCGCCGGTGCCCAGCAACGCCAGTCGATCCAGTTCCTGGCTCGCGGCCAGGAGGTTACCCTCAAGACGTTCCGCCAGAATGTCCAGTGCTCCGCGGGTGAGGCTGAGGCCATGGTTGCGAGCCCGCTGTTGCAGCCAGCCGGGGAATTTATCAGTATCAATGGGCCATACCGGCACGTGTACGCCTTTGTCCTGCAATTCCTTGTACCACTTCCGGCGGGTTTCGGCTGCGTCCAGTCGTGCGCTGATCAGCAATAGCACTATGTCGTCGGGCGGATTCTGTAGCACGCTTTCAAGTACGGCACGGCCATCGCCGAGTTTACCGGTAGGCAGGTGTATTTCGATACGGCGCTTCTCGGCAAACAGCGACAGCGCCCCAAACTCCTCGCCCACGCGATTCCAGTCCAGCTGCTGGTCGGCGTGAAAGGTTACCCGGTCCTGATAACCCGCTTTCCGAGCGGTCTTCCTGATCTGGTCGCAGCACTCCTGGACCAGTAAAGGTTCATCGCCCGATACCAGATAAACGGGAGAAAGCCCTTTCTGGAGAAGCTGGGGGAGTTGATGGGCCTGGGTTTTCATGGCTGGCTATGGTCCTGGCTGCCTGCCTTTTCTGCCTCATCTCTCAGCCGATCTATGCGAGCCTGGTCAAGGGGAGCCAGGCGAAAGATGATCTGCTGGGCAAGGCGGTCATAGAGTTGTTCCTGGAGGGCTTCTTCTTCCCGCTGTTTGGCCAGTACGTTGGATTCGTCGTAGCGGTAGGTTTCGCTGCTGTTCAGGTCGGCCGGAGCAATCAGAGGGATGTTATCGGAGGTCAATACCTCTACGTCAACTGTTTGCCGCAACGTGTACTCCGCAGCTGCGGCGCGCACGGTGATGGCGCTGGCACGACGTTCCCGGCGGAAGTTGCTGATTTTGAGAACATAGTCGGAATTCTCAGCGGGCTGAAGGTCAATGTTGCCGAGCTTGAGCTGCTCCTTTACCGAGCCGCATAGCTGTTCGGGTATATCGCCTGAGCAATCAACCGCGAGCGGCTGCAGTGCGGCTGACACCGGTGGAGCACCCCGCAGTTGAAAACCGCACCCTGCCAGCAGAAGCGACAGGGCGAGGCCAGCCAGGCAGGTTTTTGAGGAGCTGGCCAGAGGTTTCATATCAGTTCGCCACCACATTCACCAGTTTGCCGGGTACCACGATGACCTTGCGGACGGTTTTGCCTTCAGTGAAACGGACAACATTCTCGTTTTCGAGTGCCAGAGCTTCCAGTGCGCTCTTCTCGATGTTTGCTGGAACGTCGGCCTTTGCCCTGACTTTGCCATTCACCTGCAGGACAACCTGAATCTCGCTGCGAACCATGGCGTCCTTGTCTGCCTCAGGCCAGGGCGCGTCAACCACAGGCTCGTTGTGACCCAATGCGTGCCACAACTGATGGCAGATATGGGGAACGATTGGAGACAGGACGAGTACTGCGGTGTCCAGCGCTTCCTGGCGAACCGCCAGGCTCTGGGGCTCATCGTCAATCAGTTTGCTGACATCGTTGAGCAGTTCCATCACCGCCGCGATGGAGGTGTTGAACGTCAACCGTCGGCTTACATCATCGCTCACTTTGGCGATGGTTTCGTGGGTCTTGCGACGAAGATTGCGTTGGCCTTCACTGAGGGCGGTGGTATCCAGGGCAGGTACCGTTCCGCTTTCAGTATGTTCGCTGACCATGCGCCACAGGCGTTTGAGGAAACGGTGGGCACCCTCAACGCCGCTGTCGGACCATTCCAGGGACTGCTCTGGAGGCGCCGCAAACATCATGAACAGACGCACGGTATCGGCGCCGTGCTCATCAATAATAGCCTGGGGGTCAATGCCGTTGTTCTTGGACTTGGACATCTTGGTCACACCACCGGCTACCACCGGTTGTCCGTCGTCCTTGTGAACGGCGCGCACGACCTGACCCTTGTCGTCCTTCTCGGTGATGACATCCGCTGGCGAGATCCAGATCTTGGCACCGTTGTCGTCTTCACGATAATAGGTTTCGGCCAGCACCATGCCCTGGCACAGCAGGCGGTTGAAGGGCTCGGAGCTGTTGACCAGCCCGACATCCCGCAGCAGCTTGTGGAAGAAGCGAGCATAGAGCAGGTGCAAAATGGCGTGCTCAATGCCGCCGATGTACTGATCCACCGGTAACCAGTAGTTGGCGGCGGCCGGGTCCAGCATGCCCTTGTCGTAGTTGGGGCTGCAGAAGCGGGCGTAGTACCAGGAAGACTCCATGAAGGTATCGAAGGTGTCGGTTTCCAGCGTGGCCGGCTGTCCGTCATAGCTGGTTTTCGCCCACTCCGGGTCGGCCTTGATGGGCGACTGTACGCCGTCCATCTCCACATCCTCGGGAAGCCTAATCGGCAACTGGTCGTCTGGCACCGGACGTTCCGTGCCGTCTTCCAGTGTCATCATCGGAATCGGTGCGCCCCAGTAGCGTTGGCGTGACACACCCCAGTCCCGGAGGCGATAGTTGACTGTGCGCTTGCCAATACCGTTTTCTTCCAGGTGATCGGCGATCGCGTCAAACGCTTCCGCACTGGTCAGGCCGTTGTATTTTCCGGAAGATACCAGAACGCCTTTTTCGGTGAAGGCACGCTCCTGAACATCGATTTCGCGGCTGTCCGTGGCGGCGATAACCTGTTTGATGGGCAGGCGATACTTGAGCGCGAACTCGTGGTCCCGGTCGTCATGGCCGGGCACCGCCATCAGTGCGCCGGTGCCGTACTCCATCAGCACGAAGTTGGCGACGTAAACAGGAATTTCTTCCTGCGTCAGCGGATGAATGGCTTTGTAGCCGGTATCAATGCCTTTCTTTTCCATGGTTGCCATATCCGCTTCGGCAACCTTGCTGTTACGGCATTGCTCGACAAATTCAGCGACTTCGCGATAGCGCTCGGAGGCGGCTTTGGCAATGGGATGTTCCGCGGCCACGGCCATGTAAGTCACGCCCATGAGCGTGTCCGGGCGGGTGGTGTAAACGTCCAGTGCGTCTTCGCGGCCTTTGAGGGGAAAGGTCAGCTCGGTACCCACGGATTTTCCGATCCAGTTACGCTGCATGGTCTTGACCTGCTCGGGCCAATCCTCCAGCTCGTCCAGATCGTTCAGCAGTTCCTCGGCGTAATCGGTAATGCGGATAAACCACTGGGGAATTTTTTTCTGTTCAACCAAGGCGCCTGAGCGCCAGCCGCGGCCATCAACCACCTGTTCATTAGCCAGCACCGTCTGGTCGATGGGGTCCCAGTTGACGGTGGACATCTTCTTGTACACCAGGCCTTTTTCGTAAAGGCGGGCGAAGAACCATTGCTCCCAGCGGTAGTAGTCTGGTTTGCACGTGGCCAGCTCGCGGTTCCAGTCGTATCCGAAGCCCAGCTGTTTGAGCTGGTTCTTCATGTAGGCAATATTGGCGTGGGTCCACTTCGCGGGCGCAGTCTTGTTGGCAATGGCGGCGTTTTCAGCGGGCAGGCCGAACGCGTCCCAGCCCATGGGCTGCATAACGTTTTTGCCCTGCATGCGCTGGTAGCGGGAGATCACGTCGCCAATGGTGTAGTTGCGTACGTGCCCCATATGCAGTTTGCCGCTGGGGTAGGGGAACATGGACAGGCAGTAGTATTTGGGTTTGCCCGGTTCTTCCTTCACCGTAAACGTGTTGTTGTCTTCCCAATAGGTACGGGCTTGTTGTTCAACATCGCGGGGATTGTATTGCTGGTCCATTCCTGCCATTACCAAAGTTACCCTTTTATCAGACCGTATCAAAAAAGATGTGCGAAGCGGCCGAACATTCTAACGCACACAAGGCTTAACAGGTAGTCTGCCAAATTCCCGATACTGTGCCAGACTTATTACTACGGTGAAGGTCAGAGCGGGTATGGCTGTCCAGGGCACGCTGTAAATACGTCCCTGCACGCTTGACAAAAACATCCATGTTTTTGACATCCCTGGACAGCCATACCCGCTCTGCCCCGGCTCTAGATCAGTAATCCAGCAAAAGGAGCAGTCATGACCGAACCAGAACGCAATCATCTCTCAGGCAGGGCCCTCGAGGCCTACGACCGCATGCTGGAACGGGTCCAGACCCGGCTCAGTGACATGGAGAACACCACTCGCGATACCTTGAAAGAGGAAATCGAACGGGCGGTGGAATTCGAGTATGAACTGGCAGAGATGACCCGCGAAGAAGCGGATCTTCTGGGCGCCTACCTGCAAAGGGACCTTGAGCACCTGCTGCACTTTGTGGAGGAGACAGGCGAAGGCCTGAAGGAATGGTTGCAACTGGATATATCCCTGCTGGAACACCAGTTGGCAGATATGTTGTTCTCGGTGGCTGACAAGACCCGACTGGACACGCTCGAGCTGAACCAGAAACTGGAAAACCATGAGCCCAGCCAGTACATCAGCGGCGAAGTGGCCACCGCCGGAATGTTCAAATGCCTCAACTGCAGCCACATGCGCTGCCTGACCGCAACCAGCCACCTGGAACCCTGCGACGCCTGCGGCTCCCACTACTATGAACGCGTCACCAGCCGCTGGCCACGGAAGTCTGAGTAGATATAAGCCGAGCAAAAGGCGTTCAGCACAGAACCGGAGCGGCCATGGGGTGGGGGTCTCTTTTCTGCCAGAAAAAGGTGTCCGAGCAAAGCGAGTTCTTTTTCCAAAGAAAAGGTACCCCCACCCCGTGGCCAGGCACCAAAGTCCAGGCTACTCAGTTCCGAGGAATGACCCGTTCCCGAACAAACACAATAAGAATCGCCGCCAGCGTCAGCACCGGCCAGGAACCGGATTGCATGTAGGGCGTATCGCCCTCGGCCGCATAGACCTCGCCAGTCATCACCGCACGTTCAAACTGCGGGATGGTTTCAGTGATCTGGCCTTTCTCGTCAATAATGGCCGTTACCCCATTGTTCGTGCCTCGCAGCATATAGCGACCGGTTTCCAGGGCTCGCATGCGGGCGATCTGTAGGTGTTGCAGCGGGCCAATGGAGTCGCCAAACCAGCCATCGTTACTGATGGTCAGCAGCATGCCACTGTTGCGGGCGTTGGAGGCGACGAAGTCCGGATAGGCTACTTCATAGCAGATAAACGGCATGACCCTGGTGCCATTGACGTCAAGTGGCGCCTGATTGGCTGGCCCCCGGCTGAAGCTGGACATGGGCAGGTCGAAAAAGCCGATCAGACCGCGAAGCCATTGCTGCAGCGGTACGTACTCTCCGAAAGGCACCAGCTTTTGTTTGTGGTAGATGCCGCCGCCATTACCAATAGCCATGATGCTGTTGTGGTAGGTAAAGTCTTCAATGCGGTCACTGAAGCCGTACCAGGGAATGCCGGTGATCAGTGTGCTGTTCTCTCCCAGCTCTTCACCGATATGGTCGATGATTTTGCCAGCCTGGTCCTGGGGGATCGGAATAGCGGTTTCCGGCCACAGAATCAAATCAGTATTCCAGTGATCTTCGGTCAGCTCCAGGTACGCCACGATCTGGTCCCGGAGAAAGTCCGGGTCCCACTTGATTTGCTGAGGAATGTTGCCCTGCATCGCGACAAACGTGGTTGGTTCCGCGTCCAGGGTCGTCCATTGTGCCTGCGAGACGGCCGGGCCGGTTACCCAGGGCAGTAGCACCGCACCGGCCACGAGAGCAGCGCTGGCATAGCGGGTTTTCATTGCCAGCCACCAGCAGGCAATGACAGCACCACCGGTGACCGTTACCCAGAAGGTAACACCGTAAACACCAATAAGGGGTGCAAATCCCCCCAGCGGGCCATCAACGTGAGCCGTTCCCAGGTAGAGCCAGGGAAAGCCCGTGAGTAACCAGCTCCGGACCCAGTCACCGAGTATCCAGATGGCCGGAAACAGAAGCAGCCGCCTGACCGTACTGGCCTTGGCCAGTTTGCCCCAGGCCCAGAACGCCAGGCCATGAAAAAGGGCAAGCCCCGCCACGAAAACAACCGTCAGGATGAACGCTAGCGGCACCGAGGTGTTGCCGTGTTCACTGATGCTGATGTAGACCCAGCTTGCGCCGGTACCGAATAGCCCCAATCCGACCAGCCAGCCAGCCCGAAACAGCTTCTGAGGGGCCAGCGGCAGGCAGCAAAGCAGTATCAGCGCGACTGACACCGGTCCCAGCCACCACCAGTGAAAGGGAGAGAAGGTGAGTGTCTGCAACGCACCGGCAACCAGCAGGGTAGCCGCTCGCAGCCAGGCGTGTTCAGAAAGGGCGGATGTCAGCACGGAGGTTTGGGCTGTTGTATTACTGGTCATCACCACGCGTTACCTGCAGCAGACGGATGACACGGTTATCGGCGTTGGCGATGGTAAATTGCAACCCGCCAAACTCAACCGACTCGCCCCGTCTGGGCAGGTGACCGAACTCCTTGAGTACAACGCCACCGATGGTGTCGAACTCTTCCTCGTCCAGCTCGGTTTCGAAGAATTCGTTAAAGTCGTCGACGGGTGTAACTGCTTTTACGGCGAAAGTGCCATCGCCTCGGGCTTTGATGTGGGTTTCCTCATCGAAGTCGTGTTCGTCTTCGATTTCGCCCACGATCTGTTCCAGCACGTCCTCAATGGTGATCAGGCCGGCAGTACCGCCATATTCATCAACCACAATGGCCATGTGGTTGCGGGTTTCCTTGAACTCTTTCAACAACTGGTTCAGGCGCTTGCTCTCCGGTACAAACGTTGGAGGGCGAAGAATCTCGCGGATGCGGGTCCAGTTGAGGTCGTTGTTCAGGGCCAGGGGGAGTAGATCCTTGGCTAGCAGCACGCCAATCACATCGTCCTGGCTGTCGCCAATAACGGGGAAGCGGCTGTGGGCAGATGAAATGATTTCGCCAAGAAATTCTTTCGGTTCCTGGGATGCCTTGACGGTGACCATCTGGGAGCGGGGAATCATGATTTCATCCACCCGCATGTCGATCACCTGCATGGCACCTTCGATGATGCTCATGGCATCGGTATCGATGATTTCCTGGGACTCTGCGTCCCGCAGGATTTCCAGCACGTCCTCGACGGACTCAGGCCCGCTGGAGAAGGCCTGTGATATACGCTCCAGCCAGGACTTGTTGCTGCCCTGACTGCGACTCGACTGATCGTCGTTCATGAGTCTTTTTCCGTTTCCTCTGTCTCGTAAGGATTGCTGAACCCGAGTTGCGCAAGCAACCGGATCTCGAGGGCTTCCATGACCTCGGCATCACTGTCTTCAATGTGGTCGTAGCCCTGAAGGTGCAGCATACCGTGCACCACCATATGGGCCCAGTGTTCCGTCAGCGTTTTTCGCTGCTCGGCGGACTCTTTCTCCACCACCGGAGCGCAGATGATCAGATCACCGGCCAACGGAACCGTTATACCGGCTGGCGCCTCAAATGGGAAGGACAGTACATTGGTTGGCCCTGATTTCCCGCGATACTGGTTGTTCAGATCGGCGCTCTCATCACTGGCAACGATACGGATCGTCACCTCAGATGGGTTTTCGCCCAACCACGCCGCCTGGGCCCAGCGCTCAAAATCGGTGTCTGCCGGCACCCCGGTCGCCTCGACGGCCAGCTGCAAGTCCGTTGTCAGTTCACTCACTGGCCTGTGGCACTCCCGTCGTCAAAGGAGTCATAAGCCTCGACAATCCGCTGCACCAACGGGTGACGCACGACATCCCTGGCTTCAAACCGCGTGAAGCCAATGCCAGACACCTTGCTCAGCACGCCTGCGGCGTGTATCAGGCCGGAATTCTGCCCTCGGGGAAGATCTACCTGGGTGGTATCACCGGTGATCACGGCGGTGGAACCAAAGCCGATCCGCGTGAGGAACATTTTCATCTGCTCGCGGGTCGTGTTCTGGCTCTCATCCAGGATGATAAATGAGTTGTTGAGGGTGCGGCCGCGCATGAAGGCCAGCGGCGCTATCTCAATCACGCTTTTTTCGATCAGCCGTGTCACATGGTCAAAGCCCAGCATCTCGTAAAGGGCGTCATAGAGGGGGCGCAGATAAGGGTCCACCTTCTGGGCCAGATCGCCCGGCAGGAAGCCGAGCTTTTCGCCGGCTTCCACGGCCGGCCGGACCAGCAGGATGCGCTTCACTTGTTCGTCTTTCAGTGCCTCAACCGCGCACGCCACCGCCAGCCAGGTTTTGCCGGTGCCGGCGGGGCCAATGCCAAAGTTCACATCATGGGTTCGAATGTTGTGCACGTACTTCTGCTGGTTCTCGCCCCGGGGCTTGGCCTGCAGTTTCGGGGTTTTGATGACGGTGACGGCGCCATTGTACGGCACATCATCTGGCAGCCGCTCGAACCCGGTCTCGCGGATAAACAGGTGAACCATGTCCGGGGAAATATCGTCGTTGGACTCGGTTTCCCGGTACAGGTGCCGAATAACCTCGGTGGCTGCGGCGACATGTTCGGTTTCACCTTCCACCCGGAAATGATGGCCACGGCGGCCAACTTTGACGTTCATGCGCCGCTCAATGTGCTTCAGGTGCTCATCAAACTGTCCGCAAAGGGTGGTCAGCCGGCGCTGGTCTACCGGGTGCAGGTCGAATTGTCTGTGATCGTTGGCGTTCAAAAGTGCTCCGTTTGTTTACTCCCTTTGCCTTCAGGGAGTGGGTATATCACGATTTGTGCTAGCGGGCGCGGGTCGGAGGACTGTTCCAAAAAACGCCCGTGAATACGTCCCTGTAGGGCTCGGTCGCGCCATCCCTGGCGCTCCACGTTTTTGGAACAGCCCTCCGACCCGCGCCCTTATTCAACTATGTGCAGGCCCGCTTCTTTAAATACAAGACCATTTGCACACTGCAGACACGAGAAGAGTTCGCGGAGAGTGGTGGGTACATCCTCCCGAAAATGTGCGGAGCCATGGATGGCGGAGCCCAAGCGCACAGGGATGTGCTTGTAGCGTTTTTTGGGAGGATGTACCCACCACTCGCCAATCACCAAACCCCAGACGAATTGGGCCAAGGCTTAAAACATCTCGGAACTAACAGGCACACCCCGTAGAGAATTAGGCAGAGCCTCCCGAATTTCCACATCAATAAAGTGCCCAACCACCTCCGGATTCTCATGCCGGAAGTTCACAATGCGGTTGTTCTCGGTGCGACCTGCGTATTCACCAGGGTCCTTCTTGGACAGGCCGGTCACGAGGATACGCTGGGTTGTACTGACCATCTTGCGACTGATGTCCATCACGTTCTGGTTCAGCCGGTCCTGCAGAATGCTCAGGCGCTGTTTCTTCACCTCCAGCGGCGTGTCATCCGGCAGATCTGCCGCCGGAGTGCCGGGCCGGGCACTGTAGATGAAGCTGAACGACATATCGAAGCCGATATCGTTGATCAGCTTCATGGTGTCCTCAAAATCCTTCTCGGTTTCCCCAGGGAAGCCAATGATGAAATCCGAGGAGAAACTGATGTCCGGGCGAATCTTGCGCAGGCGGCGGAGTTTGGACTTATACTCCAGTGCCGTATGCCCGCGCTTCATGGCCGCCAGGACTCGGTCTGAGCCACTTTGCACCGGCAAGTGCAGGTGGCTGACCAGCTCTGGAACCTGCTCATAGGCTTCGATCAGCGAGTCCGAAAACTCCACCGGATGTGAGGTGGTATACCGGATGCGGTCGATGCCGTCGATGGTGGCGATCAGGGTCACCAGCTCAGCCATGTCCATGATGTCGCCATCGTGGGTTTCTCCACGGTAGGCATTCACGTTCTGGCCGAGCAGGTTTACCTCACGCACTCCCTGACTGGCCAGGTGGGCCACTTCTGCGATCACGTCGTCCACCGGGCGACTGACTTCCTCGCCACGGGTGTAAGGTACCACGCAGAACGTGCAGTACTTGCTGCAGCCTTCCATTATGGACACAAACGCAGAGGGGCCGTCCGCGCCCGGATCTGGCAGATTGTCGAACTTCTCGATTTCCGGGAAGCTCACATCTACCACGCCAACACCATTACCCTTGGCGCGGACTTCGGTGATCATGTCAGGCAAGCGGTGTAGGGTTTGCGGGCCGAAAACCATGTCAACATAAGGGGCACGGTCGATAATCGCCTGGCCTTCTTGGCTCGCCACGCAACCGCCCACGCCAATGATCAGGTCCGGTTTGCTGTTTTTCAGTTTCTTCCAGCGGCCCAGCTGGTGGAATACCTTTTCCTGGGCTTTTTCGCGGATGGAGCAGGTATTCAGCAACAGGATGTCGGCGTCATCCGGCGAGTCGGTCATTTCGACGGTTTCGCCGGTACGCAGCAGGTCTGCCATGCGTGATGAGTCGTACTCGTTCATCTGGCAACCATGGGTCTTGATGTACAGCTTCTTGGCCATGAGTCTCAACGTGCTTGGTGTGTGATTTGCGCCGGGAGGTTGGCGGTGGCGCTGAAAAAAGTTAGCTGCACATTATAACGGGGTGATCAATCGGCAACCACCTTTGTCTCGGCAATCCTCTAAATCGCTTGTGGTAGTATTGGTTTTTCTCATTTTCTAGAACGCTCAAACAATCATGACTCCCGAACGCCTGGCCCGAATCAAACAAACCCTGGATACTCGCCAGCCCGATCTCAGCGTCCTCACCGACCAGGTCCACAAACCCCGCAACCTGTCGG
This sequence comes from Marinobacter sp. V34, assembly GCF_055524115.1. Classification (NCBI taxonomy): domain Bacteria; kingdom Pseudomonadati; phylum Pseudomonadota; class Gammaproteobacteria; order Pseudomonadales; family Marinobacteraceae; genus Marinobacter; species Marinobacter sp. V34. Next base: position 414,436 of record NZ_JBUPZY010000003.1, on the reverse strand, counting down.
CCATCATCCGCTCCTGCGACGCCTTTGGTCTCGCCAACATGCACGTGGTCTGGCCAAGGGAGGGTTTTCGGGCCTTCCGCAAAACCGCCGGCGGCAGCTACAACTGGGTGACCACTCGCACGCACCCCACCATGGACGATGCGGTTTCGGAGCTGAAAGGGCAGGGCCACAAACTCTACGCCGCCCAACTGTCGGACAGAGCGATTGATTACCGGGAAGCGGATTTCACCGTGCCTTGCACGGTGATCATGGGCAACGAAGTGGATGGCGTCAGCGACAGAGCCGCCGAACAGGCCGACGAGCACATTATGATACCCATGATGGGCATGGTGGAATCGCTGAACGTGTCGTCCGCCTGTGCGATTATCCTGTCCGAAGCGCAGCGGCAGCGGAAACTGGCAGGCCTGTATGAGCGCCAGAGATTGCCGGATGATGAGTACAACCGTCTGTTATTCCGCTGGTGCCAGCCGGTCGTTAAACGCTACTGCGACGACCGCAACCTGCCGTATCCACCCATCGACCCGGAAACCGGTGAATTGGTTGACGGCGTTGGTTGGATGCAGGAAGTTCGGAAGCTGCGCGCAAACCGTCCGAGGTGGACCGACACCGCAGCAAAAACAGTTGATGAGTCGTAAAGCCTTAGCGCTAACTCGTAATTTGATCGGTCACGGTGTGGGGTAGCATTTTCTGCCGGAAAAAGGTGTCCGAGCGCAGCGAGTTCTTTTTCCAGAAGAAAATGCTACCCCATGGCGGGACCAGCCCCCAAAGCCATCAGACTAACAGGCCAATAACATCACTCTTCACGCCCCTCCAGGTAACGTTGCAATTGCTCCCGCAGCGCCTTAGGCAACCGCGTAATCGTCAACGCGTCGTTGTCACGGTCATAGTAAACCGCCTGATTCACCAGGTCCGAAGAGAACGACACACTCATGCCACCACCGGAACCGGCAATCCGAACCAGCTTCTTCACCTTGCGGTGATCCGGGTGCAGCACCCCGCTTTCCGGCAGCTCAGCGGTTTCACTGGCAAACTCCTTGAAACGCTGGGGCTCGTTCTCGTCCAGGTAGCCCGACAGCGCCTCAATGGCCACTGGCTCACCCAACGCATGCTGCTCCTTCGAGAACTCATAGGCACGCGCACGAATCTTGCCCGCTTCTTCAGGCTCTGAAGACTTGGCAAAGGCTTCCACCGCGTCCATGAACGTCAGCGTTTCCTTCTCCACATCCACCTGATTGGTAAAACCACACAGCTTGATGAACAGGTCGCCACCTTCGCCGGAGCCGCGGGCGTGGACCAGCGTGAGATAGTTCTCGCCGGCGTTGTCACTCAGCCAGTCGTCCAATTCCACGCGCACCGCCAGATTCAGTCGAGACAGGCTCAGGATATCTGTCGCGTCCAGTGTCTGCTGTGAGTCAAAACGCATCGCGCTATCGTTTTCCAGGATGAGCAGGTACACCACCTCCGCATCCGCGAGGGCTTCGTGGACAATCATCAGGTGCCCCTCAAACTCCTCCTGGGCACTGTTCAGTAGCTCCTGCCACTGACCGAACAAGCGGTCAGTCAGGGAGGAGAAAGACTGCTTGTCTTCCCGGTAATCCTTCAGCCAACCGCTGAAAGGGCTCTCGCCAATATCTTCGGAAAAACGACCGTACTTCTTGCCCGGTTTGCTGTTGAACAGGCGCTTCATCTGCTTGTGTAGGGCTTCGTAGTCGCCCCCTGGCTCAGCCAGGGTCTCTCCAGGACGAATACGTGCTGGTTGCCCTGGTTGGTACTGACTGGCAAAGAGAGTACGAAGCTGCTTGATGGCCATGAAGTCGGTTGTCCCTTGGTTGATAAACGTACAAAGCCCTGAGAAGTTAATCATCAGGGCTTTGCATTGTAACGGCTTTGTCGAATTACGGCCTTTCAGCTTTCAGGTCTGCGCTAGACTCGCTTATTGCGTATCAGATCCTGAATCAGGGTATTCACCGCTTCGGTAATTTCCTGATCGTCGTCTGCGGAAACGGACGCCGATGCCACATCAGTGCCCAGATTCACTGCAATGGCAATCAGGCCATGGGCGCTGACCACCTGCGCGGCGCGACGGCGGTCGTCGGCATTGCCGGCGTTGTCCTCGCTGAGTACCACGGACGTCTTGCCCTGATCGAACAGCGCGCGTTCTACTGCCAGCGCCAGTGCTGCGGCCTGCTTGCCGTTACAGGCAATGATCGCCGGCTTCTGCGCCAGGCGACGCTGCCGCTCTTCGCTAGTGACCGGATCCAGAGATTCCACGGTGCCGGCGGTGCCGGCAATCATGCCCGCGCCAATGGTCACGTTGGTCAGCCGGTCGATCACAATGAAGCTGCCCGTGGCGTGGTTGCGCGGGTAGGCATCAAACGCAATGGGTTGGCTCAGGGTCAACTCACACAGTCCGATTTCGTTCAACTGAAGGGCCGACGGGTGGTCGTTCTTCTCCAGGGTGTTGACGTCGGTCTGGTGATGAATCTTTTTAACGGTGGCCGAAGTAAACGTAGGGCCGAGTTTGATGTCGTACAAGCGCCCGGTCTCCAATGGGCCGTCCGTCATCCAAACAATGTTGGCGGTGAAGCGGTTGCCCACTTCCGGCTCATCCTCAGCCTTAACCAGCATATCGCCCCGGCTGACATCAATCTCGTCGGTCAGCGTCAGTGTGACGGCCTGGTCGATGTAAGCTTCTTCCAGATTGCCATCAAATGTCACTACGTCCTTGATAGTACTGGTGCGCCGTGAGGGCAGGGCCATTACCTTGTCGCCCGGACGGATCACGCCGGACGCAATCGTTCCGCAGAATCCGCGGAAGTTCAGGTTCGGGCGCGTCACGTACTGAACGGGGAACCGGAAGTGCTCCAGGTTCTTGTCGTGGGAGACTTCTACGGTCTCCAGAATGTCCATCAGCGGCTGGCCGTCGAACCAGGGCATGTTTTCGCTTCTGTTGACAACGTTGTCGCCTTCGAGGGCAGACAGTGGCACGAAGCGAATGTCTTTCAGGCCAAGCTGGTTGGCAAACGCCAGGTAGTCGTCCTTGATTTCATTGAAGCGTTCTTCGCTGAAATCAACCAGATCCATTTTGTTCACTGCGACCACAATGTGGCGAATGCCAAGCAGGGAGGCAATGTAAGAGTGGCGGCGGGTCTGGGTCAGAACCCCGTGGCGCGCATCAATCATCAGAATCGCCACTTGTGCCGTCGATGCCCCCGTCGCCATGTTGCGGGTGTACTGCTCGTGGCCCGGAGTGTCGGCAATGATGAACTTGCGCTTGTCCGTAGAGAAAAAGCGATAGGCAACGTCAATAGTGATGCCCTGTTCGCGCTCGGCCTGCAGGCCATCCACCAGCAGCGCCAAGTCGAGCTTTTCGCCGGTCGTGCCCATTTTGGCGCTGTCCGACTTAAGGCTGGCCATATGATCTTCATAGATCATCTTGGTATCGTGCAGCAGACGACCAATCAGGGTGCTCTTGCCGTCGTCCACGCTACCGCAGGTCAGCAACCGCAGCAGTTCCTTGTTTTCATGTTGCTTCAGGTAGGCCTGAATATCTTCGGCAATCAGATCAGACTGGTGTGACATCTTAGAAGTACCCTTCCCGCTTTTTCTGTTCCATGGAGCCGGCCGAATCGTGGTCGATCACGCGGCCCTGACGTTCGGAGCTGGTTGCCAGCAGCATTTCCTGGATGATCTCCGGCAGTGTGTCTGCCTCGGATTCAATGGCGCCGGTCAGTGGGTAACAGCCCAAGGTGCGGAAACGGATGGACTTCATCATCGGTTTTTCGCCTTCTTTCAAAGGCATGCGGTCATCGTCCACCATGATCAGCGTGCCATCACGCTCCACTACGGGCCGCTTGGCGGAGTAGTAGAGTGGCACGATTTCAATGTTTTCCAGATAGATGTACTGCCAGATGTCCAGCTCGGTCCAGTTGGACAGCGGGAAGACCCGGATGCTCTCGCCTTTGTTGATCTTGCCGTTGTAGATGTTCCACAGCTCAGGGCGCTGATTCTTCGGGTCCCAGCGGTGGTACTCGTCACGGAAGGAGTAAACACGTTCTTTGGCGCGGGATTTTTCTTCATCCCGGCGAGCGCCACCAAAAGCGGCATCAAACTTGTATTTGTCCAGCGCCTGTTTGAGGGCCTGGGTTTTCATTACGTCGGTATGCTTGGCACTGCCGTGAGTAAAGGGGCCGATGCCTTGTTTAATACCGTCTTCGTTCTTATGAACGATCAGATCCAGGCCGTATTCCTTTACCTTGCGGTCGCGGAAATCGATCATATCCTTGAACTTCCACGTGGTATCCACGTGCATCAACGGAAATGGCGGTTTCCCCGGATAGAAGGCCTTGCGGGCCAGGTGCAGCATTACTGCGGAGTCCTTCCCGATGGAATAGAGCATGACCGGGTTGTCGAACTCGGCTGCAACTTCCCGGATGATGTGGATGCTTTCAGCTTCCAGTTGCTTGAGGTGCGTCAGGTTGTAAGTGGTCATCGTGTCCTGTTACCGCTTTGCGTGCCTCCGGATTCGATAGAGGCTGGGCGTGTGAATGCCGCAATGATACCAGATCAGGCCATGGCATAAGAAGTCGGGTAACTAGAGTTTGCTGCTATAACAATATAGCGGCAGGAAAGGCTGAAGGGTAAAACTTCTGAGTCAGTGCGGCGAGGTGGAAAGCAGTTTGCTGACGTAGTTGTTCACATAATCGAAACCATTGCCTTCGAACTCTGCGAACTGGATGCCGAGCTGGAACTGGTCGCGGGCAATCCGGCGCATGTGGACAATGTTGCCTCCGGCGATCACTGAAACGGGTTGATTGGCAATAACCGGTACAGAGAATGTCGTGGTTACGGATATCCAGTTTCCGGGTGCCGGTGTTTTCTGGCCGGGAACCAGTTTTTTCACGGAATCCTGATCACAGAGAACCATCAGGCCGGTTCGGGAAATATTGGAGACTTTACAGGTCAGGCAGCTGCCGTCCGTTTTTTCAATCCGGGCTTCGGTAGCAACATCAACGCGTTGTTGGTTACGTAGGTTTGGCTTGGCGGCAACTGGTTTCATAGTCACTCTTCTTGCATCTCTGGTTTCAAAGCAGGCAGCCTTACCCATCGTTCAATCCTTTATTGTTATTACTCACTGTCTTCTTTCTATACACGCGAGAAAGCCGCGCCAATTGTCATGAATATGTAACATGGCGAGCGCGAAAAACAGCAAGCGCTTGTTGTTTCGATCTTAACTTCCTGAAAGTCTAGTTGTTTGTTTGGTAATCAGCAAGTTGACTGTCGCCAAAGCTGTCAGATTTGTGAACTGAATGTGAGCGTTGCGAAGGCTAATCATCAACCCCCAAGTTTCTTAACAAGAATCTCATTAAACAGCTTGGGGTTCCCTTGTCCCTTGGAGGCCTTCATCAGCGGCCCCATAAACCCGCCGAGCATTTTCTTCTGTTTCTTGGGGTCGGACTCCTGCTGATACTGGGCAACCTGGTCCGGCATGGAGGCCAGAACCTCGTCCACCATCGTCTCAAGCTCGCCAGTGTCTGATACCTGCTTCAGGCCCTTGGCATCGATGATGGCGTCTACACTGTCATTTTCGCCAGCCCAGAGCGCTTCGAAGACCTTTTTGGCACCGGCCGACGAAATCGTGTTATCCGCAACACGCACCACCAGGTCCCCAAGCTGCTCGCCGGAGATCGGTGAGTCGGCCACGGACTTCTCCTCCGCATTCAGGCGAGCGGAGAATTCACCCTGAACCCAGTTGGAAGCCAGCTTGGCGTCCTTCCCGCGATCAGCGGCAGATTCAAAGAACGCAGCCAACTTTGAATCGCCAGCCAGCAGTCCGGCATCGTAGTCGTTCAGACCGTATTGCTCCTTGAAGCGTGCCTTGCGGGCGTCTGGCAGTTCCGGGAGGTTACTGCGGGCCTCGTTGATAAAGGCCTCGTCGATTTCCACTGGCAACAGATCCGGGCAGGGGAAGTAGCGGTAGTCGTTTGCTTCTTCCTTGGTGCGCATAGACCGGGACTCGTCCCGGTCGCCGTTGTATAGGCGGGTTTCCTGCACGATGGTGCCACCGTCTTCCAGAATATCCATCTGCCGCTCCACCTCGTGGGCGATGGCCTGTTCCATGAAACGGAAGGAGTTCAGGTTTTTGGTTTCGGTGCGAGTGCCCAGGGTGTCCGAGCCTTTGGGTTTGAGCGAGATATTCACATCAAACCGCATGGAACCCTGGGACATGTCTCCGTCGCAGATGCCCAAAGAGGTAACAATTCCATGGAGTTTCTTGGCAAAGGCGACTGCCTCATCGGCATTGGTCATGTCGGGTTCAGTGACCACCTCAATCAGCGGCGTGCCGGCGCGGTTCAGGTCAATGCCGGTCATGCCGTGAAAATCCTCATGGAGAGATTTTCCGGCGTCTTCTTCCAGGTGGGCGTGATGAATGCGTACACGCTTTGACTCACCGTTGGCCAGGTCGATATCCACATAGCCGGGACCGACAATCGGGCGCTCCAGCTGTGTTGTCTGGTAGCCCTTGGGCAAGTCCGGGTAAAAATAGTTCTTACGCTCGAATACTGAGCGACGCTCGATCTCGGCATTGACGGCCAGACCAAACATCACCGCGTAGCGGAAAGCCTGTTCATTGGGTACTGGAAGGGTGCCTGGCATGGCCAGGTCAACAGCATTGGCCTGGGTGTTGGGCTCAGCGCCGTAGGCGGTGCTGGAACCGGAAAAAATCTTCGTTCTGGTGGCGAGCTGAACGTGAATTTCCAGCCCGATCACAATTTCCCATTGCATAGTTTCTCTCTCCTGTTCTGGGCCTGTCTTGGGCTTATTGTGGTTCACGCTGGTGCCAGTCGGTCACCTGCTGAAACTGATGGGCGGCGTTCAACAGACGAGCTTCGGAGAAGTAGTCTCCAATGATCTGCAGGCCCACCGGCAGGCCGTCCACAAACCCGGCCGGAACTGACATGGCAGGGATGCCCGCCAGGTTGATGGCAATGGTAAACACGTCCTCCAGGTACATGGTCACCGGGTCGCTGGTCTTCTCGCCCTGGATAAAGGCTGGAGAGGGCGTGGTGGGGCTCATCAGCACGTCCACTTCTTTGAAGGCGTTGATGAAATCCTGCTGGATGAGCCGGCGAACCTTCTGAGCTTTCAGGTAGTAGGCGTCGAAATAGCCGGCGGACAGTGCATAGGTGCCCACCAGAATCCGCCGCTTGACCTCGGTGCCGAAACCTTCGGCTCGGGTGCGTGTGTACATGTCCAGCAGGTCTTTGGGATCCTCGCAGCGATAACCATAGCGAGCACCGTCGAAACGGGACAGGTTAGCCGACGCCTCGGCCGGGGCGATAACGTAGTAAGCCGCAATGGCTAGGTCTGCGTGGGGTAGAGAGACTTCCTTTACCGTAGCGCCCAGCTTCTCGTATTCGCGGATGGCGCCCCGAATCTGTTCTTCCATGGCGGTACTGAGGTTGCCGGTAAAGTACTCCTTCGGCAGCCCAATACGCAGGCCTTTCAATGGCTCGTTCAGTGTCGCGGTATAGTCCGGCACGTCCCGATCGATGGAGGTGGAATCCTTGGGGTCAAAACCAGCCATTACGTTCAGCATCAGTGCATTGTCTTCGGCTGTGCGGGCCATAGTGCCGCCCTGGTCCAGGCTGGAGGCAAAGGCGATCATGCCGTAACGAGATACCCGGCCGTAAGTCGGCTTGAGGCCGGTTACGCCGCACAGCGCTGCGGGCTGGCGAATCGAGCCGCCGGTATCCGTCGCGGTTGCCGCCGGCACCAGCTGCGCTGCAACCGCTGCAGCGGAACCCCCGGAAGAACCTCCAGGAACCCGTTTTTCACCTTGGTTCAGGCCCCAGGGGTTAGTCGTAGCACCGAAATAACTGGACTCGGTCGAAGACCCCATGGCGAACTCATCCATGTTGGTCTTGCCGAGGCACACGGCGCCGGCCTTACGGAAATTCTCCGTGACCGTGGCGTCGTAGGGCGGAATAAAGTTGGCTAGCATCTTCGAACCACAGGTCGTTGCTACCCCGTTGGTGCAGAAGATGTCCTTGTGGGCGAAGGGAACACCGGTCCATGGCGTAGCTTTACCCGCCGCCCGCTGCTCATCTGCCGCATGGGCATCAGCCAGGGCCCGCTCTTCGGTAATGGTGATAAAGCTGTTGAGCTGCTCGTCTTCCTTTTTCAGACGGCCCAGGAACTGCCGGGTCAGCTCCACACTGGAAATCTTGCCGCTCTCCAGTTCTTGGGAAAGCTCGGCTACGGACTTGTTATGCATGATGAATCCTGAAATTGCTGTTCGTCAGATCACTTAATTCACTCGATCACTCGGGGAACCAGATAAAGGCCACTCTCGGTGGCAGGTGCAATGGCCTGGAAGCTCTCTCGCTGATCGGCCTCTGTCACCTCATCTGGTCGCAGGCGTTGAACCGCATTCAGCGGATGTGCCATGGGCTCTACCGAATCCGTGTCCGCCGCGCGTAGCTGGTCCACCAGATCCAGGATGTTGCCCAGATCTTTCTCCAACGCTGAAGTTTGCTCATCGTCCACCCGAATGCGGGCGAGCACAGCAACTTTCTCAATGTCCGTACGGGAAATGGTCACATTGCCTCCCTACTAGTATGAAGTTTCAGTAACTTAACTGCCTGATTTAGCACTGACTATTGCGCGGATTGCGAGGGCGCTTTAGAAACGGCCTTCCAAAACTGTGCGGAGCCATGGATGGCGGAGCCCAAGCGCCACACGGACGTGCTTGAGCGTGTTTTGGAAGGCCGTCTCTAAAGCGCCCATGCACCCAAGTTCAAAAAGAAAGCGCTATGGTAACAGATTCGAACAATCGCGGGAGGGGCCAAAACAAAGGAGAAAAGCGCGAAAGGCGCCTCGGGAGCCCCGATGGTGCCTTGCCTGCAGGGGTGCTCACTGCTAAAGTTGCCGCATCATTTTGCGACTGCAACTCTCAGGTTGAAACTACACGAATGTTGATCAAAAGACTCCGAGGTTTATTTTCCAGCGACCTGTCCATCGACCTGGGCACCGCCAACACTCTTATATACGTGCGCGAACGCGGCATCGTACTCAACGAGCCCTCCGTTGTAGCCATCCGCACCTCTGGCTCACAGAAAATGGTTGCAGCCGTCGGCGCCGAAGCCAAACGCATGCTCGGCCGAACACCGGGAAACATCACCGCCATCCGTCCGATGAAAGACGGTGTGATCGCGGATTTCGTCGTTACCGAGAAAATGCTCCAGCACTTTATCCACAAAGTGCACGAGAACAGCTTTATCACCCCAAGCCCCCGCGTATTGGTTTGCGTTCCCAGCAAATCCACCCAGGTAGAGCGCAAGGCCATCCGTGAATCTGCTATGGGTGCAGGCGCAAGGGAAGTGTTCCTGATTGAAGAGCCGATGGCAGCCGCCATCGGGGCTGGCCTGCCAGTTGAGGAAGCCAGCGGCTCCATGATTGTGGACATCGGTGGAGGTACCACCGAGATTGCCATCATCTCCCTGAATGGCATTGTCTACGCAGAGTCCGTCCGTACCGGTGGTGACAAGTTTGACGAAGCCATCGTCACCTATGTGCGTCGCAACTACGGCAGCCTGATTGGTGACTCCACTGCAGAGCGCATCAAGCATGAAATTGGTTGCGCCTATGAGGGGCTGGATATCCGCGAAATCGACGTTCGCGGTCGTAACCTGGCCGAAGGCGTGCCCCGGGCCTTTACCCTGAACAGCGAGGAAATCCTCGACGCCCTTCAGGAATCCCTGGCGCAGATCGTTCAAACCGTGAAAAGTGCCCTGGAACAGTCGCCGCCGGAGCTGGCGTCTGATATCGCCGAACGAGGCATTGTGCTTACCGGCGGCGGAGCGTTGCTGCGCGGTTTGGATAAGCTGATCAGCGAGGAAACCGGCCTGCCGGTGATTATTGCGGAAGACCCGCTTACCTGTGTCGCCCGCGGCGGTGGCAAGGCGCTGGAAGTGATTGACCGTGGCGGAATCGGAATGTTCTCCCAGGAGGGCTGATCTTGACTCCGGCTTTACGCCCCGACATTGCCTTTACCCGGCCGCCGCTCGTGAATGATCACGGCGGCGGTTGTCGTATGGACGCCTGCATGGAGTGCGGGAGGGTGAACTATTAAAACCATCTTTGTTCAAGGCCCCGTTCCCGGTTTCAGGCTGCTACTGGTTATTGTGCTCTCAGCAATACTGGTCGTTGCGGATGCCCGCTTCGATCAGGTGACGCCCGTGCGCAGCGCCATCGGCACTGGCCTCGCCCCTGTTCACTGGCTTGGCAACGCCCCCTCCGAATTCAGCGACTGGGTTGCCAGCTTGTTTACCACCCGTGAAGACCTCCAGGGAGAGAACGAAGCATTGCGTGCGCGCTTGCTGATACTGGAGCGCCGGGCTCTCAAGTATGCCGCCCTGGCATCGGAAAATAACGAACTGCGCAAGCTGATGAACTCTTCGGAAGTCCTTGACGACCGGGTGATTGTTGGTGAAATAGTCGCTGTTTCACCGGACCCGTTCTCCCATGAAGTGGTGATCAATAAGGGTAGTCGTGACGGTGTCGTGGTCGGCCAGGCTATCCTGGACGCCAACGGCCTGATGGGGCAGGTCCAACAGGCCAGTAGTTTCACCTCACGGGTTCTATTGGTGTCGGACAGCAGTCACGCGGTGCCTGTGGAAGTGGTTCGCAATGGCTTGCGGGCTATCCTGCTTGGAAATGGCGACACCAGCGCGCTTGAATTGGTGCATGTGCCGGATACCGCCGATATTCGCGAAGGGGATCTGTTGGTCAGCTCCGGGCTAGGAGGGCGCTTTCCCAAGGGCTACCCGGTGGCGGAAGTGGACCAGATTACCAAGGAACCGGGCGAACCATTTGTGAAAATTCGAGCTACGCCAATGGCGGAACTGAACCGGAGTCGCCTGGTGCTGGTTGTGTTTTCACCGAAACAGGACGCCACGGATGACGCTGGAAGCTCGCCTGAAGGCCCCGATGTCGGATCATCAGAACAGGGCGGGGTGCGCTAATGCTGTCGGTGATCAGTTACCCCGTTTTTGCCCTGAGCGTTTTGTTTGCCCTGGTACTCAGCAGTTCGCTGTTTCCGCTGGGTTGGTTTGAGTTCCGGCCGGAATGGCTGGGCCTGATTGTGTTTTACTGGACATTCCGGGCACCGGCGCAGTTCGGTATCCTGTTAGCCTGGTGTCTTGGGCTGCTGTTGGATGTGCTGGAAGCTACACCGCTGGGCGTTAATGCCCTGGCCATGGGGGTAATCGCGTTTTTGGTGCTGACCATTCACCAGCGACTGCGTATGTACCCTTTGCCGCAGCAGTGCCTGATGGTGTTCCTGTTGTTGGGTATCAACCAGATGCTGGTGCATTTTATCAAGCAGACACTGGGAGCTGATAGTTCCGGCTTCAGCTACTTGTGGCCGGCGCTGACCAGTGCTGTGGTCTGGCCGGTGCTGTGTGTATTGCTGGATAACCTGAATCGCAAGCTGGGCTAGGATCGGAGGGCACCATGCAGTCTATTGTTCTTGCCTCAGCTTCTCCTCGAAGAGCCGAGCTGTTAAGGCAGATCGGTCTGTCGTTTCTGGTTCAGCCGGCGAATATTGACGAAACACCTGCGAGCAACGAATCAGCAGAACATTATGTGGAACGCCTTGCCCGGGAAAAGGCTCTGGCGGGAAGTGCTTTCAAGCCTGGCTGCCTGGTGATTGGTTCGGACACCTCGGTCGTACTGGGTGGCCGAATTCTGGGCAAGCCAGCCACCGCTGGCGATGCGACCGTTATGCTACAGGCGCTTTCGGCAACCACCCATCAGGTCATGACCGGTGTTGCTGTGGTTCACAAGGGGATTTGTGAGTCGCGTCTGGTGGTAGCGGATGTTCGTTTCCGCGAGCTTCTGGCGGCGGAAATCGAGGCCTATGTGGCAACTGGCGAGCCTATGGATAAAGCGGGCGGCTATGGCATTCAAGGGCGGGGTGGTATTTTTGTAGAGGAACTCCGAGGCAGTTACAGCGCTGTAGTGGGACTGCCCCTGCAGGAAACCGCAGCATTACTGGCCGGTGCCGGATACCCGGTATGGGAAACCTGGAGCAGCAGGCAGGAGAGCCGCAATGAGTGAAGAAATACTGATCAATGTGACACCGGTGGAAACCCGGGTGGCGCTCGTGGAGAACGGTATGCTCCAAGAGGCCTACATTGAGCGCACCAGCCGCAAGGGAATCGTGGGCAACATTTATAAGGGCAAGGTGGTTCGTGTATTGCCCGGCATGGAAGCGGCATTTGTGGACATTGGTCTGGAGCGTGCCGCGTTTATTCATGCCTCCGATGTGGTCACCAGTCAGCAGCCGGCCAACGTAGCCCCGGAGACACCGAAAACCGTTCCTGATATCCGCACCCTGCTTCGCGAAGGGCAGTCCCTTGTGGTTCAGGTCACCAAGGACCCTATCGGAACCAAGGGTGCGCGGCTGACCACCCAGCTATCCATCCCATCGCGCTACCTGGTATTCATGCCTGGCGTCCGTCATGTTGGTATTTCCCAGCGAATTGAAGATGAGACTGAGCGTTCGCGGTTAAAGTCACTGGTGGAAGAGGGGGCTGCCGCCGAACCGGACGTTTCTGGTGGCTACATTATTCGCACAGCTGCAGAGGCCGCCGCGGAGGATGACCTGATCGGTGATATGACCTACCTGCACCGCCTGAACCAGGCCATTGAGGAGCGCATTACCCGAAGTCAGGCGCCCTCAGTCGTGTATCAGGACCTTCCCCTGTTTATCCGCACCATCCGCGACCTGATTCGCCCACAGACCGAGAAGGTACGTATTGATAGCCGGGAAAGCCACCAGCGAGTGATGGAGTTTGTTGAGGAGTTTGTAACCGAGTTTTCCGACAAGGTTGAGTATTACCCGGGCGAACGCCCCATTTTTGACCTGTATTCCGTTGAGGATGAAATTCAGAAAGCCCTCAGTCGCAAGGTTCAGCTCAAATCCGGTGGCTACGTGATCATTGATCAGACTGAAGCGATGACCACGATCGATATCAACACGGGCGCTTTTGTGGGGCATCGCAACCTGGAAGAAACCATTTTCAAGACCAACCTCGAGGCGGCCCGTGCTATCAGTCGCCAGCTCAGGTTAAGGAATCTCGGTGGTATTATCATCATCGATTTCATTGATATGGAGGACTCCGAGCACCAGCGCCAGGTCCACCGGATGCTGGAGAAAATGCTGGAGCGGGATCACGCCAAAACCAAGATTACCGGGGTTTCCGAGCTCGGGCTGGTGGAAATGACCCGCAAGCGCACCACCGAAAGTCTTGGTCAGATTTTATGTGAGCCTTGCCCGATCTGTGATGGTCGCGGCTTCCTCAAGACCAGCGAAACGGTCTGTTATGAAGTTTTCCGTGAAATCCTCAGGGTCAATCGTGCCTACGACGCGGAAAGCTACCTGGTGATGGCGGCCCAGAGCGTGGTGGATCGGCTGTTGGATGAAGAGTCCGACAACGTGGCCGACCTTGAGACGTTTATCAGCAAAACCATCCGTTTCCAGGTTGAGCCATTCTACAGTCAGGAGCAGTATGATGTGGTACTGCTTTAACGCCGGCCCGGCAGGCATTGGTTAGGCGTGGCAATTACCCCTGATGGCATCCAGTGTGGCTGATCAAACTCTGAAACATCTATTGCTTCGAATGGCCTCGGGCGCTGCCAGTATGATCTGGTGGCTGTTGCTGGCGGTCGTCGTTCTGCTTGCCCTCTATGCTGGAATAGGGCGCCAGGTTACTCAGAATATCAACGAGTATCGCTCTTCGATTGAGCAACGGTTGTCGTCCGAGCTTGGTCAGTCGGTCAGTATTGGCGCTCTTTCCTCCAGCTGGAACTGGCTGGACCCAACCATTGTCGCCCGCGATATCGTGGTTATCTCCGAAAACGACCGTAGCGATGTTGCCGGTTCATTGAAGAGCGTCCGCATTGGCCTCGATTTTCTTGCCTCGCTCATGCGTCTGCGCATTGTGTTCGCTGATTTCGAAGCCGATGGGCTGGAGCTGACGATTAACCAGACTCCAAGGGGGGCGGTAACTGTCGAAGGTGTTGATATTCCCGATCCAGTGGCAAACGATCTGGAGCTCTGGCTGGATATCGCCGGCGAATGGCTGTCAGACCCTTCCGTCAAGATTACACGCCTGGACCTTGGTATTCGCGACGCCAATGGCACCCTGCGGCATGTAGAGGTGCCCCAGCTGGACCTGATCTACCGGCGTGGACTGTTTCATGCATCAGGTCGTGCCATGCGGCCGGGAACGACAGAACAACTGGCCAGTTTCGGGCTGGTTGGCCGGCACTTCTTCCGTGGCGACTTCACTGGTCAGGTCTATGCTGACATCAACTCCGGCCGGTTATTTGATGGACTCGCGGAGGAATACGTCTGGCGCAGCATACGGGCAGAAGGTTTTGATCTCGGTGGCCAGGTCTGGATGACGTTTCGGGATGGCCGCATCGAGCAGGTCAGCGGCAACCTGGAAACGCCGTATCTGCAGCTCGGTGTCGGTCGTCAATCCCTGGCTCCGCTTGAGGATATCAGGGCGACATTTGGCTGGCGCAGGCACGATTCGTTGGGTGATGATCATGAACCGGAAGCGACGGCTAAACCCTGGTACACCACCGGGGAATTTCACGTAAAGGAATTGGAGTGGGAGTGGAACGGCAATACGGTCTCTCCGTTCAGTCTCCGCTTCAGCCACCGCGATGGGGGCCGGAGATTGATCGCTGATGCGCTTCCACTGCAACCCCTCCGACGATTGGTTGCTGGCATGAACCTGTTGCCTGCCATGGCTGAAAGGGCGTTGGAGAATTATCGCCCCACCGGCCGCCTGGACCGGGTGATGCTCAAACTGCCTTCGGATGATGACCGTGGTTTTGAGCTGACCGCTGCGTTAAATAATGTTGGCGTCACGGCCCATGATGGCGCGCCGGGTGTGTCTGGTCTTGATGGTACCCTGGTGGTCGACCGGGAAGGCGGTTTCGTGAGCGTGAGCAGCGACGAGCTGTCGCTCGGTTTTCCTGAACTGTTCCGGGGGTTCTGGAGCCTCCATAACGTCAGAGCCGGTGTGGCCTGGCGCATTGAGGGAGGGGTAACCCGCGTGTACGCGGATGATATCCGTATGGTTTATGGTGCCAATACCCGGCTGACGGGGGCGTTTGACCTGAGGATGGATCAACGCGGGGAGGACAATTTGGGGCTGAGGGTTGGTGTGCGCGATGGTACGGCCGATATGCTTGCCGACTTCGTGCCAGTAAAGGTTGTCGACCCGGACCTCTATCAATGGCTGACGACGGCAATCACCAAGGCTGATGTTCCCAGCGGTGAGTTTTATGGTCACGGTCAGATTGATCGTGACGCGCCGGAAAATTCTTTCGTATCCTCAATGATTTACCGTTTCGAAGAGGGCAGTATCCGCTATGATGAGCGGTGGCCTGAAGTCACGGATGCCAGTGGCGAAGTCTATATACAGGATGGTCGTACCCGGGTCGACATCAGCTCAGGAACAACGGGTGGGTTGGAGCTGGAACCCAGCGAGGTGAGGGTTGTCCCGGAGGGTGAGGACGTTCAGTTATATGTCGACGCGTCAGCCCCGGTTCCCGGATCGGCGTTGGCCTTCTGGATGGACAACAGCCCCCTGGGTGAATTGGCGGGAGAAGCAGGGCGGAGCATCACCCTGGATGGCGATTTCCACCTGGATCTCGGGCTTGGTTTACCTCTGGTATCCGACGTGCCACCTAACGTCAACGCTAGCGTCAGAGCAGATTCCGGTACCCTGACCTACCCTGAAGCCGATCTGCAGTGGACCCAGGTCAATGGGGAACTGGGGTTCAGCAGCGATGAGGGGTTTTCCGATAACCCCCTGAAAGCCCGTTTTATGGGGGCTCCGGTCACGGTCCTGATGCGGCGGAGTGAGAACGGTCAATCGCTCAATATCCGTCAATATGGGCGCCTCGCCATTCGCCAGCTCCTGGATCAAACCGAATTGCCTGACGGAATGGATTTGGGGCTCAGTGGCGATATTGGCTACCAGGCAACACTGGATGTTTCGCCGGACAAGGCTTCCGCCGTCACGTTGTACTCGGACCTTGTCGGGCTTTCGGTCGACTGGCCTGCCCCGCTGGCGAAGAACATAGATGATGAAGCGCCCCTGCGGGTAACCGTCACGCCCCGGCAAGAGTCCGGCGTCGATCTGTCAGTCGACTGGCAGGATCGTGCCAACCTGAATATGACCTGGCAGGCGGGGATAGTAGACATTGCCCTGAGTAAATTGTTTCTGGGCGACCGCGAACTGACCAATATGATGGTGTCCGCACGGCAGAGTGATAGTGAGTGGTTGGTCACAACCGATTCGGAATGGGCCTCTGGGCGTGTCATCTGGCCCCGGGATGATCGACCGGTCAGTGTTGATCTCGAACGCCTGACGCTCTACAGGAGCGATAGTGAGGCGGACGATGGGCAGGAACCGGAGCGGCAGGAACAGGCGTTTCGTGATTTGGACATCGGCAACTGGCCGGATGTGGATGTCCGTATTGCTGCTCTCAACATGGATGGGGAAAACGCAGGTAGTTGGTCGTTCCGGTTAAGGCCAGATGATTCAAGGCTGCGGGTACAGGACATTGTCGGTACTCTCAAATCCCTGACCCTGACGGGAGAGCTGGCCTGGAGCATTGTCACCGGCCGTGAAATCACCCGTTTCACCGGCGATATCAACGGTAAGTCGCTGGCGGACCTGGGTGCTTTGGTTGGTGCTGAAATTCCCTTCCGCAGCAAGAAGACGGCAGTTAAGCTTGATATTGACTGGCCAGGCCGCCCTGAGCAGTTCGACGTTGCTGGCCTTAGTGGCTCGGTCAGTGTGCGTTTTGACGACGGTGTTATTCTCGAGGGTAACAATACGGCTCAGCTGTTCCGGGTCTTCAACCTTCTTAACGCCGATACGCTCTGGCGCCGCCTGAAGCTCGATTTTTCCGATCTTTACGAAGCTGGCGTCGCTTTCGATGCGATCTCCGGCAAGGCCAGTATGATCAACGGCCTACTGACGTTGGATCCAGAGTTGCAGGTGGTGGGGCCTTCCGGTGCCTTCAAGCTGACAGGCACCTCCAATATGATTGAGGAAACCCTCGACATGAGGATGGTGGTGGTGTTGCCTCTGACTCAAAACCTGCCATTGGCCGCCTTGTTGATGGGGGCTGGCGCTCCGATTGGCGGTGCGTTGTTTGTACTCGACAAAGTGTTGGGTGATCCATTGAGCAAACTCACCAGTGCAACTTATAGTGTAAGTGGAAGTTGGGACGAACCAGACGTTCGACTGAGGCGGGTATTCGATACCGGTAATTGATGATTTTGGCAGGAGGGCCGTGATGTCAACGCAAAGAGACAACCCCGTCAAGTGGCAGGCAAGTCGGGTCGCGGCGGTACAGATGGTCAGTACCCATGACATCGCCGCCAACCTCAACGAGGCAGCAAGGCTGCTGAAGGAGGCGGCTGACGCAGGCGCCAGCATTGCGGTACTGCCCGAGAACTTTGCGGTACTGGCCACAAAACAGATGATCGGCTGCGGTCGACGGGAAGCGGAACCGGATAATGTGATTCGACAATTCCTGGCGCAGCAAGCGGCCGAACTTGGTATCTGGGTGGTGGGCGGCTCGTTGCCCATTGCCACCAGACCGGACGGTTCCACCGTGGCCGACCGGGTTCGCGCCTGCTGTTATGTCTACGACGATCGTGGCGGTGAGGTTGCCCGCTACGACAAGATCCATCTTTTTGACGCCACCGTGGAAGACGCCCAGGGGCAGTATCGCGAGTCAGACACCTTCGAGCCGGGTAATGACGTGGTGGTGATTGATACGCCAGCAGGACGACTCGGCATGGCCATCTGTTACGACCTACGCTTCCCTGAACTGTTCCGGAAGCTCAGGGAGCATGGTGCCGAGTGGGTGTCCCTGCCCAGTGCCTTTACCTGGCATACCGGTGATGCGCACTGGCATGCGCTGATACGTGCCCGTGCCATTGAGAATCAGGTCTGGATGGTGGCCGCGGCCCAGGGTGGTCAGAACAGTGAGCGCCGGCGCACTTATGGGCATAGTGCAATCGTGGACCCCTGGGGGAGAGTACTGTCCGAACTCGACGAGGGGCCGGGTGTCGTCATTGGCGAGCTTGATCGCGAAACGCTCAAGGACATCCGCACGCGGATGCCCGTCTGGGAACACCGGAGGCTTTAGTTTCCGGTGGCTTCCGCGTCGTCGATACATTCCCTGAGGTAGCGAAACAGCTTTCGTGGCTGACCGGTATTCTTTTCTTTCTGCACGTCCCGACGAGCGTTACGTGCGAGGTTCCTCAGATGCTGGATATCGGCTGTTGTGCAGTAGTTCAGGAATTCGCCGACGGCTGAGTCGCCTTCCTCAATCATCCGATCGCGCCAGCGTTCCGCAAGGTGATGTCGGCGAGTGTGCTCTTCGCTTCCGGCATCGAATGCATCAATGGCTCGAGTCAACCCATCCGGGTCGTCTTCCTGGCGGATAATCTTGCCGATGTACTGCAGGTGGCGGCGACGAGCTTCATTCTGTCGAATGCGACGTGATTCCTCAATGGCCGCCCGCAGGGTATCGCTGATGGGAAGGGTATTGAGCTGGTCGGTACTCAGATCCAGCATACGCCTGCCAAGATCCTGCAACTGATGCATGTCGCGCTTGAGTTGGGATTTGCTCGGGCCGAGGTATTCCGGGGCGTCGTCTTGAGAGTCGTTCATTTTGAGTCCGTGTTGTCGGATGCAGGTTATCCGTAGAATATCGTCGCCAGACCAAGGAAGGCCATAAAGCCGACCACATCCGTGACAGTTGTCAGTATAACGCTACCGGCCAGGGCCGGATCAATGTTGCGGGACTTCAGGAACAGAGGCAGCACGGTGCCCACGAGAGCCGCGGCGATCAGATTGATAATCAGCGCGGCGGCGATAACGGCGCCAATCATGATATCCCTGAACCAGAGGGTTGCCGCCGAGGCAACCACCACAGCCCAGAGTAACCCGTTCAGGGCCCCCGCAATAAATTCACGGTTTAAAAGCCAGCCGACGTTGGCGCCGCTGATCTGTCCCACGGCCATGCCACGGATCACCAGGGTCAGGGTCTGGCTGCCGGCGATGCCGCCCATGGACGCCACGATGGGCATCAGTACCGCCAGAGCCACGACTTTCTCGATGGTCGCCTCAAACAGCCCGATCACGGCCGAGGCTGTAAAGGCAGTGAGCAGGTTGATGCCCAGCCACACCGCCCGGCGCCGGGTGGTCTTCAGAATGGGAGCAAAGGTGTCTTCGTCTTCATCAAGGCCGGCCATACTCATCAGGGAGTGGTCTGCGTCCTCGCGAATAACGTCGACCACGTCATCGATGGTGATCCGGCCCAGAAGTCGGCCTTCCTCACTGACCACGGGTGCTGAGATCAGGTCGTAACGTTCGAACAGGGTTGCCACCTTGGTGTCGGACAGCGTAACCGGTATCGGCTCGATGTCTGTGTCCATTACCTCTCGCACGGTCGCCGCCGGGTTGGATACAAGCATCTTGGTGATGGGCAACATGCCGATGAACTCGTCGCGTCGGCTTACCACGATAAGGCTATCCGTCATCGGGGGCAGATTGCGATGACGACGCAGGTAGCGCAGAACCACGTCGATACTGATGTCCGGGCGCACCGTAATGGTGTCCGTGTTCATCAGGCCGCCGGCGGTGTCCTCCGGGTAGGAGAGTACTTCTTCGACGCGTTGACGATCCTGCTCGTCCATGGTGTCCAGGACTTCCTGGATCACCGTGTCTGGCAACTGTTGCAGCAAGTCGGCCAGATCGTCCGACTCGAAATCCTCGATGATATCGGCGAGTTCCTGAGCGTTCAGCTGGCTCAGGAAGTAACCTCGGATATCATCGTTCAGATACTGGAGGACTTCGCCTTCAAGCTGCTTGTCGACCAGGTTCCAGAGTAGGGCACGCTGGCGGGGTGGCGATGATTCGAGCAGGTGGGCGATGTCACTGGGGCTCAGGCCGCCATTCAGGATGCGGGCAACCTGTTTCAGGGCGCCACTGTCCAGCGCTTCGCTCAGGGAGCGAAGGCGTTGGCGCGCTTGGCTTTTCTCCAGAATATCGGTCATGGATCACCCACAGTCAGAAAACCCTCGTATTATAGCGGAGTTAGGTAACATAGGTGAGGAAGAGTTGTAGGTGAATGCCGTAGACGGGCGAGGATTCCCGGTGCGGGCGATTATTCGCCTTCCCCGAAGTAATCGTTGATCAGTGTGACCAGCGCGTCGACAGCTTCGGATTCATCCGGCCCGTCTACAATCAGCTCCACTTCTGTCCCTTGGCTGGCGGCCAGCATCATCACGGGCATAATGCTTTTTGCGTCTACCTGTCGACCTTTCCGGCTGATTTGAATGCTACTTTCGAATTCGGAGGCCTTGGCGACCAGCTTGGCTGCCGCCCGGGCATGGAGCCCAAGTTTGTTGATAATGGTAATGGGGCGGCGGATCATAGGCGCTTCAGCTTTCCCTGCTTTGCAGGTGGGGCAGTTCGGTGTGGCGAACCTGCACGTTGCTGTATTTGCCCGAGAAATAGCGGCCGAGCTGATCGCAGATATAAACCGAGCGATGCTGGCCACCGGTGCAGCCGATGGATATGGTCATGTAGCTGCGGTTGCTGTCGGCAAACGATGGCAGCCAGTTTTCCAGGAACTGGGTCAGATCGTCGACCATCTTACGGCTCAACGGCTCCTTTTCGAGAAAATCGATGACCGGCTGGTCGGTCCCCACGAACTGCCGAAGGCTGGTGTCCCAGTATGGATTGGGCAGGCAGCGCACATCGAACACATAGTCCGAATCCAGTGGCACGCCATGCTTGAACCCGAACGACTGGAATAGCAGCGCCAGTTCCTGATGGCGCCTGCCAGCGACCCGTTGCTTCACCATATCCCGGAGCTCGTACATGGACAGCCCGGTGGTATCGATGTAAAGGTCCGCCAGCTTGGAAAGGGGCTCCAGAAGCTTCTTCTCGTTACCGATGGCCTCCCGCAAGGAGGTTTTGTCATCACTCAGCGGGTGTTTCCGGCGCGTGGCATGGAAGCGTTGCAACAGGGATTGTTCATCGGCGTCCAGATAAATGATTTCTATGGTGACGCCGGTATCCTGAAGGCTGCGGTAGATATTCTCGAAGTTGCTCAGTTCTCCGGAAAGGTTGCGGGCGTCGATGCTGACAGCCATCTTTCCCAGCCGGCCGGGAGAATTCTGGTTGGTGGCTTCCTGTGTGAGAGGGAACAGCAGGCCAATGGGCAGGTTGTCGATGCAGTAATAGCCCAGGTCTTCGAGAACGTGTAACGCGGTACTTTTCCCGGAACCTGATCGGCCGCTGACGATGATCAGTTTCATAGCCCGTTCACCTTGGATATGGAGTTATTCAGCTTGTCTCGGCTGTCATCCGGCGATAAAGAGAGGCTGCATCGGTGCACTGACGCAGTTGGTCGCAGAATGCGCGCTCGTTGAACTTTTCAGCAAGCTGGCTCAAAAGCTCAAGATGCTCGCTGGTGGCTTCCTTGGGGACGATCAGGGTAAAGACGAGGTCCACCGGCTGATTGTCGATGGCATCGAACGCAACGCCTTCTTCCAGGGTCAGCAAAGCGCCGACCACGTGATCCAGCCCTTCCAGGCGACAGTGGGGGATCGCAATGCCTTGTCCGATACCTGTGCTTCCAAGCCGCTCGCGAGCGACCAGGTTGTTGAATATCTCGGTGTCGCTGAGCAAAGAGTCGTGCTGTTGGATCTGCTCGGCAATGGTTTCCATAACCCGCTTTTTGCTGGACGTAGGCACCCGGCAAAGGGTCAGCTCCGGCGCGAGAATGTTCTCGATAGTCAGGGATGTGTCGGTCATGAATCGACTGCAGTTCCGTAAAAAAAGGCTGCGGCACGTGTTGCCTGGTAAGCCAGTGCCGCAGCTCGATTAACTGTCATGCAGGGGGAGTCGTCCTAGCGGGCGCCGTTCCCATGCATCCGGTCTACGTTCTTTTCTTTGTGCTTCAGGATCTGCCTGTCCAGCTTGTCTACCAATGCGTCAATGGCAGCGTACATATCGCTGTTTTCGGCCTTTGCGTGAATCTCACCACCTATCACGTGAAGCGTAGCTTCCGCCATCTGGCGCACTTTTTCCACCTCAAGGGTAACCTGGCAATTGCTGATATGGTCGAAGTGCCGCTCAAGCTTTTCAAATTTGCCTGATACGTAATCTTTCAGTGCGGGAGTCAGTTCTACGTGATGGCCTGAAATATTGAGTTGCATAGGCTTCTCCTGTTTTCAGCTTGCCGGCACCCGTCAGGATGCCAGCTGTGTGCCACAGCGTTATGCTGCAGGCGGTATACTTTCAGGAAAGGGCTCTCCCCGTGAGGCCGGGAACAGACGCTTCCTACACCAATCGTTTTCGCTCGTTGGACGGAGGAATGTGCATTGCCTCGCGATACTTGGCCACGGTTCGTCTAGCCACCTTGATACCCTGGTCTCCTAGCATGGCTGCAATTTTGCTATCGCTCAATGGCTTTTTCGGAGTTTCCGTCGCAATCAGTTTCTTGATCATCGCGCGGATTGCCGTGGATGAGCACTCTCCACCCTCGTCGGTACTAACATGGCTTGAGAAAAAATACTTAAGTTCAAATATGCCCCGCGGTGTGTGCATGTACTTCTGGGTGGTGACCCTTGAAATGGTCGACTCGTGCATTTCCACCGCCTGGGCAATATCAGAGAGAATCAATGGTTTCATGGCTTCCTCGCCATGATCCAGGAATCCCTGCTGGTGCTCGACAATGCGCGTGGCCACCTTGAGTAGGGTTTCGTTGCGGCTTTGCAGGCTCTTGATGAACCACTTTGCTTCCTGCAACTGGTCTCGCAGGTAAGTGTTGTCGGCACTGCTGTCCGCACGCTTTATAAGAGAAGCATAGCTTGCATTCACACGAATGCGCGGTGCAATTTCAGGATTCAGTTCCACGCGCCAGCGCTCATTGTGTTTGCGCACGATCACATCAGGTATGACGTAGTCTGGCTCGCCCTGGTCCAGCGTGTCGCCAGGGCGCGGGTTCAGCCCGGTAATAAGCGCCAGCACGTCCCGTAGCTGTTCTTCTTTCAGGCGACTGCGGCGCAACAGTTGGGCGTAATCGCGATTGCCCAGCAGGTTTATATAGTGGGTGATCACCAGTCGCGCCTGGGCCAGCCAAGGCGTTTCCGGGGGCAGTTGGTTTAGCTGGATCAGCAGGCATTCCTGCAGATTACGGGCGAATACGCCAGGTGGGTCGAAGTGCTGAAGACGGTGAAGAACGGCTTCCACTTCGTCCAGTTCCAACGGGTCTTCATCGGCTTCGTCCACCATACCTGAATGAATTTCCTCAAGCGGAGAGGTCAGGTAGCCGTGGTTATCAACCGCATCCATCAGGGCGTGGGCGATGGCCTGATCCCGCTCGCTCATGGGCGTCAGATTCAGTTGCCATTCCAGGTGGTCCTGAAGTGTCTCTGTGGGGGAGTTGCGGGTCTCGAAGTCGTGGTCGTTTTCGTCGTCGTTACGGGCCGCTGAAGCGGGCGCTGACTGGTAAATGTCATCCCAGGCGGTGTCGACGGGAAGGTCGTCGGGAATGGTGTCGGGGCTGTCCGTTTCGGATGACCAGTCAGGCCCGTTCTCGGATTCGTCCCACTCCGTTGCGGTGTCGGAGGTGGTGTTGGATTCCTCGGCCGACGCAGTTTCAGAGGATTCGTTGTCACTGTCCGTTGATTCCGGATTCTGGTTGTCGTCGTCTTCCGAGGTTTCCAGCATTGGGTTGGATTCCAATGCTTGCTGGATTTCCTGCTGGAGATCCAGGGTGGAGAGCTGCAGAAGCCTGATAGCCTGTTGCAGCTGGGGCGTCATGGTCAGGCTTTGGCCCAGCTTTAACTGTAATGAGGCTTTCATAACCATGGTTCAGGATCCGTCACTCGGTCTCTCTCTTCCGTCACTCAGGCTCTCTCTTTGCGTCACTCGGGCGCTCTCTGGAGCCGGGGTTGCACAAAAACTCTTTGTATGCTGGCTACTTGCCGCGCCAAGCAAGTTCTTTGCCGAGTGTACTACAGGCGAAACTCGTTGCCCAGATACACTTCTTTGACCTGCTGGTTGGCCAGTATATCGTCCGAGTTGCCAGAGGCAATGATGTGGCCGCCACTGACAATGTAGGCATTCTCGCAGATATCGAGGGTTTCCCGCACATTGTGGTCGGTGATCAGTACGCCGATGCCCTTGTCCCGCAGGTGCCGGATGATCTGCTTGATGTCGCTCACTGAGATGGGGTCGACCCCGGCGAAAGGTTCGTCCAGCAAGATGAACGCCGGCTCCATCGCCAACGCGCGGGCGATTTCCACCCGCCGACGCTCCCCCCCTGAAAGGGCCATGCCAACGCTATCGCGGATGTGGGTGATGTGAAACTCTTCAAGCAGTTCCTCTAACTTGGCCTCTCGGTCCGCTCGCTTGAGTTCGCGGCGGGTTTCCAGGATAGCCAGTATGTTGTCGCGCACGGTGAGCTTGCGGAACACGGAGGCTTCCTGGGGCAGGTAGCCGATTCCTTTTCGGGCTCGGCCATGCATGGGTAGTGGCGTTATGTCCTGATTGTCGATGGTGATGCGACCATTGTCGGCGGGGACCAGGCCAACAATCATGTAGAAGCACGTTGTTTTGCCCGCGCCATTGGGGCCAAGCAGACCGACGATCTCGCCACTGCGAATTTCCAGGGAAACGTCGATGACGACCTTCTTCTGCTTGTAGCTTTTTGCGAGGTTACTGGCCCTGAGAACTGCCATCGGTATCCTGTCCGTTAGGGTTATCTGAATTGCTGCCGGAGTTGCCGCGCGGCTGGATGACCATTTCGACGCGACCGCTGCCATCGCCCTGGTCAGCGGCGCCTTCCGCAGTTACCACGCGCTCGGCGCTGTCGTAATGAATCACGTCACCGCGGAACAGGTTGCCGCCCTGTTCAATCACGGCTTCGCGCTTAAAGGTGACCCGGTTGTCGGAGGCGGACCAGGTGATGGTCAGGGCGCGAGCGTCGGTTTCACCCTGGCCTTCCATGGCAGGCTGGCGATAGCGTGCCGGGGTACCGGTGGCTTCAATGCGACTGACGCCGTTTTCATCCCGGTGAAGTACAACCTTGTCCGCCATAAGGTTGGCATCGCCCTGGCTCATTTCAACGGAACCGGTATAGGTTGCAATGCCCTGACCTTCGTCGAGCCGTGCGTTATCGGCGTTGACCGTGATGGGTTGGTCGGACTCCAGGTCAAAGGCGGCAGCGAATGGCATGCCAACGGTCAGCGTTAGTACCAGAGCAATCGCTGAGATCACCGGGCGCGACACAACCGATTGGTGTCCTTTGGGGTGAGGATGGGGCATGAATTTACTTGCCGGGCTCATAGCGTCCTTCCACTTGAGAGTCGAGTTCGAGGATTCGGTCATCAATCCAGGCCTTCATGCCGGTTGCGCGGGTCAGGCTGAACGAGTCGGTCAGTTCCACCGGGGCATCTGTATAAACTGTACGCTCAGCGTTATCCAGTGTCAGTGTCGACGTAGTTAACGTCAGTGAGCGCCCACCTTGGGCTTGCTGGGACACATGAACATCCCCCGTCAAGTGGACCAGGTCGTCAGCTTCCATGAATTGGCCTTTGTTGGCCTGGACTTGCCAGGGTGCGTTGCCAGGTTCGCCGTAGAGCGTTGCATTCGGTGACTCCATAATGGTTTGGTTGCGGGCCTCGAATTGCTCAATGCGCGGGCTTTCGAAATGTGCGGTAAGCCGCCCGGTCTCATCGAAGGAGAGGTAGCGACCATTAACCACGAAACCGTCTGGTTCCGATTCTCCTCTCAGCGCGGCGGCATCCACCGGCTCTGATGGCTCGTCACTTTGCCAGAGCAGGAAAAACAGTGCCACTATCGTGACAGCCAGCCCCAGGCTTCGTGCCCAGGGCCGTGCATAGAGGGCTTCAGCGGCCATTCAGTCCTGCTCCAGGTAGGGTTGCAGGCTGGCATTGAGCTGCCCGCAGGCACAGAGCAGTAGTTCACACGCTTCACGAACCGCACCGCTGCCCCCCGCTGCCGACGTGCAAAAATCCGCGTGCTGTCGCACCAGCCAGTACCCGTTCGGTACCGTTATGCCCAGTCCGGCGTAACGGATTGCGGGCAGGTCCGGTAGGTCGTCGCCCATGTAGGCAATCTGGTGTGGTGCGATCTCCAGCCGTCCTGCCAGTTCCCGCAAGGCTACTTTCTTGTCCTCGCGGCCTTGCATTAGATGCGAGATGCCGAGGTCATTCATGCGTTTTTCCGTCAGTGACGAACGTCGTCCGGTAATAACAGCAACGTTGATGCCAGCGGCCATAACCTGTTTGATGCCCAGGCCGTCGAGAATGTTGAATCCTTTCATCTCGTCGCCCGAAGCGCTGAACAGCAGGGTGCCGTCGGTCATGATGCCGTCCACATCCAGGGCCAGGAGCCGAATGCCAGCGGCTTTCTCGATCAGGTCCGCCGGCCATTGAGGGCGCAGGGTGTCGGCCATCAGATCACTCCAGCCCGCAATAGGTCGTGCATGTTGATAGCGCCAGTCAGTTTGCCGTCGCGATTGATGACGGGCAGGGCATTGATTTTCAGCTCTTCCATCATGTTCAGTGCCTCGGCGGCCAGTTGGTCATCGTGGATCACGCGCCCATTGCGGGTCATGACCTCGGCAATGGGCGTGTTGTGAATGTCCACGGAACGGTCCAGGGTGCGGCGAAGGTCACCGTCTGTAAACACGCCGACCAGATCGCCCCCGGCGCTGATGACCGTCGTCATACCCAGGCCCTTGCGGGAAATCTCCAGCAGCGCGCCGCTGAGGGTGGTGCCTTCCTGTACGCGGGGGATCCGGTCCCCGGTGTGCATAATATCGGTGACACGCAGTAGCAACCTGCGGCCCAGGCTGCCACCGGGGTGTGAGAGCGCAAAGTCTTCGGTGCTGAAACCACGGGCTTCAAGCAGTGCCACGGCGAGGGCATCGCCCATCACCAGAGTGGCCGTGGTGCTGGAGGTGGGGGCCAGTCCAAGGGGGCAGGCCTCCTGGGCAACGCTGATATCCAGGTTGGCAACGGCCTCCCGGGCCAGAATGGAGTTTTCATTGCCAGTCATGCTGATCAGCGGGGCCCCCATGCGCTTGATTAACGGTAAAATAGTCAACACTTCGCTGGTGTTGCCGCTGTTGGAAATACTCAGGACCACGTCTTGGCTGGTGATCATGCCCAGGTCGCCGTGGCTGGCCTCGCCCGGGTGTACGAAGAACGATGGCGTTCCGGTGCTGGCGAGGGTGGCGGCGATCTTGTTTCCGATATGGCCGGATTTGCCCATGCCGGTCACGACAACGCGGCCCTTGCACGCCATGATTACTTCGCAGGCGCGGACGAAACGGTCATCAATCCGGTCGGTCAGGGCGTGGATGGCCTCGCGCTCGATCTCGATGGCTCGCAGGGCGGATTCTCTGAAGGTCTGGCTGGTTTCGGTGTTCATCTGGCTTCCGGGTTCGAAATGTTGATGCTTTCGTTGTGGCAAAAGTATATCACTTCAATGGCTTTGGCTGCCCTTCATGACAAGACGTTCAGCAAAACTGATCATTGACATCAGTTCATTTTATGACGGATGGATTGAGGTTCACGGCAGGTTGACATAATGTAGCGCACTCATTAAAGGCTGGGAATGCGGGTTCACCGACACTCAGGCGGTTTTGGAAGCAGGTATGGACACAGCCCCCTACATTGAATTGAGAGACGTGGTTTTCACTCGCGGAAATCGCCGTATCTTTGATGGCGTCAACCTGGATATTCCCCGCGGCAAGATTACCGCCATCATGGGGCCAAGTGGCACTGGCAAGACCACGCTGTTGCGGCTGATCGGCGGCCAGTTGAAACCGGATTCCGGTCGTATATCCGTAGCGGGGGAAAACGTTCCTCAGCTCAAACGCAAGGCGCTTTACCGTTTGCGGGAAAGGATGGGGATGCTATTCCAAAGTGGGGCGTTGTTCACAGATCTCAGTGTCTTTGAAAACGTGGCTTTCCCGCTCAGGGTCCATACCACTTTGCCGGAAGACATGATTCGGGACATTGTCCTTATGAAACTCGAAGCTGTAGGGCTTCGCGGAGCCCGGGATCTGATGCCGGCAGAACTGTCTGGCGGTATGACCCGGCGCGTGGCCCTGGCTCGCAGCATTGCGCTGGACCCGGAGCTGATCATGTACGATGAGCCCTTTACCGGCCAGGACCCGATTGCCATGGGTGTTCTTGTCAAGCTTATCCGGGATCTCAACAGTTCCATGGGCCTGACCAGCGTTCTGGTGTCCCATGATGTCCCTGAGTCCCTGAGTATCTGCCACTACGCCTGTATCGTCGCGGATGGTCGTATCATAGGCGAGGGCACGCCCGAGGAGTTAAGGGCGCACCCATCTGAGCAGGTGCAACAGTTCCTGCGTGGTCATCCGGATGGTCCGGTGCCGTTTCACTATCCGGCTGCTGATGCTGCTCAGGACTGGAGTATGGCCGGGAGAGGAAATTGATGGACAGGCTGGCGACTTTCGGCCGATTGGGGTTGAACGTGATTGCATCGCTCGGCCGCTCCGGGCGTTTTCTTGCCGGAGCCCTGTGGGGCGTTCCGCGACCCTCGGTGGGTTTTCCGTTGTTGCTGAAGCAGCTCTACTCGGTTGGCGTTCTGTCCCTGGCCATTATTGTGGTCTCGGGCCTGTTTATCGGGATGGTTCTGGGGTTGCAGGGGTATACGATCCTCAGTGACTACGGGTCTGAGGCTGCGATTGGACAGATGATTGCCCTGACGTTGGTGCGGGAGTTGGGTCCAGTGGTGACCGCACTGCTGTTTGCCGGCCGTGCGGGTTCCGCATTGACGGCGGAAATCGGGTTGATGAAAACCACCGAGCAGCTCTCCAGCATGGAAATGATGGGCGTTGATCCACTGCGCCGGGTGATTGCTCCCCGGTTGTGGGCGGGCTTTATCTCGGTGCCTGTGCTGGCTGCGGTATTCTCAGTGGTTGGCATCTGGGGCGGTATGCTTGTTGGCGTGGAGTGGCTGGGCGTGTTTGAAGGGTCGTTCTGGGGCAATATGCAGTCTTCCGTTAGCTTCACCACCGACGTTCTGAACGGTGTCATCAAGAGCCTTGTGTTCGGGTTTGTCTGCACCTGGATTGCGGTTTATCAGGGTTATGACTGTGTGCCCACCTCCGCGGGTATCAGTGCGGCAACCACGAAAACCGTAGTGTATTCGTCGCTGGCCGTGCTCGGGCTGGATTTTGTGCTTACCGCCGTTATGTTTGGTGACTTCTGATCGCGGTATACTGAAAACGTCAGGAAACAGGGGGCCAGTAATGGCACAGAGAACAATAGAAGTGATTGTGGGGTTGTTCATGATCGCGGGCATTGCCGCCATAATGTTTCTGGCGTTGCAGGTCAGCGGGTTAACACCGAAGGCGCCGGAAAGCTCGTACACACTGTACGCCAATTTCAACGACTCTGGCGGGCTGACGCCCCGGGCAAAAGTATCCATGGCCGGTGTCACCGTTGGCAAGATCCGAGAGATTAACCTGAATAGGGAGACCTACCAAGCCCGGGTGGTTATTGATGTGAACGCCAGCGTGGACAATATTCCGGCGGACAGCTCAGCAGTAATACGTACATCCGGGCTGCTTGGCGAACAGTACATTGATATCTCGGTGGGTGGTGACATGAAGTCCCTGAGGGACGGGGATACCTTCTACTCCACACAATCCGCCATGAATCTTGAGCGGCTCATATCCAATTTTGCCTCTGGGCAGTCACAATGAAAGTAAAGTGATTCACGGGAGAAAACCATGGTTCTGATCAGACATAGCCTGACGATAATTGCGTTGCTGATGGTAGTGCTGGCGGTGCCGGCCCATGCCGGACCGGAGGAGGATCTCCGTGAGTATGTTGATAAGAATACCCAGCGTCTGGTCGACAAGCTCCATCAGGAAAAGGGGTTGTACGAGAAGGATCCGCAGGCGTTTTATCGGAGTATGGACCAGGAACTGAAAAACTTCGTCGATTTCCGTCGCATAGCCGCCCGGGTCATGGGCCGCTATGCACGGCAGGCGTCACCGGAACAGCGCGACGATTTCGTTGAGAAGTTCAAGCGCAGCCTTTTCGACAGTTACGCTCAGGCCCTGGTTAGTGCTGACGACTTTACCATCAATGTAAAGGAAGCCACGATCAATCCGAATGACGACGGCCGGGCGTCTGTGCGCATGGAAGTGATCAGTGCTTCGGGCAATCGCTACCCCGTGACATACTCCATGTACGAAGCGAAAGAAGGACGCTGGATGATGGAAAACGTGATCGTCGAAGGTGTGAACATCGGGCTGGCTTTCCGTGATCGTTTCAGCCAGGAGATGGAGAAGAGTGGCGGCAAGGTCCAGGCTGTTATCAACGACTGGGGTGATGCGGTGGAGTCCCTGAACCTGGAAGGTGAAGTCGACAAGTCATGAATGCGAGACGGCCTGTGGTGACTCTTGACGGCGACACGCTCTCGGTGAGCGGTGCGATTGACCCGCTCACCGTGGTCTCCGTCCGGCAGGAGGGGGAGAAGTGGATACGGGCAAGCAAGGCAGACCTACAGGTGGACCTGTCCGCCATGGGCACCGCGCACAGCGTGGTGCTGTCTCTTTTGCTGTGTTGGCACCGCCTTGCCGTCGATCGCAGTCAGGCTCTCCGGTTTACCGGCGTTGGTGAGCGACTGAACTCTTTGGCGGCCCTGAGTGGCCTTGATCGC
The DNA here is from genome assembly GCF_055524115.1 of Marinobacter sp. V34. NCBI lineage: Bacteria > Pseudomonadati > Pseudomonadota > Gammaproteobacteria > Pseudomonadales > Marinobacteraceae > Marinobacter > Marinobacter sp. V34. Next base: position 383,564 of record NZ_JBUPZY010000003.1, on the reverse strand, counting down.
CATTTGCCGGGTTTTTCCTCTCAGTCCTCTTCTGAAAACCTGCACCAAAGCTGACCCGAATGCCATAATTGGTTACAATCTCGCCCCTGATTTAAAAACGCCCGAGGATTTACTATGGAAGCCACCGAAGTTGCCGAGTTGGTTAAAGAGGCGCTGCCCGGCTGTGAGGTCGAAGTGCAGGTCGATGGCAATCACTATCTTGTTGTTGTAGTGGGCGATGTATTCGAGGGTCTGCCAACCATTAAGCGGCAGCAACTGATCAATAAAGCGCTGTTCCAGCATATTCTGGATGGCACCATTCATGCCCTGCACCCCAAGGCCTTTACACCGGCTGAATGGGCCGCGCGCCAGGGCTGACATGCCCGCAAACTACAGGACACCATTGTGGACAAACTTCTGATCAGAGGCCGCAAGCCTCTCGATGGCGAAATCCGGATTTCCGGCGCCAAGAACGCCGCGCTACCGATTCTGGCTGCCACCCTGTTGGCGGATGAGCCGGTGACCGTGGGCAACCTACCGCACCTGAACGACATCACCACGATGATCGAGTTGCTGGGCCGTATGGGCGTGGAACTCATGATCGACGAGAAAATGAGCGTCGAGGTGCACGCCAACACGATCAAGCAGTTCCATGCGCCCTACGAGCTGGTGAAAACCATGCGGGCCTCGATCCTGGTGTTAGGGCCGTTGGTCGCGCACTTTGGTGAGGCGGAAGTGTCCCTCCCGGGTGGTTGTGCCATTGGTAGCCGGCCGGTGAACCTGCACATTCAAGGCCTGGAACAGATGGGTGCCGACATCAAGGTCGAGAATGGTTATATCAAGGCTAAGACCAATGGTCGCTTGAAAGGTGCTCACATCTTCCTGGATACCGTGACTGTCACCGGTACGGAAAACCTGATGATGGCCGCTGCGTTAGCTGATGGTAAAACCATCCTGGAAAACGCCGCCCGGGAGCCAGAAGTGGTGGATCTCGCTGAGTGCCTGATCGCCATGGGCGCCGACATTAAAGGCCATGGCTCTGCAACCGTGGAAATCAACGGCGTCGAACGCCTGCACGGCTGTCACTACGATGTGCTGCCAGACCGCGTCGAAACCGGCACTTACCTGGTTGCTGCCGCAGCTACCCGCGGCCGGGTCAAGCTCAAGGATACCCGCGAGGATCTGCTGGAAGCGGTTCTGTTAAAGCTGGAAGAGGCCGGCGCCCACATCGAGACAGGCAAGGACTGGATTTCCCTGGATATGAAGGGCAACCAACCGAAAGCGGTTAGCCTGCGCACAGCGCCTTACCCGGCGTTTCCAACCGATATGCAGGCTCAGTTTGCGGCGATGAACGCTGTCGCAGAAGGCACTGGAACCATTGTGGAAACGGTTTTCGAAAACCGGTTCATGCACCTGCAGGAACTGATCCGCATGGGTGCGGACATTACCCTTGAAGGCAACGCGGCCATCATCAAGGGCGTGGATCACCTCACCGGCGCCCCGGTGATGGCAACGGATCTGCGGGCGTCCGCGAGCCTGGTCATTGCCGGGCTGGTGGCGGATGGCGACACCATCGTTGATCGCATCTACCACATCGACCGTGGCTACGAGTGTATCGAAGAAAAATTGCAGCTGCTGGGCGCCAGTATCCGTCGCTTGCCAGCCTGAACACATTGAACCGGAAAGACGCATGACCGATTCCATCACCATTGCGCTGTCGAAGGGGCGAATCCTCGACGAGACCCTGCCGCTGTTAAAAGAAGCGGGTATCGAGCTGGTCGACGATGTTAAAAAGTCCCGGAAACTGGTGTTTCCCACCACGGACCCGAATGTTCGGGTTTTGATTCTTCGAGCCACCGACGTGCCCACCTATGTGCAATACGGTGGGGCGGATCTGGGAGTAACCGGTAAGGATGTGCTGATGGAGCACGGCGGTGAAGGGCTGTACGAACCGTTGGACCTGAACATTTCCCGGTGTCGGTTGATGACGGCCGGCAAGAAAGACAGCAAAGCGCCTGAAGGCCGTTTGCGTGTGGCGACCAAGTTCGTAAATTTGGCTCGGCGCTATTACGCGGCTCAGGGGCGGCAGGCTGATATCATCAAGCTCTACGGTGCGATGGAACTTGCTCCGATTCTTGGGCTCGCCGACGAGATCGTCGATATCGTTGATACCGGCAATACCCTGAAAGCGAATGGCCTTGAGGCTCGCGAGCTGATTGAAAACATCAGTTCTCGCCTTGTGGTTAACCGTGCCTCAATGAAGATGAAACACCAGGGCATTAATCCCATAATTGAGATGATGTCTGCTGCTGTTGAGAAGCGGCGGGCCTCTTCGGAGTAAGAACGGCTCAGGAAGGGCTTTCCAAAACACGCTCCTTCGGCACCCGCAAGCGGGTCCGGCCAGCAATCACAGATTGCTGTCGCTCAGCGGCACATGAAGCTACGCTTCATAAGCGTTTGCTTCGCCCGTGTGACGCTTGGACTCCGCCATCCATGGCTCCGTACAGTTTTGGAAAGCCCTTCCTGACCCGTTCCCGGGCCATTTCCTTGTCCTCAGACCAACGACACTTTTCAAACCGCGGAGTAAATTCGCAAAGCAGGAAAGAAGAAATGACTGATATCAGCATCAGACGATTGAACGCTTCCGACAGTGACTTTGACAGTGCGCTGGCCAAGCTATTGGCGTGGGAAGACAGTGTGGATCATCAGGTGAATGAGTCGGTTCGTCATATCCTGCATGAGGTGAGAACCCGTGGTGATGCAGCGGTTCTTGAGTTCACGGAGAAGTTTGATCGGCTGAAGGTCGGCTCCGTTGCCGAATTGGAAATGGGGCAGGACCGCTTACAGGAGGCTTTGGGCGCTATTCCCCAGGATCAGCGTGTTGCCCTGGAGAAGGCCGCCGAGCGGGTGCGTGACTATCACGAGCGTCAGAATCAGACGTCCTGGCAGTATGAAGACGATGACGGCACCGTACTCGGTCAGAAGGTCACGCCGCTGGATCGGGCAGGACTGTATGTGCCTGGTGGCAAGGCGGCTTATCCATCGTCTGTGCTGATGAATGCCGTACCGGCAAAAGTGGCCGGGGTAGGCGAGGTGATCATGGTGGTTCCCACGCCGGATGGGGTGGTAAACGATATGGTTCTGGCGGCTGCGGCGATTGCCGGTGTGGATCGTGTGTTCTGCGTAGGTGGAGCGCAGGCGGTCGGTGCGCTGGCCTATGGTACTGAGACGATTCCTGCTGTTGATAAAATTGTCGGGCCAGGCAATATTTTTGTCGCCACGGCCAAACGGGAAGTGTTTGGCACCGTTGGCATCGATATGATTGCAGGCCCCTCCGAGATTCTGGTGATCTGCGACGGCAAAACCGACCCGGACTGGATCGCCATGGACCTGTTCTCGCAGGCCGAGCACGATGAGCAGGCTCAGTCCATCCTCGTCAGCCCGGATGCGGAGTTCCTGGATGCGGTGGAAGCCAGTATCAACAGATTACTGCCGACCATGGAGCGGGCCGAAATCATCGCTACCTCGATGACGGACCGAGCTGCACTGATTCACGTGACCGACTTGTCTGAAGCGGCCTGCGTTTCCAATCGTATTGCGCCGGAGCACCTGGAGCTTTCCGTGGAAGACCCGGAAAACCTGGTGGAAGAGATTCGTCATGCCGGTGCCATCTTTATGGGGCGGTATACGGCGGAGGCGCTGGGTGATTACTGTGCCGGGCCTAACCATGTGTTGCCAACGTCCGGGACGGCGCGTTTTTCCTCGCCGCTGGGGGTTTATGACTTCCAGAAGCGGTCGTCGCTGATCGGCTTTTCCGCAGCCGGTGCCGACAGGATGGGGCGAGTTGCCTCGGTTCTGGCTCGGGGAGAAGGGTTAACGGCTCACGCCCGTTCTGCGGAGTATCGGGTTCGGGAGGGCCAGTCAGGTGAGTAAGTTCTGGAGTTCGCGGGTCAAAGACTTGGTCCCCTATGTGCCGGGGGAGCAGCCGAAAATGGCCAACCTCGTGAAACTGAATACCAATGAAAACCCGTTCGGCCCGTCTCCGAAGGTGACCGAGGCGATCAATACTGAACTGAATGACAACCTTCGGCTATACCCGGACCCCGAAAGTGAGGCCCTGAAAAGTACCATCGCCAACTACTATGGCGTGCAGGGCGAGCAGGTTTTCCTGGGTAACGGCTCCGACGAAGTGCTGGCGCACATCTTTTACGGTCTTTTCCAGCATGGCGAGCCCGTACTGTACCCCGATATCACCTACAGTTTTTATCCGGTGTATTGCGGCCTCTACAATATCGAAGGCAAGACCGTACCGCTGACCGACAGCTTTGAGATCGATCCCAAGGACTATAGGCAGCCGAACGGTGGAATCATCTTTCCCAATCCCAATGCGCCCACCGGGCGTTACCTGGCGTTGGACAAGGTTGAGGCCATCGTCGCTGCCAATCCCGATCGGGTTGTGGTTGTTGATGAAGCCTATGTCGATTTCGGCGGAGAGAGTGCGATCAAGCTGGTGGGGAAATATCCCAACCTCCTGGTCTGCCAAACGCTGTCCAAGGCTCGTTCCCTGGCTGGGTTGCGCGTCGGTTTCGCCATCGGCAGCCCGGAGGTCGTCGAAGCCCTGAACCGCGTCAAGAACAGCTTTAACTCCTATCCTATCGACCGCCTGGCTCAGGTAGGTGCCGTCGCGGCATTTGAGGATGAAGACTGGTTTCGTGCCACTTGCGAAGGCGTCATTGGCGAGCGGGGGTGGGTCACCTCGAAACTGGAAGCCTTGGGGTTCGATGTATTGCCCTCAAAGGCCAACTTTATTCTTGCGCGCCATCCGGATCATGCCGGTGAGGCGCTGGCGAAGGGGCTTCGGGAGCAGGGCGTCATCGTGCGCCACTTCAATAAGCCCCGTATCTCGGACTTCCTGCGCATCACCATCGGCACGGCAGACCAGAACAAGCGACTGGTTGAGTGTCTTAAGCCGTTGGTATAACACAAGACATTCAAGGCAACCTCACGGAGGCAGAGCATGGCTTCTCGCAATGAGATACTCCGCACAATGAATGACTGGCTGGCCCCGGAAGACTTTAAGGACTATTGCCCCAACGGTCTGCAAGTGGAGGGTGCCGAAGAAGTCAGTACCATAGTAAGCGGTGTCACGGCTTCCCGGGCACTCTTGGACGCGGCTATCGAAGCCGGGGCCGACATGATTCTGGTGCATCATGGGTATTTCTGGAAAGGTGAGGATCAGGCCATCCGTGGCATGAAGCGGGACAGGATCAAGCGCCTGCTGGAGCACGATATCAATCTGGTTGCTTACCACCTGCCGTTGGACGATCACCCTGAGTATGGCAACAACCGGCAGTTGGCCGACGTGTTGGGTATTCTCAATCCACGGCCTCTGGGTGGGCTTGTGTGGCAGGGCGAGCTGGATGCTCCGATGGCTCCCCAGGCGTTCGCGGATCTGATCGGGGAACGTCTGGCACGTGCTCCGCTTTGGGTTGGGGGCGGCTCCGCGAAGATTTCCAGGGTTGGCTGGTGTACCGGTGCTGCTCAGGGGTTCATTGGCAACGCATTGGAGGCGGGGCTGGATGCCTACATCAGTGGCGAGATTTCAGAGCCCACCACGCATACTGCCCGCGAATGCGGTATTCATTACTACGCCGCTGGCCATCACGCCACTGAGCGGTACGGTGTTCAGGCCCTGGGGCGGGCCCTGGAGCAAACATTTGGGGTGAGCCACCGGTTTATCGACTGTGATAACCCGGTGTAAGCGTCAAGCTTTCTGCTGCTTTTCGGCCAGGCCAAAGTCTTCGGCCAGGGTGCCTTTTTCCTGGGGGTCGCTCTTGGGGGCATAATCCCGGGGTGGCTCTGCATCGTCCTTGCTGGCGGCTGCGCCTTCCAGGCGCGCCTTGGCGTTCTCTTTCTCAAGTTCCAACAGCCAGTCTTCGTCGTTGCATAGGCGGTTGGCGCCCCGGGCCATGTGCTGGTTTACGTCCCGGTAGGTGTCGTTGAAGCGGCGCAGCAGATGCGCAGACTCCATAAAATGCTCGTTTACCTGCGCCTGATAGCGTGTGTACTCGTTTCTCAATTCCTCAATCTGCTGTTCAGCCCGGCGCTGACGCAGAGTGGAGCCCTGACCAGACCGGCCAACCAGTACTCCGATGACAATGCCAACAATCAATGCGGCGATGGCTGCCAGAATCAGGTTTGTCATAAGCTGTGTCATCCTTCTGATGAATAGGAATTCCTTCCCAAAGTATACCGTCCCAAGGCCCTTTCACGCACGATTGCCTCGTGCGCCAATCGTCGTATTGCGTCGTATGTTTGGCTCGCCCCCGCTGCTGTAGCGGTTTCTCAGGGTGTCGAACGTGGCGAAAAAAGCCAAAATCGGCCACAATACGCCGCCGTTATGAATGACCATACTTCGGGAAACGCCTTAATGACACCCCAAAAGCGCATCCATATGACCACCAGCCAGATGACCCCGTGGGAACGATACCAGCAGGACCTTGAACGGCCCGAGTTTCACAAAGACCGGGCGCAGGAAGATGCGGTCCGCCGTTTGCAGTCACTTTACGACAAACTGGTGGCGGCGGAAAGGGAACGTGACAAACCGATGGTCAAACTTCGCCTCAAGCTTAGGAAGGGGAAAGAAGACCCGGTTAGGGGGTTATATTTCTGGGGCGGTGTGGGTCGCGGAAAGACCTACCTGATGGATACGTTCTATGAAGCTCTGCCCTTTGATCGCAAGATGCGGGTGCACTTCCACCGTTTTATGCAACGGGTTCACAAGGAGCTGAAAAGCCTGAAGGGTGAGAAAAACCCGTTGGATATCGTGGCGAAGATGTTTGCGGACGAAACTCGGGTGATCTGCTTTGACGAATTCTTTGTCTCTGATATCGGTGACGCCATGATACTGGCAACGTTGATGGATGGCCTGTTCAGCCGTGGTGTGACTCTGGTCTGTACCTCCAACATTGTGCCTGACGGGCTTTACAAGGATGGCCTGCAGCGCGCCCGCTTCCTGCCCGCCATTGCACTGGTCAAGAAGCACACCGATGTGGTGAATGTGGATGGCGGTGTGGATTATCGCCTGAGAACTCTGGAACAGGCTGAGCTGTACCACTTCCCTCTGGATGAGGATGCCGACAAGAGCCTTCAGAAAAGTTACGACGGGCTTGCGCTTGAGGCGGGCAGTCACAGCCTGGAGCTGGATATCAACGGCCGCAAGCTGACAGCGCTCAGTCACGCGGATGACGTTGTCTGGTTTGATTTCAAAACCCTGTGCGACGGCCCTCGTAGCCAGAACGACTACATCGAGCTGGCACGGGAGTTCCACGCAGTGATCATCAGCGATGTGCCGGTGCTGGGAAAAGACAAGAATGATCAGGCCCGGCGATTCATCAATATGATTGACGAATTTTACGATCGAAACGTCAAAGTCATCATTTCCGCGGAGGCTTCGATTACGGACCTGTATGCCGGCGGGCGGCTTGGATTTGAATTTGAACGCACGGAGTCCCGGTTGCTGGAAATGCAGTCCAGGGAATACCTTGAGGCCCCTCACAAAGCCTGATAGGCGTCGGATTGAACGAAGTCCAATCCGATAACGAACGACCCTAACGATAGAGAGATCAAGCAATGAGCACAGACAACGTCGTCATCGTCAGCGGTGTACGCACCCCCATGGGCGGATTCCAGGGCAGCCTGGCTGCGGTTTCTGCACCGGAGCTGGGCGCGATCAGTATCGCCGAAGCCATTCGCCGTGCCGGGTTGCAGCCTGCAGATGTGCAGGAAGTTATCATGGGTAACGTTCTGCCGGCAGGGCTCAAGCAGGGGCCGGCTCGTCAGGCCATGCGCCAGGCGGGGCTACCGGACAGCACCGGTGCCACCACGATCAATAAGCTTTGCGGTTCGGGTATGAAAGCCGCCATGTTCGCCCATGATGTGATCAAGGCCGGTACGAATGACGTTATGGTTGCCGGTGGCATGGAAAGCATGTCGAATGCGCCGTATATTCTGCAAGGCGTTCGCAGTGGCTATCGCATGGGGCCTGGCCAGGCGCCTCAGGACCATATGTTCCTGGACGGCCTTGAAGATGCGGAAACCGGTCGGCTGATGGGTGCATTCGCTCAGGAAATGGCCGACAAGAAAGGCTACACCCGGGAAGACATGGATGAATATGCCATCACCTCGCTGACCCGGGCCAAGAAAGCCATCGAAGACGGTTTGCTGAAAGATGAAATCATCCCGGTCACCGTCAAAACCCGCAAGGGCGAGGTAGTGGTTGAGGATGACGAGCAACCCCACAACGCCAACATCGAAAAGATCCCGAGCCTTCGCCCGGCGTTCGCCAAAGACGGCACGGTCACCGCGGCCAATGCCTCGTCAATATCGGATGGTGCCTCTGCACTGGTGTTGATGCGTGAATCCGAAGCCGAAAAGCGCGGCCTTAAACCGTTGGCACGGATTGTTGCCCATAGCACCCAGTCCCAGCATCCGGCTGAATTCACCTGCGCTCCGGTGGGTGCCATCAAAACCCTTTTCGCCAAAACCGGCTGGACAAAGGACGACGTGGACCTGTTTGAGATCAACGAAGCCTTCGCCATGGTCGCCATGATGCCGATCCGCGAGCTCGGCCTGGACCCGGAGAAGGTCAATATCCACGGCGGCGCCTGCGCCCAGGGCCACCCGGTTGGCTCTACCGGCTCCCGCCTGCTGGTGACGCTGATGCACTCCCTCAAGCATTACGGCAAGAAAAAGGGCGTTGCGGCGCTTTGTATCGGCGGTGGTGAGGCGACGGCTATGGCAATCGAGATGCTTTGATTTAAATTATTGTTCCGCCAGTCAGCCTTGTAAAAAGCTGGCTGGTTGCATCCAAATTTGTTGACTATAGTGAGTCAGTGCGAGGGAAGTCTGCCGCAGAGAGGGGCGTAATCGTAAAATCATACTTTTGACTGATCAAAGCGTTCGATGGCGTTAGCTATAGTGCCAACATCACGAGCACTGTGCATGAAGCCTCCAAACATCGTGAACACCAATAATCAGAGCAGCGACTCAGAACAACAATGGAGTAGCCTTCCAATGACAAGAAAAACATACCAATGGCAGCAGTGGACTAAATTGCCGCTGGCCGTAGCAGTTGCAGCCGGAGTATCTGGGCAGGCAGCTGCCTATTCATTTTATGTGGGGGATATGGAAGCCTCTTTCAACACCACGCTGTCGGCGGGCATTGGCTGGCGTACACAGGATCAGGACAGAAGGTTGATTGCCCAGGGTAATCTGGGGCCTGAATATGCTCCCGGTCAGCCCCTGGCCAATATTGGTGCCTCTACCAACAACTATGATGACGGTAACCTCAACTTCGAGAAAGGGGATACCTACTCCAAAATCGTCAAAGGCAACAGCGAGCTGTTCCTGAACTACAACGTAGACAGTGACACGCTGACTCGTGTTGGTGCTTTTGTTCGTGGTCGGTACTGGTATGACTTCGAATTGAAAGATGAGAACCGGGCCGTAGATCCTGTCGGTCAGCGCCGCGAACTGAACGATGAAGCCAAAGACAATGCCTCTGGCGGTGAAATTCTCGATGCCTACGTATTCTCGGATTGGTACTTTGGCAATGTCCCGGTCAGCCTTCGCTACGGCAAACAGGTGTTGAGTTGGGGCGAAAGTACGTTTATTCAGGGCGGCATCAACACCATTAACCCGGTTGACGTACCTGCCTTCCGGGCGCCAGGCTCCGAGCTGAAGGATGCGCTGTTGCCCGTAGAAATGTTCTATGCGTCAGCGGGCATTACCGAAAATATCACCGTTGAGGCGTTTGTGCAGGCGGACTGGGAACCTGTTCGCCCGGATGATTGTGGCACGTTCTTCTCCACAAACGACTTTGCCGCTGACGGTTGCGGTCCAGTTTTGTTAGCCGGTCAGCTGCCTGATTCCCAAGCGGCAGCGCAGGGGTTCATCGCTCCCCGTATTGCCGATAAGGAAGCGGATTCCAAGGATCAGTTTGGTGTCGCGCTGCGCTGGTATGTGCCGGCCTTGAACGATTCAGAGCTTGGTTTCTACTACATCAAGTACAACAGTCGTCTGCCATATGTCAGTGGTCTGGTAAACAACCCATCTTCACCCAGTGGTAGCCAGCAAAACGATCCGAGCAAACCGAACTCCCAGTTTCCGAGCTACTTTATTGAGTATCCCGAAAACATCAATCTCTATGGCATCAGTATCAACACAACGACCCCGGGTGGTTGGTCTCTGGGTGCGGAATACAGCTTCCGTGATAACGTTCCGCTCCAGTGGAACGCGTTTGAGCTGATTTTTGGTGGTTTGCAGCAGCGTGGTCCGAATGGCGAAATTCTTAGTAAACTCGAAAAGCAGCGTCTTGAGGAATCCGGCGGCGCCAACCTGGCAGGAAAACCAGTTGATGGATATGACCGGTTTAACGTGTCTCAGGCCCAGTTCACCCTGATTAAATTCTTTGACCAAGTGATGGGCGCGAGCCGTCTGTCTCTGATCACAGAGTTCGGTGCGACATACGTTCACGACTTACCGGACGAAGATGAAGCCCGTTACGGTCGCTCAGGCACCTTCGGTATCGGTACGCTGCCGGTGGACGGCTCCAACTTCACGGGTGATTTTTGTGAGGCAGGTGCCAACATCAATACCAACTACTGTAATAACGAGGGCTTTACCACGTCCTTCTCCTGGGGCTACCGTACGCGCCTGGTCTGGGACTATCCCAACGCAATCGCTGGTATCAACCTGTCTCCGCAGTTGGCCTGGAGCCATGACGTTCAGGGCTATGCGCCTTCCCCAGGTGGTAACTTCAATGAAGGCAACAAGGCCATTGGCCTGTCGCTGCAAGGGGTTTACCAGAACCGTATAACCGGTAATATCGGTTACACAAACTTTTTCGGTGGCAAGCCGTATAACGAGTTGACCGACCGTGATTTCGTGAGTGCGAGCGTTTCCTACTCATTCTGATTCGGCCTGAATTCGTTTAACGAGGTAATTTAAATGAAACTGAACAAGAAGCTACTGGCCACTGGCATTCTGTCCGCAACGTTGATTGCGGGTAACGCCTTTGGCGCGGTTTCCGCACAGGAAGCGGCCAAGCTCGGTGACTCGCTCACGCCAATGGGTGCTGAGAAAGCGGGTAACGGGGACGCTATTCCGGCCTGGGACGGTGGTCTGACGACGCCTCCTGCCGGGTACAAAAACGATGGTATCTACGTGAACCCGTTCCCGAACGAACAGCCAAAGTTCACCATCAACCAGAGCAACGTTGACCAGTATGCGGAAAATCTGTCCCCCGGACAGGTCGCAATGATCAAGCGTTATGACGAATACGTTATGCCGGTATACGACACTCACCGTTCCGCTGCATACCCGGAACAGGTCATGCAGGATACCGTTGATAACGCCACGAGTGTGGAGCTAATCAAGGATGGTAACGGCCTGGGTAATTACCAGACGGCTACGCCATTCCCAATTCCGCAGAATGGCCTGGAAATTATCTGGAACCACATCACCCGTTATCGTGGTGGTTCCGTTCAGCGTAACGTAGGGCAGGTGACTCCGACGGAAGACGGTGCCTTCAGCGTTGTGAAATTCCAGGACGAACTGACGTGGAAAACCTATCTGGAAGATTATGAGGCGGGGCAGGACCCGAACGTACTGTTCTACTTCAAGCAGGCTATTACTGCGCCAGCGCGACTCGCCGGTAACGTCCTGCTGGTCCACGAGACCATCGACCAAGTTGAAGAACCGCGCCGTGCTTGGGTATACAACGCCGGTCAGCGTCGTGTACGCCGCGCCCCGCAGGTTGCCTATGACGGCCCGGGTACCGCCGCAGACGGCATGCGCACCTCCGACAACTTTGATATGTTCAACGGCGCGCCTGATCGTTACAACTGGGAGTTGGTTGGCAAGAAGGAAATGTACATCCCGTACAATTCCTACAAGCTGGTCGACCGGAGCCTGGACTATGACGAGATCATCAAGGCAGGTCATATCAACCAGAACCTGACCCGCTATGAGCTGCACCGTGTCTGGCACGTGCGTGCCACACTGAAGGACGGTGAGCGTCATATCTACGCCCAGCGTGACTTCTACATCGATGAAGACTCCTGGCAGGCGGCGGTGATCGATCACTACGATGGTCGCGGAGAACTGTGGCGTGTGGCAGAAGCGCACAGCATGCAGTTCTACGATCAGGTCGTACCCTGGTACGCCATTGAAACCCTTTACGACCTGCTGTCTGGCCGATATCTGGTTCTGGGCTTGACCAACGAAGAGTCCAATCCTTACGAGTTCGGTGTTGACCGAAAGTCACGTGACTACACTCCGGCTGCTCTGCGTCGTGCAGGCACCAGGTAAGTTGTCGTGATCCGGGGCATCTCAATCCCGGGTGAAATAGAAACGGCGGGCCCTGGCCCGCCGTTTCTTGTTTAAAACCGTTGATTTCCTCTGAATGTTGGAAATTTGCCGGTGTTTCGTTACCTTCCCGTCAAATTTTTGCAGCCTACCCCTGATTTGGTTTAACCTCTCCCTACTAATACTAAAGGCGTACCCGATGCAGGGCGCCGCAGCAACGACAAAGCAGAGATCACATTTGCCGGATAAGGGCCCGTCAGGCTCATAAATTCCGGGCTTTCAACGGGGCAAAGAGTGAAACCATTCGATGATGGCTGTGCGGCCAACGATGAGTTCCAGTCAACATTAGGCGGTACTCATCGTGGCGAGTTGATCAGGGATTTGTTGCGCCAACGGGTACGGATGCCGGAGCCCGTTCCGAATTATCTCAAAAGACCGGCGTTGACCGAGAAACTGACCGCTACCATAAAGCCGGGTTCGGCCCTGCTGCTGGAGGCGCCGTCCGGTTACGGAAAAACCCATGCCCTGAGTGCGGCGTTTCGTGAAACCTCCCGTAGCCCCGACACCCTCCGATGGCTAGCTCTGACCGGACAGGAAAACGATGCTGGGCGCCTGTTGGCCTTGCTTGAAATTGCGCTGACGCCGCCCGGTGTCACCTCGCGACCGTCGGGGCAACAGAAAGCCTCCAGCAATACGGATGCGCTTGCCCTGCTATTGTCGGATGCTCACTGGAGTGCCCCGGACGGCGATAGTGTACTGGTGATTGATAACGTTGGCACAGTTGCCAACCCAGCTGCCATTGCACTGTTGCAACAGCTAGTTGAAAACATTCCTTCCGGTCTGGCGTTGGTGATGGTGTCCAGAAAGCCTCTGCCCTTTGAGACCCACACGTTCGAGTTGGAAGGCCGCTTCAGCAGAATCGGCGCGGATTCTCTTGAGCTGACACGATTGGAAACCTTCGAGTTCTTTCACGCCGCGATCAACCGTAGTCAACTGACCACGGTTGCTGTCGAGCACCTATATTCGTTGACTGAGGGGTGGATTACACCTTTGGGGTTGTACCAGAGGGAATTGGACTCCGCCCCGGAATCCCGGCTGCCGATCCAGGAAACTTTCAGTGTTGAGCGTTTTCTCAGGGATGCCGTGCTGATTCATTTAACGCCTGGCCAGCAGCGTTCACTGCGAATCATGGCGGAGATGGAGATCGTCTCGGATGAGCTGTTCCTGGCGTTGGCTGATGCAGGGTGTGACCATGCTTTTCGACCCACTGCTGCTTCGGAAAGTGGTATCCCATTGCGTCCATTGCCGGGCCGGGGCCGTTGGCTCCGCCTGAATCCATTGCTTCACGACTGGTTGCAGACACCTGCCCTCGATGGGGCGGGGGAGCGTGCGCTGAAAGCCAGTCGCTGGTTCAGTGACCGTCATCAGTTCCCCGAGGCACTGCGTTATGCACTGGTCAGCGGTAGTCTTGAGGAATCGGTCCGCATAGCATCTGAAGGCTCCGAAGCGTTGTTGATTGGCCAGGATACCGCGTCATTGCTTCGACTTCGTCGTTCATTGCCGTCGGGGCTGCTGGAGAAAAGCGCTCGCCTGAAGATTGTTTACGGTTGGGTCCATGCTATAGGTGGACAGTTCAAGCAAGCGAGAACGCTGATTAACGATCTTGATAATGGCGAGCGTCCCGAACTTGCTGGCCGGGTCGACGCGCTCAGGGCGTTTATTCTCCGTGGTGAGGGCAGTGTTGATGAGGCCTTGACGGTAGCGAACAGGGCCCTTCAGGCGGAAGAGTTGTCTACCCAAGGCCAACTGGTGACGCAGTTGGTTCGTTCCAGTGCGTTATGCGCGGCGGGCAAATTTGGCGACGCCCGGGAAGCCAATCGTATTGCCGCAAGATTGGCTCGAGAGGCTGGAGACGCTGGTTCGGAAGTGCTTGCTGTCTATGCGCACGCGCGGATTGAACTTGGTAAGGGGTCGTTGAAACACGCAGAGCAACTGCTGCGCACCGGTCTGGATACCGCCATGAACGAATCATCGCGGCCTGCACGTGTTGGTGAAACGCGCCTACAGCTGAACCTGGTGATGGTACTTTGGCATCAGGGACGACAGGCGGAAGCAGATCGCCTGTTGGTGACCTGTATCCGCCATGCGGAGCAAACTCGCGATCTTGGGTTGCTGCTGGCCATGGCGTTAAGGGTGTTAATTTGTCGCACCCAGAATCGGATGGACGATGCCTTTGCCTGGATAGGTCGTGCCGAGCGCACTATGCAGTCGTGGCAGGTAGACGAGTCTGTCTACGTGCCTGTACTCGAAGCCCTGAAAATCAGCGGCTGGCTGACGCTGGGCCAGGCGGATACGGCGGCACAGGCTATGGAGCGGCTCAAACCATGGAGGGAAGTGAATTGCGTGCCGGAAATGTTCCCGATGATGCCCGGCATGCTGCAATGCCTGCAGGCGAGGATCGAGCTGGCGCGGGGTGATGACATTAAGGCCACTGAAACCGTCAGGAACATTCGGGACAACGGCGGCGAGACACTACCGTTCGGTCTGGATTTGTATTCAAGACTTCTCGAAAGTGTCCTCAGCTGGCGCCAGAAAGGCCCATCCGCTGCCCAAAAAATGCTGACTGCATCGATGGCTATGGCCGGAGAAGAGCATTACATCAGCCCTTTCGCAGAGCTCAGGGGGGAACTGCAGGAACTGCTCGAAAAGACCTGGCCCCAGTTGCCGGATACGCCGTTTGTTGAGGCTATAGGCACGTTGTACGGCCTCACGGACATGAAAGAGCAGGCGCCTCTGGCTGAGCCCATCAGTGATCGGGAGCAAGGTGTGCTTGAGCTGATTGCCCAGGGATTGTCCAACCAGGACATTGCAGACCGCCTTCACATCTCACTGCATACGGTCAAAACCCATGCCCGTCGCATTAATGCCAAGCTCGAGGTGAAGTCGCGCACCCAAGCCATCGTTCGCGCGCGCGAACTGGGGCTGCTGTAGCGGGCACGCTATCGCTACTCAGGCTGAGTGCTTCAGCTCGTCTATGAGGGCATCCTTTTCTTCCCATACCTGGCTTACCCAGCGCTGGAAATCCGCTCGTATTTCACGGTTGTTTTCGTAGTCCATACCCAGGAAACGGTGTGGAATTTCCCGCGTTCGGATATCTACCACAATCCGTTGGATTCGCCCACACAGGTAATCCCAAATGCCGGACTTGCCCTCCGGATAGACGATGGTCACATCGAGCATGGTGTGTAGGGACTCACCCATGGCTTCCAGCACAAAGGCTGTACCACCGGCGCGGGGCTTCAACAGGTGTTTGTGGGGCGAGCCCTGGCTCTGATGCTTGGCCGGTGTGAGCCGCGTACCTTCCATGAAGTTGAAAATGGTCACCGGTGTATACCGAAACTTCTCGCAGGCGGCCCGAGTGGCTTCCACGTCCTTGCCCTTCAATTCCGGACGCCGGGCAACCTGCTCCTTGGTGTGGCGCCGCATGAATGGAAAATCCAGCGCCCACCAGGCCACACCCAGTAAGGGTACCCAGATCAATTGTTGTTTGAGGAAAAATTTGAGTAGCGGGATGCGGCTGTTCAATACGTGTTGGATGGCAGGAATGTCAGCCCAGCTCTGATGGTTGCAGGTGACGAAATACCAGTGCTCCCGGCTCAGACCTTCAGCGCCGCGGACATCCCATTCGATGTTGTGAAGCACGTCAGCCAGCACATTATTGAAGCCAATCCAGAACCACGCGATGCGGTTGAGCACAATGGTGCAGCCTTTGCGAACCGAAGGGGTCGGGATCAATAGCTTGATCACGGCAAACACCATCAGGATCGGGAATAGCCAAAGGGTGTTGAGAACAATACAAAGCACTGCGAGCACGCCTTTGACGGGTGCGGGCAAGAACCTGAACATTGACCGAGTCTCCGGAATACGAATCAGCTTGGTTGTGTGATAGCGGTGTCAGCCCTCGTTACTGGTGTCGTCAGTGGTGGAGGTGCCGGGCAAGAGTACCTCCTCCTGCTTCGCCGTGGCCAGCTCCGACAGCATTTGAGAATCGGTATCCTGAACAATGGTCTGGAAGGCCTCGTCGAAATAATTCAGGTTGTTGTGACGGATCATGCTGCGAATCTCTTCCACATAGTCCTCACCTCTTTCGGAATACCCCAGCAAACCGGCAGCAAGACTAAGGCCACTAGCGATATCATCACGGTTGCGAGCTTTCAGGCGAATGTCCCTGAGCAACTGGTAGGTCGGATGGCGATTCAGGTTCTGAATGTAAGAGCGCACAGACAGATAAGGCGAAGAGAAGCTTGCCACTTCATGACTGGCGCCCTCAACGCGCCCTCGAGGCACCAGGCCGCAGCCTTGGGAGAAGCACCATTGGCCGAACAGGTTGTTGCCTCTGCGGGCAAAACGAGAGGTGCCCCAGGCAGATTCATTGGCGGCCTGCGCGAGCACCAGTGAAGGCGGAATGACATCAAGACGGTTCCGCAGGCGCCGGAACATGGTCTCGCTGGCGGGTTCCTCATCCACCCTCAGTCGTTCGGCCTGTTTTTTCAACCAGGTCAGTTCCGATTTGTTGAGTTCGTCCTTGCTGGCCAGGCTGTCCAGGTAATCACGTTCAATCAGAATGCGGGAGTTTGCCAGCACAATACGTGGGTACAGGAACGAGAAAAACGCAGCCTTCTTTTCGGTGGTATCACGATAGGCAGAGAAATCCGGCAAGTCCGCTCGTGACCAGCTGGGGAGTGAAGGCAATTTGGCCAAGGCGACATCCGAGTCTTCATTGTCGCGGTCGTGGTCTGGGTCAGGGGTGTGCAGTATGCCCCACATACCAAAAACCATCAGCGGAACTATCAACCACAGTGCCCGGATACCAGAAGACATAAAACCTCTCGTTACAATCGATATGACAGCAATTATAACAGGTTATACGCCAACGTCGCCTGGGTGGTTTGCTCCCCGCTATTCTGGCAGGCGTGTCGCCATGAGCAATCCGAGTACCTCTTCCTGGCCCTCTGTCTGCCTGAGTTGCAGGAAAAACTGATCCTGATCGCTGGTAAAAAAGCCATCCAGCGTCAGGCTGCCCGAACTAAACGTTACAGTCCCGGTGTTGCTGGCGGTGTATGCCAGGGATATCGTCCCGGGCGACTGTGCCTGCGGAGTGGAAACGGATTCGGCATTGACCTGATGGGTAATATCGAGCGTCCGTCCTTCCAGACGGGCGCTGCCGGAGGACTCAATGACCAGCAGGGCATTATCGAAATGCGTCAGCCGATTACTGGCCTGATCCATTCCAAGGCCCACACCCTGAAGGCGGTAGTGCCCCTGGCTGGGTGGTGCGGCGTTGGCCTGTTCTGCAGCCACCAAAAGTCCATCACCGATGGCGTTGGTGTCCAGGTTGAAGGCCATCAGGGAGCCGTCTGGCGTTGACGCACCGACGGCGACCTCCGGTTTCTCATCCAGGCCGGCGGCGTTGTTCCGGTCCAAATTGAGGCGGCCGTTACTGACAATACGGTTGCCGGTGTTCGGGTCGTAGGCCCGCGACTGGCGTTCGCTGATGACCCAGTTGGCGTTTCGCTGGCCGGGGTTGTCCGCTGGCACGGAAACAGTGACGGTCCCCGTGTTGTCCCTGCGAAGGATGGTGGTCGCCATGGTCTGGGTGACGGATGGGCCAGTGATCTGCCAGTTCCCCACGCCGGACTCAACCACGAAGGGCTCACTCTCATCGCCCATGCGGGTGGAAAGGTAAGCCACGTTGTAGTGGCCGTCTAATGTCTGACGCTCAAACCCTTCCTCTCTTAGCAGATTCAGTTCAAACACGGACAGGTAGTGATCTTCCAGCGTAAGTTCGCGTTTCAGTTCGCCGCTTTCGGAGCGCAGCTCAATCGCTTTCCCGGCACTGAAATACCCGCTGAGTACGCGGTCGGGTTGCTCGGTGCCACCGCCGACATACGCATTCAGGAAATACGGATTGCGGGTCCAGCCGATGATCCGCGAGCTACTGCGGCCGGTGATGCTCTGATAAAGGGCGCGACCAGCCAGCAGGCGGGTTTCGTCTTCCAATGTGGCAGCGCCAGGGGATGAGGAATGAGTATTCAAATCCCATGATGGGCGGTCGAAGAATTCATTGCCATCGGCGTGTATTAGGGCCCGGCGATCATAGGGGATATCGCTGGCCAGGGACGTGACTCGAATATTGAAAGCGTCGAAGGAGGTCAGCGTCATGCCCGGGTAAACATAGCCGGTACCGTTCTGGTCAGTCGTGGTTTCCTCTCGGGCGATCCGCACGCCCCATTGGCCGGAGCCGGCAATGCTGGATTCGAGGAATGTCTGCCCCAGCTCTATGCCCCAGAACACCGAATGGTAATCCGCCGAGCTCGCCTCAATCTTACCGGAAGAGTTCTCTCCCAACAGTGCGTAGTCGGCCATGGCATCAACGTAGCGTGCAAAGTCTCCTCGACCCTCAAGTAGGGTGAGCGCCCCATCGACATCAAGATTGCCGGGTATATCGATCTCAAAATCATGGACCTGATCGGCGAGGGTGGACCAGACATACTTATTCAAACAAAGGGTGCTGTCGGCGTCGTTCACGCAGTCCATGATCTGGGAGAACTCACCAGAGCTGTAGCTGTCCAGCGAGTTGGCCACAAGGTATTCCGAGAATGGATTCACCTTCACGTCACGGTCCGCGTCCGCTGCCAGTGCCCGCATACGGCTGTTGCCATAGGTGGCCTCGATCACCACATCCGGCCCGATTGGTAGCCCTTCCTCAAAGCGAATAACAGTTCGCCCGCTGTCTTCCTGGCGGGACCGTGTGTCTACTGAGCCGAGTTCACGGAGGGTCTGGTCGGTCTGGTAAACCCGGATGGTGTCCGGTTCAACGATACGCAGATTGCGGCGTGTCAACTCACCACCGGGTGCAACAGATTCCGGCACTTCCATGGTGACCCGCACTTCATTTCGGGCCAGGCCTGATGCATTGTTGGAGTCACCGGTTGAGCCCGGCGTGAAATCGTCGATCGCGTTTTTTGTCGGCGGGAAGCTGTTTCCCCGGCCCGCCACGTCGTCGTTCGCGTCGCCACTACCGTCGCAGCCGGCGATCGATGTGACAGTGGATAGGATGAAAACGGCGGTGAAGGCCCGTGCAGCTAAGTGAAACATAGGGTTGTCCATGCCAGATAAACGTTCCCGGAGCGTGAGCCAGAAGTCTATCAAGTTGGCAAGACACAAAGAGTGAGGAAGGGCACGAAAACGGGGAGAGGTAACTCTAACCCTAGCCCCGCCCTGATTAGGGCGGGCGGGGTAGTTCTTTAAGGGTCAGGGCCTGATTAGAAGAAGATCTTCATACCAGCCATGACGCCTTCATCCAGGTTCAGGTCACCGCGACCGTCAAAGTCGGTATTCAGGTAGCGGTAACCGGCAAATAGCTCAGCGTTGCGGATAACACGGTAGCTGCCGCGAAGCTCAAGGCTGGTGAGGTCATCGGAATCGCCAAATGCAAGGATGCTGGGCGCGTAGTGAAGCCCGCCGGTGAACGACAACCCGGGTACGTTGGGCACGTTCACGGTGGCAAAGCCGCCGAGAGCCACGGCACCGCCGTCCAGCCGATCATCATCCCATCCGAAGGCGCGAACACCAATGCCCGCTGTGGTGGGCAGGTTACCAATGGCCGTGCGGCCCTGGGCGTGGAAATCCACGTTGCCAATGTGACGGCTGCCTTCGTGATAGGTATAGCCGGTGCCCACCTGGATGTCGGAATTGGTGCCGAAGAAGTTGACCTGGCCCTTGACCGAGTCGTTGGTCAGGCTCAGGTCAACATCGGAGGCGTATACAGGCGCTGCCGCAAGTGACAGAACGATAAGGGGAATTCGGGACGCTTTCATTCTTCGACCTTCTTAATGTTTGAATGTAACCGCCGGAATGTTAACGGTCCGGCCCGGGCGGCTCAACTTAAAACGGGTTAAGGGCAGGTTAATGCGGGCGATCAATGGCTGGTTGTGTCGCCGCCCTGGTCCAGATCATCGGGGGACGCATTTTCTGCGGGAACGCGGTATTCCTCATTGGCCCAGGCGCCCAAGTCGATCAGTTTACAGCGTTCGGAACAGAAAGGTCGAAAAGGGTTGTTCTCATTCCATTCCACGGACTTCTTACAGTTAGGGCATTCTACGTTCATGGTGGCCTTGTGTCGGTATTCAGGTGGATGCGGAAGCTTGGCAGTATTGTTCCAGAACCGCCCGCAGCATTTCAATATTGACCGGCTTGGCAACAAACGAATCCATTCCTGCCTCGCGGCAGTGCTCCTCATCCTTTTCCATGGCACTTGCGGTCAGCGCCACCACAGGTACCCGGTCGCGGTTGTGGTCCTTCTCCCATTGGCGCAGGCGGCGAGTGGCCTCGAAACCATCGACGCGGGGCATCACACAATCCATGAAGATCAAGTCAAAGGGGTGCCATTGCCAGAGACTGGAGGCAGCTTCGCCGTCATTCGCCGTCATCACATCACAACCCAGTTTTTCCAGCAGCCGGCGGGTGAGGGTGCGGTTGACCGGGTTATCTTCCACCAACAGAACTTTCATGCGGCCGCAGGGTAACTCCTGGCGGCGGGTGTTATCACTGACGGCTTGCAGGGAAAAACGGGTCAGGAAGCGGCGTTCGTTACGAGTGGAATCCGAAAACAGTTGGTGCAGGATGGGGGTCAGGCATGACTCCCGCAGGGACTTGCTCAGGAAGGCATCGGCGCCGGCCTGTCGGAAATGCTCTGCGTCCCCCCGCTGGGGGTTAGAAGACAGAATCAATAGCCGTGTGTGCCCCCACTCCGGGTTGCTGCGGATCTGTCGGCACAACAGATCACTGTCCATATCCGGTACAAATCCGTCCAGAACCAGTGCATCAAAGGGCTTGCGGTTGTCCGATGCCAGCCGCAATGAGGTCAGTGCTTCACCGGCGGATCTCACCGCTTCGATATCCAACTCATGGCGCGAAAGCATTTCCAGGGTGATCTTGCGGGACAGTTCATAGGAGTCCACCACCAGAATGTGCCGCCCTCGGATCATGCTGGTATCCGGCCGGCCGCGGGCAGCGCTCTCGGGCGCAACCTGCAGGCTGAGTTCCATCCAGAAGGTAGAACCCTCGCCGGGCTTGCTCTCAAGGTCCAGTGAGCCGTCCATCAACTGAACCAACTGGCGGCAGATAGTCAGGCCCAGCCCAGCGCCCGGCAGCTGGCGCTGAAAACGCTGGCCAAGCTGAACATAGGGCTCATAGACCAGCGGGATGTCCTCAGGATTGATTCCCACGCCGGTGTCCTCGACCGCCATTCGCAGGCGCACATTATTGTCCCGCCGACCCAGTACCTCAATGCTGATCAGCACATGCCCGGAATCGGTAAATTTGATGGCGTTGGACGTCATGTTCAGCAGTATCTGCCTCAGCCGCACCGGGTCGCCCTTCAATGCCCAGGGCAGGTTTTCATCAATCCGTAATTCTAACGCCAGGCCCTTTTCCCGGGCCCGTGCGCCCAGCATGTGCACCAGGTCATTCAAGGTGTCGCGAAGGTCAAAGGGAATGTCATCCAGCACCAGCTTGCCGGCTTCCATGCTGGAAATGTCCAGCAGATCGTTAATAATGGCCGACAACCCCTCAGATGCGTTGAGTAGGGTGTGGACATATTCCCGCTGATCCTGATCCAGGGGGGTGTCTGACAGAAGGTTGGCGTAGCCGAGGACAGATTGCAGCGGAATGCGCAATTCATGGCTGACGTTAGCGAGGAACTGATTCTTTGCACGGTTTGCCCGCACGGCTTGATCCCGTTCATCCTGGGATTGGATGGAAGTCTGGCGCAGGGAGCGGGTGTCTTCCAGCAACTGCAGGCGCATCGTATTCAGCGCCTGCTCCAGCTCGCTCAGCTCGTCACCCCGCTTTGGGCGCTTGCGGCGAAGCTCTAGCGGCTCAATCAGTGCGTCCAGGTTGAGCCGGGCGGCGTAGTCTGCAATCGACTCCAGATGGCGGGAAAGAGTGAGCCGAACAATGACCAAAAGCCCGAGTGTACCCAGCATCACGATCATCGACTGGAACAACAGAGTGAGCAGCGCTCGGTCCATTAGTTCGTTGTAGACGGTTTCCACGGACGACGTCACGGTCAGCGTGCCCATGGCTTCCGGGTTCTTGAGGGACGCGCGATTGAACATCAGGGGAAAGGATTGGCTGATTACCCGGCCATCCGGATAGGTACCCGTACTGAACTCCTCGCCAGCGACGGTGATCACCCGGGCATGCTGGATAACCGGAATCGCTCGCATGTCGTCCAGGCTGTTCGCCACCTCGCTGTAGTTCATCAGCCAAAGGTTGTTGCTCATGCTGCCGGCAACCAGTTCCGCCGCCCGCTCCTGGGTACTACGCAACTCTTCGGTTCTGCGCTCAAACTCGCCGATCATCTGTACGCCCGTGGCCGCCAGAGACAGGATAAGGCTGAACAACAGAACATATACCAGCAGCCTGGCAGCCAGTGGCCGTACACCTATTCGTCTGAATAACCGGATCGGAGGCAAGGCACGCATTCCCTGTGTCGAAAAAACAACCGTTCTGCAGTTTAACAGACCGTTAGCACTTCGACACGTTCCTGTGATTCATCATGGACAAAGCGGAAGCGCACATTCAGGTCGTACAAATGCGCTCCGTAAATCCGTTCTTCATCCCGACCACGTCGGAACGACGGGCGAGGGTCGTAGCTCACCACATCCTCTATCAAGCCTCGGAAATCCGGATACTGGTCCGCTGGCAAGGCAGCAAGCTGTTGGTCTGCTTCATCCAGGAATATCACGGGTAAACGCTCCGTCGGTGCCGACTCCGCCCATCCCAAGGTGGCTTTTGGCACCGAATCCGAAAATGGCAGATAGGGTTTGATATCCAGGATAGGGGTGCCGTCTATCAGATCGTGGTCCCCAATCCGCAAAATCAGGCGACCGCCCGCATCCCGCGTCAGTCCTTCATTTCGCACTACTGACAGTCCGAGGCTGTTGGGACGGAAAGGTGACCGGCTTGCGAAAACGCCTATCTTCTTGTTACCCCCCAGTCGAGGTGGTCGAACCACCGGGCGCCACTCCGCCCGCACCGCTTCATGGAACTGGAACGTGAGCCATAGGTGGCTGGCGGTTTCCAGCCCCCGGAACGCATCCTCGCGATCAAACGGCGATTGGATGATCAGATCAGCGTGAGCAAAACGGGTCAGCCCCGGTTGGCGGGGCACGCCAAACTTGTCACGAAAACAGGAACGGGTAAGTGCGATGGGCGTTAGTGTTAATGCTTCAGCAGAAGGACGAGAAGGATGGCGGCTCATAAACGTTAGCGCCCAAAGGCCGCCAGAAACGTTTGGTGCAACTCTTCAACCTGGCGTTCTACATCGGCCACGGGCAGGTTGTTATTGACTACTTCATCGGCTTTCTGGAGCCGCTGCTCACGCGGCATTTGAGCAGCTATAATTCGCTTTACCTGCTCTCTATCGTTGGTGTCCCTGGCCATGGTTCTTTGGATTTGCACATCTACCGGCACATCCACCACCACGGTCTTCTCCACCAGCTCGTGCTGATCGGTTTCCAGCAATAAAGGCGATACCAGAAGCACATAGGGCAGGGCGTAGTTATCCGGATGCAGCTGCCGCATCAGTTCTTCACGAATCACCGGGTGCAACAGCGCCTCCAGCCAGGCCCGCTCCTCTGGCGCATCGAATACGATCCGCCTTAGCGCCGCACGGTCCAGGCCGCCATCCGCTAGCAGGATATCCTGGCCAAAATGCTCCGCAATCCTTTCGAGAGCGGGAGTGCCGGGTTCGACCACTTCACGGGCAACATCATCCGCATCCACCCAGTGCACACTCAGCGCCCCGAACAACCGCGCCACCGTGGATTTACCGGAGCCGATCCCGCCAGTGAGGCCTACGACTGCCATTCAACCCCCCAAATAGGCATACCAGGCCACCTGAATCTCTGTACCAAACCAAAGGCACAACAACCCGGCCGCCGCTAAGTAGGGCCCGAACGGAATTGGCACCTCGCGGCCGTGTTTTCGAAACACCATCAGACTAATTCCCACGACGGCGCCGACCAAAGACGACAACAAAATCACCGCGGGCAGCAACTCCCAGCCCAGCCAGGCCCCTAGAGCGGCCAGCAGCTTGAAGTCGCCATGCCCCATGCCTTCCTTGCCAGTCACCAGTTTGAACAGCCAGTACACCGACCACAATGAGAGATAGCCTGCCACCGCGCCCCAGAACGCACTGCTGAATTCCGTCAGTACACCGAAATAGTTCAAGACCAGCCCGAGCCACATGAGGGGCAGAGTCATGCTGTCTGGCAACAACTGGGTGTCGAAATCAATCACTGTCAGCGCGATCAACACCCACACCAGGAGCAGAGACCATAGTGCAGCCTCAGAAGGCCCCACGACTAGAATGGTCACCACTGAGAACAGGGCCGTAATGGCTTCAATAATCGGGTAGCGAGGTGAAATGCCCGTCTTGCAGGATGCGCACTTGCCACCCAGAACCAGATAGCTGATCACCGGGATGTTTTCCCAGGCGCGAATGCTATGGCCGCAGGAAGGGCAGGTGGATGCGGGTTTGGAGAGAGTGATCTGCTCATCGCCTTTGCGCTGACCTTCGGGAAGCTCCAGAAATTCTTCACACTGACAACGCCAATCCTGTTGCATCATTTTTGGCAGGCGAAGGATGACCACATTCAGGAAGCTGCCGATGCAGAGGGAGATAAAGACAACAACGGTATAGAGAAGCCAGGGAGTGGCAAGCAACGTATCAAGGGGAATCATCAAAACTCTCTATCTGCGCCATCAAGCCCCCTCTCCCTTTGTGGGAGAGGGGGCGGAGGGTGTTGTCAGCCAACAACCTGACCCATCTGGAAGATCGGCAGGTACATAGCGATAATCAAGCCGCCGACAAGTACGCCCAGTACAGCCATAATGATCGGCTCCAGCAGGGCTGTGAGGTTGTCGACCATGTCATCCACTACTGCTTCGTAATGGACAGCGACTTTCTCCAGCATTTCATCCAGGTTACCGGACTCTTCACCGATGGCCGTTAATTGCACAGCCATAACGGGGAACACATCCTGCTGGCGCATGGTGGCCTGCAGTTGGGTGCCGCTCGAAACATCGTTCTTTATTCGCTGAATGGCATCGCGATAGATGGCGTTGCCCGTTGCGCCGGCGACAGAATCCAGAGCATCGACAAGCGGCACACCGGCCGCAAAGGTCGTGGAAAGTACCCGTCCGAACTTGGCGACGGCTGATTTGTCCAGAATTTCACCAACAACGGGCAGTTTTAGCACGTATTTGTCGACAAGATCAGAGAACTTCTGGGATCGTCGAACAGCCTCCTTGAACAGGAAGATCGTACCAACAATGCCGAGTAGTACCACAAACCACCAAGTTTGAAGCCACTCAGACAGCCTGACTACCATCTGTGTGAATACCGGCAGATCCGCACCAAAGCCCTTGAAAAGACTTTCGAACTGAGGCACGACTTTTACCAGAAGAATAGCGGTTACGACGATGGCCACCACGACAATGGCAGCAGGGTAAGTCATCGCTTTCTTGACTTTCTTCTTGAGGATTTCAGTTTTCTCAAGGTACGTGGCGATGCGGTCCAGCATGCTTTCCAGTGCGCCGGCCTTCTCCCCGGAATCCACAAGGTTGCAGTACAAATCATCGAAGTGCCTGGGGTACTTTCTCAGAGCTCCTGCGAAACTGGTACCCGAAGAAATATCGTTGCGAATGTTGGTGACCAGTTCCTGAAGGCCCTTGTTCTCAAGACCGTCAGCCACGATGTCAAAGCTCTGAACCAACGGCACGCCGGCCTTCATCATGGTGGCAAGCTGACGAGTAAGCATGGCAATGTCGAAAGGCGTGATCTTCTTACTGCCACCAAACAGGGGTTTTGGTTTCTTCCTCACTTTGTCAGGGATAATACCCTGCTTCCGCAACTGGGCTTTTACCAAAGCCAGGTTGGTGCCAGACACCTCGCCCTTGGTTTTGTTGCCCTTGCGGTCTTTGCCTTCCCAGACGAATGCCTGAAGTTTTTCTGCTTTTTCTGCCATGCTTAATCCTTCGTCACGCGGTTGGCTTCCTCAAGGCTGGTCACGCCCTCAATCACCTTCTTGAGGGCGGACTGCCGCAAATTCGGGAAGCCTTCAGCCAGTGCCTGCTTTGCAATTTTAATCGAACTGGCCTCTTCCATAATCATGTTCGCCAGCTCGTCAGTAATCTTGACCACTTCGTAAATTCCGACGCGGCCTTTATATCCTCCATTGCATTTATCACAGCCCTTGGGACGGTACAACGTGAACCCTGTATCAATTTGTTCCTGTGTGAACCCCTCCGCTAAAAGCACGTCTTTTGGGATGTCGGCCGGTTGTCTGCAAGAATTGCAAAGCCGACGGCCCAGTCGCTGGGCAATGATCAGGCTCACCGACGTGGCGATGTTGAAGGAAGGAACGCCCATGTTCATCATGCGAGTGAGCGTTTCTGCAGCGCTGTTGGTGTGCAGGGTCGACAGCACCAGGTGCCCCGTTTGCGCTGCCTTGATAGCGATGTTCGCCGTTTCAAGGTCACGGATCTCGCCCACCATGATGATGTCTGGGTCCTGACGCAGAAAGGCCCTCAGCGCCTCTGCAAATCCGAGGCCAACCCTGGTGTTTACGTTGACCTGGTTGATACCCTCGAGGTTGATTTCCGCCGGGTCTTCCGCTGTGGAAATGTTTCTTTCGGGCGTGTTCAGTATGTTCAGGCCGGTATAAAGGGAAACCGTCTTGCCCGAGCCAGTGGGGCCTGTTACCAGTATCATCCCCTGCGGTTGCTCTAGTGCATCCATAAACAGCTGCTTCTGTTCTTCTTCATAGCCCAGAACGTCGATACCCAGCTTAGCCTGGCTTGGATCCAGAATCCGCAAAACTATCTTTTCACCCCAGAGTGTCGGCAGGGTGTTGACCCGGAAGTCGATGGCCTTTGTTTTGGACAGCTTCATCTTGATCCGGCCGTCCTGGGGGACCCGGCGCTCTGAGATATCCAGCTGCGCCATAATCTTTACCCGGGCGGAAATCTTGGGCGCCAGCTTGATGGAAGGTCGCGACATTTCCTTCAGAATGCCGTCGGTGCGGTATCGAACCCGATAGGTTTTCTCATAGGGTTCAAAGTGAACGTCTGAAGCGCCCCCGCGAATGGCGTCGAGAAGCATCTTGTTCACGTACTTTACAATGGGGGCGTCATCGACATCGCTCGTCGCAGCAACGGCGTCGTCTTCCTGCTCGCCGCCTTCGGTTTCAACGCCTTCAAGGTCGGCGTCATCCAGATCACCCATCGACGTATCATGGGACTCAAGATACTTATCAATGGCGTCCCGGAGCTTGGCGTCGTCAACCAGAATGGCGTCGGTGCTCAGGCCAGTGTTGAACTTGATCTCGTCCAGCGCTTGAATGTTCGTTGGGTCTGAGACCGCAATAAAAAGCCGGTTTCCACGTTTGTAGAGGGGGAGGGCGTTGTGTTTGCGTATCAGTTTCTCGTCGACCACTTTGTCCGGCATCATCTCCGGCATAAAAGCGTTGAGATCCAGGACCGAAACTCCAAACTCCATCGCAGCGGAAAAGGCTAGCCCCCCGCTGTTCGCAAGGTTGTTCTGCACCAGATAGGTAATGAGTGGAATGCGATTGTGGGATGCTTGAAGAAAGGCATCTTTCGCGGTGGATTCATCGAGAAGCCCGTCATCGACGAAGCGTCTCGCCAGGCCCGTAAGCGTTACATTGCTTTTATTGGTAGACATAAATTGTGTAAAAAACGCAGCCTAAGTGTCTGAAACGGATGTTGGTCTAATGGAGTGAGTTTAGATGGCTGGCAACGGTTTGGAAAGGCGTGCGCTTAATGAAGTGATCCCAGCGCCGGGAAAGCTCGGCGCGCACGGGTGCGTTATCTGACAATAATTGTCACCCAGTGACGCATGAGGGCACGGGTTCGACCGATTTTGTCGATACGATGAATTTCACAATGTTTTATAAAGTACTGATAATAAGCTGTTTGTCGTTAGTTGTATCTAGTTGGCATGAGCAATGCTTAACGAAACCCAGGCTCTAGATACCGGTCACGGGGTGCGACTCCGCCGGGCCCGGGCCGTATCGAGTGGATTAACGACAAACACAGAGGTCGACTAATGAAGAACATCCAAATGAATCACGCCCAGAAGGGTTTCACACTGATCGAATTGATGATCGTTGTTGCGATCATCGGTATCCTGGCAGCTGTTGCCATTCCTCAGTATCAGGACTATACCGCCCGTACTCAGGTTTCTCGTGTGGTTGGTGAAGTTAACGCACTGAAATCTAGCGCTGAAAGTATCTTCAATAGTGGTGGTGAAGTTGTTGATGGCGCGGATAACCTGGGTGTTGCGCCTCGCCAAATTAGTATCGGCTGGACTGGCTCCAACCTGGTTGATGATACGCAAGGAACCAACGGCTTGGTTGTTAACAACGGCGATCAGGCGGACATGTCCTACAACGTCGTAATGGGCACCGATGCTTCTGGCGCAGTCGCTGGTGCAACGATCACTGTTAGTCGTTCTATCAATGGCGCTTGGTCCTGCGGTATTACCAACGGCGACCCGGCAAAAGGCTGGAAGGACTCATACGCACCTGCTGGTTGCCCTCACAGCTAAGTTGAATTGCCTTGCAGCTTGAAGTGTTGTGAGTCAAGAATACTCAAAAACCCCGCCACTTGGCGGGGTTTTTTGTGTATCTTCACAAAATCATAAATAAGATCAGGAAGGAGGGCCGGAAAGTGGCTTCTGTTAGGTTTAAAGGGAGACTCTCTGATTTGATTCAGCCCGCATCTCGTCGTTTCCTGATCTACTTTCTTCTGCCCACATTTACATCCGTTGTTCTTGTTTCACTGTTTTCTGACTTCCTGCCAGCCGTTTTCGGTGCCTACGCAGATCAGAGGTTTTTCCAGCTTGGTTTGTTGTGGGTGGCCAGTGTTGTGGCGCTGGTTTGGAAGCCTATAGGAGGTGGGGGGCAGAAGCTGCTCCCGGCCAACCGGTCAGCGTTTCTTGTGTCGGCGGCCTTTCTAATACTGACGACTCTTAATGTATCCGGAGAGTTCTCCTGGGTAGAGCCGGGCATGTATTCGCTGTATTTCGCTGCTTTTTCTGTGGTGGGTTGGCGTATTTACGAGCAACGGCTATCACTGCCTGCAGTTTTAGCGCTGGTGTATATCGTGACGATAGGCTGCTTTTTCTATGCAGCTATGACGATGACGGTTTACCTCTTTGCCATTGTTGATGGGTTCTCCGATCTCACCGACATCATCCCCTGGGGTTTTGTGAATATGCGGTATTGGAGCCATATGGCGACTTGGTTATTACCAATACTCCCTTTGGCAATGATGTGTGGCCCGCTGAACAAGAATAGGTTATGGCAAATAGGTGTCGGTTTTACGGCCGCCATTTGGTGGTGGATGGTTTTTATGACCACTGCAAGAGGCTCGATGTTGAGCGTCGCTTTAGCAGGGTTGGTGGTGGGGCTGCTATACGGCAGAGCAGTCCTTCCTTGGCTGGCGATTTCCTTTCGATTTATTGTCTTCGGTGGTTTGGCGTGGACTCTGTTTTCCATAGTTATTCCCAGTATTGGCTCGGAGGGAGTAATAGTCCGTTCGCTTCACGCCGGTGGCTCTGGGCGTATGCCGCTCTGGCTTGAAGCCTGGTATATGACATTGCAACACTTCCCCTTTGGGATGGGGCCCCAGTCCTGGCTCACCCATCAGGCAATCAGCGAAGGTTTTCCGAGAGCTTCAAGGCTGGGGCATCCCCATAACATGTACCTAATGTGGGCTGCGGAATATGGGGGGCTGCTGATAGTGGCTCTGCTGGTTCTTGTGGCCGAAACCCTAAGAAATGTGGTCGCCAAAGCTCATCAGGTTCGAGCTGGTACGAATCAATATCCGGCGGTGCTAGCTGCATTTACCGCTTCCGCAGTCGCTGGTCTGGTGCATGCCGGGTTTTCCGCTGTCTTTATTGTTCCTGCATCCATGCTTGTGGGCTTTCTTGTGTTGTCGGTCTTTTGGTCCTTAATTCTACGCCGGCCTTCCCAAGTAAATAAAATATCGAATCAGGGAGGGTCGACCGCTACTCACTTGGTGCTTGCAATGACCATAACGCTCGGCGGAGTCATTTGGTTCACGCAGGTTTGGGAATACCATCAGGCGATGGTCGCCGATTTGATTCAGTATGAAGAAAGACCCAACGCTGCGTACTGGCCCAGATTCTGGTTCCACGGAAATTTCCCGCGCCCCGAAGGTTAAGTTATTCTGGCCCAGTGCTTGCAATGGCATGGTCATGCTTGATTTTCTGGAAGGTAACCATGTCTAAGAAGCACCAAGGCTTTACGCTGATTGAATTGATGATTGTCGTCGCAATCATCGGGATTATTGCTGCCATCGCAATACCCAGTTATCACGGCCATGTTATGCAATCCCAGGTAAATCGGGCGCTTGGCGAGCTGGCTGCCTATAAGTCTGCAGTCGAAGAGCGATTGGCGAATGGGGCAACTGTCGACAATTCGGACATCGGCTATTCGCCATCATCATTAACAACGGGCATTCCAGCGGTGGACATTGCGGTGTTAAATCCTGACGGTTCTGGTCACATCCAGGTGACCATGGGCGGCAATGCGCATAGTGACTTGGCGGGTGTTGTTATCCGTATGGAGCGTTCGGTTATCGGAAGTTGGCAATGCATTATCGACCCGAGTGGTGCCGCTAATTGGAAGGGTAGGTATAATCCCAGCGGATGTACGGTGATCTGATTGCTTAGGTGAAGTTTTGGATAGGGGAGGGAATGCTCGCATGCCCTCCCTCGAATTCAAAAGTTATACCTCTACCTCGTCGAATAATTCAGCCACCTCAATATCCCACCCAAACCTATCCCATACCCGTTTTTGCATAACATCACTCGCCAAGGCCTCACCATGGGTAATGTACACCTTTTGAGGGTTCAGACTGCCGGCACCGAGCCACTGTAGAATCTCGTTGTAGTCCCCATGTGCAGACAGCGACTCCAGATTGTGAACCTTTGCTTTAACAGGCCAGTACTCCCCAGCCTACGGCGAATGAGGGGTGTAGCGTGAACCGGTCACCGTACCCGCACTGCCAAGGAACGTCAGCTTCATGATGTCATCCCTGTAATAGTTTTGATGTGTTACATCACTATCGCCCATAATACGCAAACGCAATTAATCTGACGCAGGAAGCCGACCCTCATGCACTACAGCTCCATCCTCCCAGATGTCCTGAAAATCGCAGGCGCCGCCAGCGAAAAGGTGCTCAGCATCTACATGACGGACTTCAAGGTAGATTTTAAGGCGGACGAGTCGCCGATTACCGCGGCAGACGTCGCCAGCCATCGGGTGATTGTGGCAGGCCTGCGGCACCTCAGTCACGACATTCCCGTGCTTTCAGAAGAGGGTGCAGAGATCCCGTGGAGCGAGCGTAAACAGTGGCGACGCTTCTGGCTGATTGACCCGATCGATGGCACCAAGGACTTCACCCAACGTACCGGTGAATTCACCGTTAACATCGCATTGATCGAAAACGGCGAACCCATTCTCGGGGTCGTAACCGCGCCTGCGTTGAAAGAAGCCTACTGGGGCCTGAAAGGCGAGGGCGCCTATAAGCGCGATCGCACCGGTCGCACCCGGCGGATCAGTGTGGTCGAGCCTGGTGAGGCCAAGCGCGTTGTTGCCAGCAAAAACCACTTGAACGACGAAACCAAAGCCTTCATCAACAAACTTGGCGCCCACGAGCTGGTGCAGGCGGGCAGTTCTCTCAAGTTCTGCAAAATTGCTGAAGGCCATGCGGACATCTACCCAAGGCTGGGGCCAACTTGTGAGTGGGATACCGGTGCGGCCCATGCGGTTTTGTGTGCAGCCGGGGGTAAAGTGGAAACAACGGACGGTACGCCCCTGCAGTATGGCAAAGAAAATGTGCTCAACCCTCATTTCATTGCCGCCGGCAATTGGTACAAATGACTTGGTACGCCCTACAGCACAAGCCCGGTCAGGGCGAGCGCGCCCTGGCACATCTGCAAAACCAGGACATCGCCTGTTTCTACCCGAAAATCACGGTTGAAAAAATAAAAGCTGGTAAGCGAGCTAAAAAGCTGGAGCCATTGTTCCCCGGTTATCTGTTCGTGAACCTGGAGCAAACCGATCCAATGTGGGGAAAGCTGCGCTCCACACGTGGAATCCTGCGCATTGTCAGCTTCGCCAACAAACCCGCCCCCATCCCGGATGGCGTCATCCAGCACATTAAAGGCAGCCTGCACGCCGTGGCGGAGCAAGGCGGTATAAGACCTGGCCAGGCTGTGGAGCTGGACGACGGGCCGTTTAAGGGGGTTAGCGCCATCTTCCAGGCCTATGATGGCGATGAGCGGGCCGTTGTGCTGATCAGCTTTATGCAGAAGCAGCAAGCGGTCAAAGTTCCTCTGTCAACCCTTCATCCCCGCAGATCGGATTAGCAAAGCGTAATCCGGTAACGCGTACCTTTAGCCCAAAAGGAATGTTTCTTCACTTCTCTTCGGTCTTCAAACGGTCATAATGTCATTAACTCCCAATAAATAATGGTTACGGAATGATAGAACCACCTCAGGGGCCGTCACGCCCCCAGTACGACGACGAAATCAACCTGGTCGATCTGGCGACGACATTCCTCAGGCGCCGGCGGGTGTTCTACGTCGTTTTCGTGATGGTCTCTCTTGCTGGCCTTGCATACGCATTGTTCATGCCAGAGAAGTACGAGTATGTCACGTTGGTGAAACTGGCCGAAAAGGCAAATGGCGAGTATCTCGAAGAGCCCGCCACCATCATCGCCGAGCTGGACAGTCTCTGGGTGCCGGATCTCCAGGCTGAATACCATGGAGAGGCCGGTAGTAATCTACCGTTCAAAATTACAGCCAGTAACCCTGAAGACACCGGACTTGTTAGAATTGTCTCTGGTGCCTCACCCACCAAGACAGAACTTGTTGAGAGGAGTCATCGGCAATTAATTAAGCGATTGGGTTCTGAGCAGGGCCAGGTTTTGGCAATGCTTCGCAAAAGCTTTGAAAGGCAGATCGAATCCCTGGCTTCGACTATCAAGATGCTGGAAGGGGGGGAGAACACCGGAGACGCCATCGCATCGGCGGTAGAGAAACAACTTGCACTGGAATCGGAACTGGAAGCTCTGTCACCTTTCGAGGCTTTGGTGGTTAGCAGGCAAAGTGGCGGAAACTCAGGCCCATCTCGAAGCCTGATTACAGTGCTGTCGGTATTGCTCGGGTTAATGGCGGGGGTATTGACCGCGTTCTTTGCAGAGTTTGCCGGTTTGGTGAAAGCAAAATATCGGGAGGCTAACCAGTAACATATATTTCGAAAGACGTTTAACAATTTGTTGCCTCCCAATGGCCTGGCAATGGGCGTGTCAGGGATATTGTCACTTGCGTGTCATATAGGATGCCGTAAAATCGTCGCGCTTTTGACACAGAAACTTCATCAACCGACAGGGATACAGTTGGGATTTGGTTGTTCCCTCCTTGTTGTTCGTTTTTCCTGTCAATTTTCAGAAATTAGTCGGTATATGACCTCAAAACACTGGACCCTGGTCGGTGGGGCGGTAGCGTGCCTGATCGTCTCTACGCATTCGACAATGGCCCATGCCGCCCCTTGGCTGGAACCCGGTGACAACCGCGCCCGCTTCGCACTGCAAAAGCTGGCGGACCGTGGCCACCTCGACCGCACGACCTCCACCTGGCCCGTGATGATGGGCACGGTGCAAAGTGGCCTGGGCCGGAACACTGGCAGCGACACATCGGCCATTGGCGGCCCGTTGGCTTACCTCAAATTCGAAATGGACGAGCAGGGCAAGCAGGGCTGGCGCGCGGAATACGAACTGGGCGCGACCAACGAGCCGACGTTTGTGCGACGCTTCCAGGCCGGCCCTCGTGAAGCAGCGGAAACCAGCCTGAACTTGCAATGGCAAGGCGAATCCTTCGCCTTCGGGGTAAAGCCCGCCTTTGCGGTCAACCCGGAAGACGATGAATCCCTACGCCCGGACGGCTCCTACCTTGCAGCCACCGCTGGCAACTGGGTGTTCGGTGCCGGCGCTATTGACCGCTGGTGGGGCCCGGGTTGGCAAAGCAGTTTGATCCTCTCCAATAACGCCCGCCCGATGCCTGCTGTGTGGCTGAACCGTAAGGACGCCGCAGAGCCGGAGACCACCTGGCTGAAATGGATCGGACCCTGGCAGTTCACCACCTTCGTTGGTCAACTGGAAAGCGAGCGTGCGGTTGCTGATGCAAAGATGATAGGCATGCGCCTGACGGTAAGGCCCATCGAAGGCCTGGATATTGGCTTTTCCCGCGCCATCATGTTCGGTGGCGAAGGCAGGCCGGAAGGTGCCTCCACCATCTGGAACGCCCTGATCGGCCGTGACAACGGCCAACTGGAAGAGAACGACCCTGGCAATCAATTGGCCAGTATTGACGCCCGCTACGGTTTTTCCATCGGCGATCAGGCCATGGGTGTCTACGGCCAGATGATGGGCGAAGACGAAGCCGGTGCCTTCCCGGCCCGCAAATCCTGGCTGTTGGGTACGGATTGGACCACTCAATTATTAGAGAGTGATCAGCAATGGTTTGTAGAATACGCCAACACGCTGGCTGATGACTTTCTGGGCAATGCCATGCCCAACATCACCTATAGCCACACCCGCTATCAAAGCGGTTATCGCCACAAAGGCCGCAGCATGGCCTCCACCGTTGATGGTGACGCTGAATCTCTGACTATTGGCGCATTCAACTTTTTCCCGGATGGCCGTAACCTTTCGGCCTCTGTAGCCTACCTGGATCTCAATAAAGATGGCCAGAACCGTGCGGTTGTTACAGATGACGACATCTTCTACACCGTTCCTGACGGCAACCAAACGGCTGCTATGGTATCCGTAGGTTACGGCACGCAATTTCTCAACGGATGGCTGGATATCACGGCCCAGGCCACCGACAAAAAGATAGAATTCATCAGCGGCGAGAAAGACCAATGGTCTGTCGGTGCCGCCTGGTGTTATCGCTTCTAAAAAACGGATTCGACTAAGTGAACCTGACCAAACGACTACTGATATCACTGGCGCTTTTATTGCCAGTAACCACCGCTGCTCAATCCATAAGTCAGTCCCAGATTGAACAGTTCAAGAGCATGCCAAGGGCCCAACAGGAAGCACTGGCTAGCCAGTATGGGGTGGATCTGGATTCAATCGCAGGCTCTGCAAGTCAGCGGGACCGGAGGCCTCAGAGCGTGAATGTGGTAGAGCCGGTTGATGCGATTTCCGACGAGGAGCGGATGCAGGCTCAAGAAGAGAAAAAAAGGGATGAAAAGCAGGATCGCAAAAATGGCGGCCTCAAGCCCTTCGGATATGACCTGTTCGCCGGCAGCCCTACTACTTTTGCACCGGTAACCGAAATCCCCATTCCCAATGATTATACTCTGGGCCCGGGCGATGTACTACGGGTACAGCTCTGGGGCAAGGAAAACCAGCAACTGGAACTGCCCGTTTCTCGGGATGGTACCGTCAGCTTTCCGCAATCAGGCCCCCAAACCGTTGCGGGCCTGACGTTTGACCAAGCCAGGCAGCAGATTAAGAAGCGAGTTTCCGAGCAATACATCGGTGTGCAGGCCAGCGTTTCCCTGGGAGAACTGCGCAGCATGCGAGTGTTTGTTCTGGGAGAAGCACGAAACGCCGGTTCCTACACTGTCAGTTCCCTCTCTACCATTACCAACGCGCTCTATGTGTCCGGCGGTATTAAACGCACGGGCTCCCTACGTAAGATTCAACACAAGCGGGACGGAAAGCTGGTCGGCGAACTGGACCTGTACGACCTGTTGCTGGCGGGCGACACCTCTGACGACAACCGCCTGCAACCCGGCGACGTTATCTTCATCCCGCCCGTGGGCGACCGCGTAGGCATGCAGGGTGAAGTCTACCGCCCTGCACTTTACGAACTAAAAAATGGCACCAACCTGCAGGAACTGGTGAATCTGGCCGGTGGCTTAACACCGCAGGCCTATCCGCAACTGGTGCGTATCGAGCGGAACAATGACGATTTCCTGCGCATCATCGCCGAAGCCAACCTCACCACGCCAAAAGGTAAGCAGGCAGAGGTTAAACCCGGCGACCGAATAGAGGTGGCTTCGATCTCCGACATCACCGGCCAGTACGTGGAAGTGAACGGGGCTGCAACTCGGTCGGGACGATATGCCTGGGTACCGGGCATGCGAGTGAGCTCCGTTATTCGCTCTCTGGATAGCGATCTTCTCCGTGAAGCCGACAAGCGCTACGCCGCGATAGTTCGTACCGACCCGGATACTGACACTGTGTCTGTTATTAACTTGCGCCTGCGAGAGGCCCTCAACAACCCCGGCGGCGAGAACGATATTCTGCTGCAGGAAAAAGACCAGTTCCTGATTTTTGCGGATGAAGGCAAGGTAATCGCAAAAAGCCAGGACCAGAACGACACGATGACCGTGCGCTCTGCTTCGAATAACAGCACAAGCATCCCTGCGAATAACCTTGGTGGCACCAACAGCGAAGAAGGCAATGAAGTGGATTATAGCCGCTTCAGCCGCGAAGCGCTGTTCGCACCGGTATTGCAAAGGCTTAAAGCCCAGGCCAAGCCGGGAGCTCCCCAACAGACCATCCAAGTGACAGGGCCGGTACGCTACCCCGGAGAATACCCGTTACCAGCCTCACGGCAGGTTTCAGATGCGATCTACGTAGCCGGTGGCCTGAAAGACTCAGCTTCCCTTTATACCGCTGAACTGGCCCGTTTCGGAGTGGACGAAGAGGGCACGGGTGAAACCAGGATCATAAGCCTGAACCTGGAGGCGGTCATGAAAGGTCAGGCCTCCGCCGCGCTAAAAAGCCGGGACCGCCTGCTGATCAAATCCATACCGGAATTCGCCCAAGCCAGGACCATCGAACTGGATGGCGAAGTCCGCTACCCCGGCCAGTACACTATTCGCAATGGTGAAACACTCCGCGACGTGATCGAACGCGCTGGAGGCCTCACTGACAACGCCTTCCCGGAAGGCGCCATATTCACTCGGGAGAAACTCCGCCAACTGGAGGCCCAGCGCCTGCGTGAAGCTGAAGAGCGATTGCAGGGTGACTTGGTAGGCGTACAACTGGAAGGCGATGACTTTGGTGGCCAGAATGCGGAACGCACCCAGCAGGTCCAGGACCTGCTTGAAGAAGTGCAGGATTCACGCCCCGTCGGGCGAATGGTGATCAACCTAGCGGCAGTTGTGGGCAGCGACGACTATCAGCCCATTCGCCTTCAGGATGGTGACACATTAACAGTACCAACCATCCCACAAGCCGTCAGCGTGTTTGGCGAAGTCCAGTTCCCCACCAGCCATCTGCATACAGAGGGTTTAACCGTGGATGACTACCTTGAACGCAGTGGCGGCCCAACCCGACAAGCGGATGAGGAAAGGGTATACGTAGTGAAGGCTGATGGTTCCGTGATACTGCCCGAGAAAAGTCGCTGGTTCGTCGGGCGCAGCCAGCAACTGGCGCCGGGTGACACTATTATTGTGCCCATTGATGTGGACAGGCTGAATCAGTTGGAGCTCTGGAGTAACGTGAGCCAGATTGTCTATCAGATGGCGCTGGGCGCAGCTGCGGTAGGGAACTTGTAATGACCCGATACGAACGTGTACCAGAACCGCCTGAGACCAGATATCACCCCAATGACGAAATAGATCTCCGTCAGCTCTTCACCACCCTATGGCAAGGCAAGTGGATAATTGTTGCAACGACCATCCTCTTTGCTGTCGCAGGGGTGTTTTATGCACTTAGCAAACCCAACATCTATCAGGCAAGCGTACTCCTGGCTCCAGCCCAAAGTGAGGGCAACCCCAGCGGTATCAGTGGCCAATTGGGTGGCCTGGCAAGTCTGGCTGGCATCAATCTGGGCGGCGGTGGTTCTAACAAAACCGTCATTGCCAAAGAGGTGCTTAAATCTCGCGCGTTCCTTACCGACTTCATTCATCGCCACAACCTCAGTGTTCCGCTTATGGCGACGGAAGCCTGGAATATGAAAACTCAAAGCTGGGTGATCGATCCAGAAATTTATAGTGTGCAAAGCGGTGAGTGGCGGCAGGACGATGACGGAGAAAGTCTCAAGCCCACTGACTGGGACATGGTCAAGAAGTTCAGGGACGGTCATCTCAGCCTATCTGAAGACAAAGAAACCGGGATGCTCACAGTAAGGCTAAAAAGCCTCTCTCCACCCGTGGCAAAAGAATGGGCAGACCTGCTGATCAAAGACATCAACGAACACATGCGGCGGCAAGATGTACAGGATGCCGAAGCCCGCATTGCTTATCTGGAAGAAAAGCTCAATGAAACCAATATAGCCGGCATGCAGCAGGTGTTTTACCAACTAATAGAAAGCGAAAC
This sequence comes from Marinobacter sp. V34, assembly GCF_055524115.1. Lineage (NCBI taxonomy): Bacteria > Pseudomonadati > Pseudomonadota > Gammaproteobacteria > Pseudomonadales > Marinobacteraceae > Marinobacter > Marinobacter sp. V34. The sequence goes on along the minus strand of NZ_JBUPZY010000003.1, from coordinate 344,687 downwards.
CCGAACCGTAATGCTGGCCAATGCCCAAAATGAGTATGTTTTTAAAACGGTAGACCCGGCCGTAATTCCCCAGGAAAAAAGTGAACCAAAACGGGCACTCATAGCTGTAGTTGCCACTATGCTTGGCGGAATGCTGGGCCTCGTCATCGTCTTTGTTCGAGCCTTCATTCGCTCGGGTAAGGAGGAAACAACTGAAGAAAAAGAGTAGCCCTCGGTTACCTTCCGACTCGCTACTTTTGAACTTTTTACTTGAAATACAATCCATTCGCAGACCATCTCATATTCGTTGAAAGGACCAAAAATGCAAAAGACATTCGCCCTCATCGGTGCCGCCGGCTATATCGCCCCCCGTCATATGAAAGCCATCAAAGACACCGGCAACGAGTTGGTTGCTGCACTGGATAGAAATGACTCCGTTGGCATCATTGACAGCTTTTTTCCAGATGCGGACTTTTTCACCGAGTTTGAGCGCTTTGATCGCCATATTGACAAGCTTCATCGCGCAAACGGCGGGCGGGCAGTCGATTATATCTCCATCTGTTCTCCGAACTACCTGCACGATAGCCACATGCGCTTCGCACTCCGTTCAGGTGCGGATGCGATCTGTGAAAAACCCCTGGTGTTGAATCCCTGGAACATCGACGGCCTTAAGGAGATAGAAAATGACACCGGGCAGAAGGTAAATACTATCCTCCAGCTCAGAGTGCATCCCTCAATCATCGAACTCCGTGAAAAAGTAAAACGCGAGCAAAAAGATACCAAGCACGAAGTCGACCTGACATACATCACCTCACGCGGCCACTGGTACATGCAGTCCTGGAAGGGCGATGAAAAGAAATCCGGTGGAATCGCGACCAATATTGGGGTGCACTTCTACGACATGCTGCACTTCATCTTCGGTGAACTTCAGGAAAACGTTGTTCATCATAGCAGCGACACCATGGCGGCAGGCTACCTTGAATACGAAAAGGCCCGCGTTCGCTGGTTTCTGTCAGTAGACTACAAGTATGTCCCTGAGAGTGCCAAAGCCCAAGGCCAAAGAACGTATCGCTCCATCACTGTTGATGGAGAAGAGCTGGAATTCTCCGGTGGCTTTGCCGATCTCCATACCCGCAGCTACGAAGAGATTCTGGCGGGCCGCGGCTATGGCCTTGAAGATAATCGCGTAGCTATCGAAACCGTTGCTAATATTCGCAACGCCGATCCAATCGGCCTGAAGGGTAATTACCACCCCTTCCTCAACAAAGGTTGATCATTAGGCCTCCTTTTCTCCTCGCACGAGAGGGGAAGGAGGATAGGGCCCCCAACTCTAAAAGTAAAAGGAGCACCCATGTCCGTTACTATCCACCCAAGTGCCATCGTAGACGAAGGCGCCCAAATTGGAGACGGTTCCCGGGTCTGGCATTTCGTACATGTTTGCGGCGGAGCCAAAATCGGCAAGAACGTCTCCATGGGCCAGGGCGTATTCGTTGGTAACAAGGTCACCGTTGGCGACAATTGCAAAATTCAGAACAACGTCTCTGTGTACGACAATGTCCACCTTGAAGAAGGCGTATTCTGCGGACCAAGCATGGTGTTTACTAACGTCTACAACCCCCGCTCGCTAATAGAACGGAAAGATGAGTATCGGGATACCATCGTTAAGAAAGGCGCGACACTGGGTGCCAATTGCACAATTGTCTGTGGTATTACCATTGAGGCCTATTCCTTTATCGGTGCTGGTGCTGTGGTGAATAAAGATGTACCTGCGTATGCGTTAATGGTGGGTGTTCCTGCCCGACAGATTGGCTGGATGAGCGAGTTTGGCGAGCAACTGGACTTGCCGGTTTCCGGTGACGGGGAAGCTGTTTGCGCCCATACTGGCTCTACTTACTTGCTAAACAATGGCCTACTTTCAAAAGCCTGACCCAGGCCGTTTCGGTTAAATCTATTGTTATTTCTAAAGGTTGATTCTGTATGCAGTTTGTAGACTTGGCAGCCCAGCAAGCCAGAATTAAGGACAAGATAGACGCCAACATAAAAAAAGTTCTATCCCACGGTAAGTACATCCTCGGCCCAGAAGTGGCGGAACTTGAAGAAAAGCTTGCCCTTTACTGCGGTGCCAAACACTGCATAACGGTAGCCAACGGCACAGACGCTCTGCAAATCGCCCAGATGGCTGTTGGCGTTGTCCCTGGCGACGAAGTGATTGTCCCCGGCTTCAGCTACATCGCCACTGCCGAAACCCCCGCCGTTCTGGGCGCCAAACCCGTTTACGTAGATATAGATCCGAGAACCTACAACCTGAATCCGGAACTGCTTGAAGCGGCTATCACACCGCGCACCAAGGCTATTATCCCGGTCTCCCTCTACGGCCAGTGTGCAGATTTCGACACCATCAACGCTATAGCCGGGAAACACGGTATACCGGTGATTGAAGACGGTGCTCAAAGCTTCGGCGCCAGCTACAAGGGCAAGAAATCCTGCAACCTGACCGCCATTGGCTGCACCAGTTTCTTCCCGAGCAAACCCTTGGGGTGCTATGGCGACGGTGGGGCGATTTTCACCAACGATGATGAATTAGCCATCGTATTGCGCCAGATTGCGCGTCATGGCCAGGATAGGCGCTATCACCACATCCGTGTAGGGGTGAACAGTCGCTTAGATACCCTGCAAGCCGCGATTCTGCTGCCCAAGCTGGAGTTGCTGGAAGAAGAAATCCAACTGCGTAACAAGGTGGCAGACGAATATAATCGCCGCCTGAACGAAGCCGGTATCGTTACCGCACCGTTCGTGGATGAACACAACTTATCTGCCTGGGCGCAATATACTATCCGGGCAGACAATCGCGAAACCGTTCAGGTTAAACTGAAGAAAGCAGGTATACCCACCGCCGTTCACTACCCCATTCCACTGAACAAACAGCCTGCGGTGGCAGATGTAGCGGCAAATCTTCCGGTTGGTGACAAGATGGCTGAGCAGGTGTTAAGTCTGCCTATGCACCCTTATTTGAACGAAGAGGACCAGATGAGGGTAGTGGGGGCGTTCATGTCATGAGTGAAGCTACCTGCTTGCGCCATATTCAACGATTAAGAGCCATCACTGTGTACGCTGTGATGGCTTTTTACTTCAAACCCGCATAGGCCGTTACTTTTTATCCAGGCTCGTAAATTTAACTTCTGCCAGCTAAATAATTTTACTGTGAAAGCAGACATGAAATTCCAATGAAATAGGGAGGGAAGTATGCATGGGTGTGAGTGAAAATAGTTATCTACTATTAGTATAAGTTGGCTTTTGAAATAATGCCCAAATTAAGTCAAGTACTACTAATTTCATACCAACTTTAGCACCAAGAAAAATAATGTCTCTTTATAAGAAACGTCTTTTAACTTTGATGTCTGGAAACACTGCTGGTCAGGTAATTACCGTAGCCATTTCCCCGATATTAACCAGGCTATATACCCCTGAAGCTTTTGGTCAGTTTGGGATATTTTTGTCCTTAGTGGCTATTTTAAGTGTCTTTGCGACATTGCGTTTCGAGCGAGGAGTTGTGGTCGCTGGTAGCGCAAGAGAACAGCGCTCTCTTTTACTGATGATAAGTGTATTGTCAGCTGTGGCGGGCGGTGTTCTAACAGTTATATCTCTCGGTATTCCGCTGGAATGGCTGAGCGGTAACGCCTCTACACATTTAACAGTGCTAAGAAATTGGGGAGGGATTATTGGGGTTGCAGTCACATTAACGGGGTTGGAGATAGCGCTTCGTCATCTGGCGTTAAAGCGCGGCTATTTTGGCTTCATGGCAGCCTCTCGCGTGGGGCATTCTGGCGTGCAGGGAGGTGGACAAGCAGCAATGGGGCTGGCGGGGTGGCAGATGGGTCTAACCTTGGGCGCAGTTTTTTCCCTTGCTTTTAGGGTCTGTTGGTTAGCTTATGCGCTCTCAAGAGATTTAAAGCTAGCATTCCGAACTAGCTTGGCCAGTGTAAGAGTCGCCTGGCGAAGGAACAAAGACTTTCCCAAGTACATGATTGCCGCTTCGCTATGTACTTCCTTGATTAGCCAGGGGCTGATGGTTCTGGGGGGAGCACTTGCTTCTGCTGCTGTCGTTGGCCAACTTTATCTTGCCCACCGTATGCTGGTTTTACCAATGAGCTTGCTGACACGTAGTGTTTCAGATGTGAATTTCAAAGAATTTTCTGAAATGGATGTGTCCAGAATTCGACACATTTATTTAAGTCGTGTTAAGCGCCTCATTTATTGGGGAACGGGGCCATTTTTAGTGGCATTTTTAGTGTCTCCCTTTATTTATCCAGTTGTATTTGGAGAGGAATGGAAAGCTGCCGGAAGGTTCGCTCAGTTATTAATTCCTGGCCTTTGGATTCAGTTTTCTGTATCACCTTTTGGGCCCGTTTTTTGGATCTTGAAAAGAAATAGCTTGTTTTTGGGGCTTAGTATCGTTCGACTGGTTCTGCTGTTTTCCGGAATGGGCGTCGGTTTTTGGTTCTTGGGGGCTGAGGGCATTGCAGCGGGATTTTCCTTGGGATTGGCATTGGGGTACGCACTGCAACATAGCCTTTTATTGCGTGAATTAAATTGATTTATTGATTTTTGAGTGAATGAAAATAGTATGAAGCAAATTGTCAAAAAAACGATCACCTGCCTTGATAAGCAGCTGGTGAATTTAAGCAGAACACGATCAGGGCTTCATTTCGGTGGCCCCATATTTATCATTGGTCCGCCACGATCGGGAACAACGCTCGCATATCAGCTGTTAACAGCCTGTTTTGATTTTGGTTATATCACAAATTTTGAAGCCCAACGTTCCTATGCCCCGGGATTATCAGCAGTTATAGCTAGGTTTCTTGATAGGAGCTCTTCCCAGGCTATGCAGTTCTCGTCGAAGTACGGAAAAACGCCTGGACGGTTTGGCCCTCATGAAGCAGGACGATTTTGGTATCGATGGTTCCCTGCTGGTGATTGCGTATATGTCCGAGGTGGTGGGCTTGGGGCTTCGCGTAGCAAAGAAATGAGAAAGTTTTTATTATTTCTTGAAACAGTTAAGAATAAACCAATTCTTTTTAAGAACGTATATCACTGTGCGCGCATTGGCATTTTGAAAGAAGTATTTCCAGATGCGGTATTTATTGTTATCCGACGTGCGCCTCTAGAAGTTGCTCAATCCATATTGCGAGCAAGGGAAAAAACTGGAGGAGGGCGTGCAAAGTGGTGGTCTCTACCCCTTCCCCCGCCTTATGGAATTCCAGACAATATGCATTGGGCCGAGCAAATAATAAGACAAGTTGAAGACGTGTACTGTGAGATCGATGAGCAACGTGTTGCCAAAGGACGTGAACGCTTTTTTGATTTGGATTATACATCATTGTGTCGTGAACCTGAACGGGCACTGCATACTGTTAGGAGCTTTCTGGAGAGTAGAGACATTCGTGTTACCTGGCAACAAAAGCCTCCCTCATCGTTCGAACCAGGGCCGGCAAAATCTGTTTCAAACGCCGACTATATAGCGCTCAGCAAGGCTCTTGCTGTTTACCATTCACGAAGCGAGGAAGCTTGATGATCGGTTCGATCTTTATAGAGCCTTGGTGGCTGGAGGCAGTGGCCGGGTCTTCCCACGGATTGGCAACCATCTGTGCCGACAAAAAGGAAAAGGCCAGGATGGCCTATGTCGTAAAACAATCAGGGGGACTGCGAAGAGGCGTAATGCCACCTCTATCACAATTTATCGGTCCCTGGATCGAACCGAGCAATGCAAAATATGCCAAGCAGCTTTCCCAGCAGAAGGATATCGTGGAAGGGCTACTAGAGCAGCTTCCAAAATATGACACTCTGACATTGAACCTTGATCCATCATTTATGAATGGATTGCCATTTATTTGGCATGGCTTTGACGTCTCGGTTGGCTATACCTATGTCTTGCAATCGGGAAGCGACATTGAGGAAGTATGGAAAGGGCTTCTGCCGAAAATTCGGACCGATATAAAAAAGGCCGAGCGGACGGTAAAGGTCAGCGAACATGACGATGTGTCGATACTATTGAATCAGATCGATAAGACATTCCAGCGTCAAAATAAGACAAAGGCTTATTCCAACGAAACTGTTATCAGGTTGGACAAAGCTCTGGTAGATCGTTCTCAGCGCCTTCTTCTGGTGGCTGAAGATGACGAAGGAAGAGTCCATGCCGCCGCCTATTTTGTGTGGAATGAGGATGCTATGCACTATCTCCTGGGCGGGGGCGACCCTGATTTAAGGAATAGTGGCGCTACTTCACTGTTGCTATGGCATGGAATTCAGGCTGCAGTTGAGAAGGGGCTTCCGTTTAATTTCGAAGGTTCAATGGTTGAGGGCATTGAGCGTTTTTTCAGGGCTTTCGGGGGTAGACAGGTTCCGTATCTTCGAATATCCAAGGAAAGCCGTAAGGCAGCATTGAGACGTCTTATCAAGGAATTGGCAAGGCTTGTTGGGGGCCGTCGATGATCGTTGTCCACATGCCGGATACCTACCGGCGCGAAAGGTGTTATGTTTTAGATTTTGTGTTCAAGCAGGTTCTGGGACTGGAGTATGAGCCTGTTTTCCGAACCGACAACGATGCTTCTGTTACTTTTATCACCTTACCCAACAATCACTTTATTGTCGTTGAGGACATCCTATTCCAGACTCCAGAGAATGACTGGTTGGCGAGAAGTGTAATTCCTGTGTGTCCACTACCTAGAGTAGTGATTAACGACGAAGTTTTGAGTGAGGCCCTCACAGATTCGGAGCTGCCCATACTTTTTGCGGGAGAAACGGTACGCCGGCACAGCCGATCATGGGGGCAAAACAACCCAGAGAGTCTAGAGGTCTACTTTGATTTACTGGGTGCCATCTTTTTTATGCTTTCACGTTACGAAGAAGCGGCCTCTCCTAATTTCGATAACCATCAACGATATGACAGCCGCAGCTCATTGGCTGTGATAAATGGGTTTGAAATGCGTCCGTTGGTTGATGAATACGTAGCCTTGCTTCGCGGGCTCATTCAGAAACTCGACCCGTCAATAATATGCAAGCGCAATGTCTACTCAGTGAATGTTACTCATGACTTGGATCGCCCCTTTCGCTTTGTCAGTTTCCCTCTCTTCATTAAGGGCTTTTTGGCGCACTTGCTGAAACGTCGTGATTGTCGATTGGCCACCGAGTGGTTAATACAGGGCCTGCGGCGTACAAGGGGGCCTCGATTCGATCCGTTTTTCGCTGGGATGGAAACACTACTGAGCACTACGGAAAAGTACGGGTTACGCAGTCAAATAAACGTCATGGGGTCAATGGGTGGATTACACGACGATGGCTATGATGCCGGCAAAAAACCGCTGCGCTTGATGCTATCGGCAGCGGAGGAAAGGGGCCATAGAATCGGATTCCATCCGGGATATCATACATATAATGATTCCGATCGGTTTGCAACTGAAAAGCGATATGTGGAAGACAGTTTAGGTGTAAAGGTTTATCAGATAAGACAACATTACCTGCGCATGGAAGTGCCATCCACATGGCGGATCTGGCAACAGAACTGCATTTTGGGCGATGGTACTCTAGGCTTCCCTGATCGCAATGGGTTCAGGGCGGGAACCTGCCACACGTACCCCCTTTTCGACCTAGAAAACCGTTGTGAAATCAATGTGAGGGAAACGCCATTGATCGTGATGGATGGGGCTCTGAAAGCGGGCTTCAATGAAGCTCTCGAGCCCGACCAAGCCGCTGACAAGGCGATTTACCTGGCAAACCTCTGTAAAAAGTATGGCGGCACCTTCAGCTTACTTTGGCACAATTCATCGCTTCACGGTGATTGGTCAGGGTGGGAGCGTGTATACGAAACAATCGTCAAGCATTCCGTGGAGCTTATTGATGGGTAGGTTTCCAAGACTTAGAATCAAGGGGCCTTTGGAGCATTTTGCTCTTCAACGCGACATTTCTGACATGCTGCAACGGACACTCGACATGTTGCTTGACAGTGAATTTCGTGGCATCGATCCTGGTTCGTACTACTCATCCAACCTGCGGCGATTTCGTGCCCGAGGGAATGGGGTTGTCCACCGGGCTTGGAACAAGGCCTTCAGCATCGCGATAGGCTGGGGAGGGGGATACATTGTGAATCTTTTTGCCCTTCCGGAAATCACAAGCACCAAAGCCGCTGCTTTAACGTTATCGGGTCTGGCTCATCTGAGAAACAGGCCAGACATTTGTGACCCAGTGGAATTGGAAGAAACCGCGCGGGCACTCTTTGATTGGTTGGTCGAGCGCCAAAACCAGGAACTAGGGGCCTGGACACCCGATTTTCAGTACGAGATCCATGGAACGCCTATCCCCCAAACGGTCCTGGGTACGATTAATACTGTATTCTGCTGTGAAGCGCTATGGCAGTGGCGCGACCAATTTACGTCAGCAGACGGTATGATTTGCTCTGCCGCTAGGGCCTGTTTGGAAAACCTCCCTCGCCTTGAGAACGATTTGGAGTGTTGCTTCAGTTATAACCCTGCTGCCCGATATTATGTTCACAATGCCAATATTTTCGTTGCGTTACTGTTGTCTCGGGCTGCCTGGATTGAGCCGACGTTGGAGGCCTACAACGACATCGTTACAAAATGCGTGAGCTACACTTTGAACGATTTTGACAAAGTGGGTGTGCTCCGATACGCCGGTCCTCCGACTCCCAACAATACGGTGGACAACTACCATTCGGGGTTTGTCCTTAGAGCACTGGACCAACTGGTGCCGTATATTACTGATCAAAATCTAGAGTCGAGAGCACGTCGGTGGGTTAATGCAGGGCTTGGGCAATATCAGAGCATGTTCATCAAATCGCACGGCGTACCTAAGTTCGCAAATTCAAACCACCATATTCAGGCACACTCGGTGGCTGAAGCTTCGCTCGTCTATAGTCAATTCAAGGACCAGATTCCAGCGCCGGACGCGGTAAAGTATCGGGAAAGTATCGGAAAATCAGTCCAGTGCCTATGGAATGAAAGATTCCTGCAATTTGATAGCGAAGTTCGAGTAGTGGGGGATCAGTATGTTTGGCGGAATACGACACCGATGCCGCGTTGGGCTTGGGCTTGGATGTTTTATTCAATACTTTCGTTATCAGTATGAAATTACTAATTGTGGCTATATGGTCGGCTGCAGTTGTAGAGCTTGGCGTGCCAACTAATCTGTCCGTTGTTGGCGTTTCGGCATTCATGGGGTTGTTTATTATATTCTTGGTGCTGATGGTTGGTTACGATATGCCTTATGAGCGGTGGATAGGTGGCAATTGTCTTTATTTTTTATGACCGTGGTTGCCTACCCACTCTATTCTCTTGCCTCTTTTCTCTGAGCGCCAGGTATAGAAACTGCTTCATTCTCTGCTATTCAAGGCTTCGGGTATTTCGTTGTTTTTACTTAGGTATATTTGTCACGTTCGTTAAATGAAATTGTTGTCTTGGTTGGACAGGCGCTTAAGGTTTCCATAGGTTACGAAATCCCCGAGCTTTTAATGTTTATATTGATAGTTCCGTTTCTGATGGGTATGTTGTTGAGTATGAGGAAATGCTCCAGTAACAATGTTTGGCTTGGGTAGCATTAATGTATAAGGTATTTAATCATAAAGTTCATGTGAAAAATCAATAAAAGATGTCAAATTCGATCAGAAAAACAACTGATATTTTATACGTTTATTTGAAGTACTATTATCAATAACGCAAAGATAATTTCCGAAATTTTCTAAAAAAATAAAGCTGAAATGGTTCAATGGAGTAATGCTTTGATGTTTTATGAATTGAGTATAGAGATTTGATGGGTATTGGTGAGGCAGCATATTATTTTGTAGCGAATATAATTACGGTGGTCCCGATATTTTATCTCTTGATGAGGAAAGGGATTATTTATATTCCGGTGCTGATATATCTTTTCTTCGTCTGGCTTTTTCTTGTTGCCGGTATTCCTTTGGTTAATGATGTTCTGGTGTTAGGGAACTATTCCTTTTCATATAGCCTTAGTTATCTTGTTGCGCTTTTAATGATGGTTTTTCCTGTCATAATGTTCTGTGTCGTCGCTAATGGTAAGGAGAGAAAAGATCAACTAATAAGGACTTTGGACACGAGGGGAGCTTTAGGTTTCTTTTATCTTTTATGGATTGCCTCAAGTTTGGGTGTGTTTGCGTATGTTTCTCTGTTTGGTTTGCCGCCTTTGTTTGACTCATTGGGCTTGTCGGGAAGATCTTCTGATTTATATTCATTGAGGATGTCCGTAACATATGGAGATGACTATAAGAGGTATGATGTTTTCTTTATTCTTCTGCCTGGTATAGCCACGCTTCTAGGCGCTTTTTTATATAAAGTAACTATATTCCCTAAATCTGTGTTTTGGGCTTCAGTATTTATATATTGTTTGTTGAGTTTTTCTTTTTTACACAAATCTCACATGGTTGTTTTTATATTGTCATTATTCCTAATATTTTATTTTTTTTCGAGGAAGACAGTTGCTCAAGTTTTTATTCTGCCATTTTTTGTCTCATTAGGTCTTCTGTTAGCTACCTATGTTTTTTATATTGGAGTTGAAAAGTATAGCTTGATCGAGCTATTGGCGATGATTTTCCAGAGAGTTTTGGTGCCATATATCACCTCGTTAGATTTTGTATTAAACAATTTCGGATCCGAAATTCCCTTTTTGATGGGCGCATCGCTGCCTAACCCCAAAGGTCTGTTTGAATTTGAGACGGTTTACCTTTCGAATTTGTTAATGAACCTTATTGCCGGTAAGCCTGATGGAACCGTTCCGGCACCTTCTGTTGGATTCTTATACGCAAACTTTGGGTTTATTGGGTTACTTTTAAATTCAATAATTGTTTTTAGTTATTTTATTTTGTTGCATTTAATTTTAAAGAAGAACAGAAATCCTTTAGGATTTGTGATTTGGGTCTATCTCGCGGTTTCAACGTATAGTTTTTCCGTCCGTGATCCATTTGGGGTTATTGACTTCTGGGTTTTCGCTGTTTTGTTTTTATACTTTGTTTGGAAGATGATTTTAAATGTATACAAAAAAAGTTCTGAATGTTGTTCTCAATAACTTCACCAATGACGTGAGGGTATTTAAAACTACACGAAGTCTAGTGAACAGAGGGCACTCACTAGAAGTGGCTGCTCTTCACATGGATGACCTTCCAGAGAGTGAGAGTTTTAATGGTTTTAAAGTTTCACGAATTAAACTCATAACAAAGAAGCTGCCCAAGACTAGAGTCGTTCAGTTACTCAAGTATTTCGAGTTTTTGGTTCGGGCTTTAATAAGGTATCGAAATAGAGTAGACATCGTCCACTGCAACGATCTTAGCGCTTTGCCGATCGGTTATTTTTTGAAGCGAATTTCTAAGAACGACGTGGCGGTAATTTATGATTGCCATGAGTATGAAACGGAGCGGGACTCCATGTCCGGTTTTGAGAAAAAGATACTAAAATTTTTTGAAAGGTATCTCGTTAAATTTTCTGATTCTGTATTAACAGTGAGTGATTCGATTGCACAGTGCTACAGTCAAGATTATGGAATTAAAAAGCCCCACCTGGTTTTGAATTGCCCGATGTTTGTTAATCAGGTTAAAGAGAACCTGTTTCGAGAAAGCTTGGGTATTAGGCCTGATCAGAAAATTTTTCTGTATCAGGGAGGGCTTAAAGGAGGAAGGGGTATAGAAACGATTCTGGATGCCTTTTCTAATCTTGATAGGGATGAGAATGTTCTGGTTTGCATGGGATACGGACCACTGGAGGGCGCTATTAGGAATAAGGCAAGTGAATATAAAACCATCTTCTTCCATCCCGCCGTTAGGCAAGAGGTTCTGCTAAGGTATACGAGCTCTGCAGATTATGGAATACTCTTCTACGAAGATACATGTTTGAACCATCGATACTGCTCCCCAAATAAAATATTCGAGTATTTAATGGCTGGCCTTCCTATTTTGACATCTAATTTGTACGAAGTTCGTAGGCTTGTAGAAAGCGAAGGAGTCGGTATTGTTGCTCAGGAAAATACCGTTGAAAGCTTTCGCCAAGCTGTTATCGATTCCTTGGGACAGAATTATGCTGCGATCCAAAGGAATGTTTTTAAGGCTCGCAAAAAATATTGCTGGGAAGAGCAGGAGAAGGTTCTGAAGGCTGTTTATGAAAATATCTAGGAAAATCCTGCGTGATCTACAAAAATATTTGGTTGGAACCGATGAGTTTTCATTTAACGATGATCCAAACGCAAATCTATATCCAATTTCTCTGGCTTTTACCTTGGATGATTTCGGGTTCTATTACAAACCAATTGATGGCCAAGGAATACCTTACAAAATATACCAGTCAGTTGGTAAGCAATATAACCCAACTAGAGTAGCTGCTTATGCTCTTGCAAATTACAGCAACTTTGTTGAGACCGGTTCCGAGCGCAACAGAGACACTTTTCTCAAGTGTGCAGATTGGTTTATAGGTTTTGATGAAGCGAGGTATGAATACCAATTTGATTGGAACGATATCAAAGCGCCCTGGATTTCATGTATGGCTCAAGGTGAGGCTGCCAGTGTACTAGTCCGCGCCTACAGGATTACCAATAATAGTGCCTATCTTGAGCATGCAGAAAAATCACTGAGGCCTTTCTTTTTATCCATACCTGAAGGCGGTGTTCAATCAAAATTTGATTGTGGCTCCTTGTTTTTGGAAGAGTACCCCTCAAGAAAACCCACCCATGTAATGAATGGCTTCCTTTACGCAATGATTGGTCTTGCGGAGTTTAGCGACGTTAGCGAGAGTAACAGGCATATTTCACTTTATATGCAACTCATTGAAACGCTGAAGAATAATATCCACTTATGGTGCAATGGTAGTTGGTCCTTATATGAGGACCCAGCTGTTGCAGGAGGAAAGAATTTCTGTACTCCTTCGTATCATAATTTGCATATTTCTCAGTTGGCATGGGTATGTGCGCGCAATGAAATGCCTGAGATTCGAAGAGTTATTTCTTCTTGGGAGCGGGGACTAAATTGCTTACCAGTAAGGATACGTGCCCTTTTAGGTAAGGTGCTATTCAGATTGTTAAACCGGACGCAGAGATGATTTCAGTTTCTCATTTAACAAGTGTTCACGGCAGATACGACACCCGAATTTTCCTCAAAGAATGTAGGTCTCTCAGTAATTCCGGTTTATCTGTTTCCTTGGTAGTTGCTGATGGAAAAGGCGACGAGACCAAAGATGGAGTTGCCATTCACGATGTGGGGAGCTCTGCTGGACGGTTGGGCCGGATACGAAACGCTCCTGGGAGGGTGTTGCGGAAGGCACTGGAACTCGATGCCGATGTCTATCACCTACATGATCCCGAGCTTATCCCCATCGGTCTGAAACTTAAAAAACTTGGCAAGACCGTCATTTTTGACGCTCATGAGGATTTACCAAAGCAACTACTAAGTAAGCCATATTTAAATAAACCCTCTCGATGGCTCCTTTCGAAGGTATTCTCTGTCTATGAGCGTTGGGCGTGTCGCCGACTGGATGCTGTTGTGGCGGCCACGCCTTTTATAAGTGACAAATTCAGTGCGATGGGAATTCGCTCGGTCAATATTAATAACTTTCCGTTAATTGGAGAGCTTTCTGGGGAACAGATTGATTGGACACAAAAGGCGTCCCAAGTGGCGTATGTTGGTGGTGTTGGGGCAATCCGAGGTGTTGAACAGGTTGTTGAGGCTATGGGTCAGGTAACCTCAGGAGCGCGCTTGAAGTTGGCGGGCGGGTTCGGAGAGCCTTCGGTAGAGCAGAGAGTCCACATTCTGCCAGGCTGGAAAAAGGTAGACGCATTAGGGTTTGTTGGCCGCGAAGAAGTCCGTGATGTGCTCGGGAAGAGTGTTGGTGGTTTGGTTACTTTTTTACCTGTGCCGAATCACCAGGATGCACAACCCAATAAGATGTTTGAGTACATGAGTGCAGGTGTCCCTGTCATTGGGTCACATTTTGCTCTCTGGAAGCAAATCATCGAGGGTAATCAATGCGGCATTTGCGTCGATCCCCTTGACCCTGGGGCGATTGCAGATGCAGTCGATTACCTGGTTACGCATCCGGCGGAGGCAGAACAAATGGGCCGGAATGGCCAGAAGGCAGTGATGGAACGTTACAATTGGAGTATCGAGGAGCGTAAGCTGCTCGATTTTTATCAATCCCTTGGCAAGTAAAGAAATGTTATGTTTCGAATTCTCACCATTATTGGCGCACGCCCTCAATTCATCAAAGCCAGCGTAGTTTCCCGGGCTGTTCAGCAGACCGATGGCATCGAAGAGATAATGTTGCACACAGGCCAACATTTTGATGCGAACATGTCAGACATCTTTTTCAATCAATTGGCGATCCCAAGGCCGGATATTCAGTTAGATATCCATGGCGGCAGCCATGGTGAAATGACGGGAAGGATGCTGGCCGAGATTGAAAAGGCGCTTATGGAGCATAAGCCTGATCGGGTTCTTGTGTATGGGGATACAAACTCCACGTTGGCTGGGGCTTTGGCGGCGGCTAAGTTGCACATTCCTGTCGCTCACGTTGAAGCGGGACTGCGCAGTTTCAATATGCAAATGCCTGAAGAGATAAACCGCATTCTTACTGATCAGATTAGTGATCTGCTTTTTTGCCCAACAAACACGTCAGTTCGGAACCTTGAAAGTGAGGGATTTGCCAGTAAGCCTACAAAGGTGATTCAGGTAGGGGATGTTATGCAGGATGCGGCGCTGTTGTTTGCAGAAAAGGCGGCTGCCCCTGTTGGCGATGAACTGCCAGGAGAGTTTGTTCTGGCGACACTGCATCGAGCTGAAAATACGGACAACCCTCAGAGGCTGTCGAATATCATTCACGCTCTGAACCAAATACATAATACCGTAGCGCCTGTCGTTCTGCCTCTTCATCCGCGTACCCGGAAGCTTATCGCGGAGCAGGGCCTGAAACTTGATGTTCATCTGATAGACCCCGTTGGTTATTTCGAAATGGTTTGGTTGCTCGACCATTGTCAGTTGGTGTTGACAGATAGCGGCGGTGTGCAGAAAGAGGCGTTTTTCTTTG
Organism: Marinobacter sp. V34; assembly: GCF_055524115.1. Taxonomy (NCBI): domain Bacteria; kingdom Pseudomonadati; phylum Pseudomonadota; class Gammaproteobacteria; order Pseudomonadales; family Marinobacteraceae; genus Marinobacter; species Marinobacter sp. V34. The sequence goes on along the minus strand of NZ_JBUPZY010000003.1, from coordinate 329,622 downwards.
GCAAAGCATGCGTAACCATGCGCGACCAGACCGAATGGGTGGAACTTGTTGAGGTAGGTGCTAATGAATTAGTTGGTGCAGATCAGCAGAAAATTGTTAATGCGACGACCAACAACCTTGGGCGTATGGTTAAAGATACTGATCAGTTGTACGGGGGCGGAGAAGCCTCGCAACGGATTGTAGATGAGTTGGTGAAGGCGAACTCATGAGCAAGACCGTATGGGTTATTAATCAGTATGCCTCCACTCCGGCCACAGCTCTGGGAGGGAGGCATTACTACATGGCCCGCGAGATGGCAAAGAAAGGGTATAAGGTCTATCTCATAGGCTCTGCCTCTCATCATCTGCTGCGAGAAAAGCCAGTTTTTGATGGGACTTTTCAGTTGGAAGAGGTTGATGGCTTTAAATTTGTTTGGGTCAAAATGCCATCTTATGGTCATGCGCACAGTAAAAAGCGCGTGCTTAATTGGCTTCTGTTTCCATGGCGGTTGCGCAAACTCGGACAAGTAATACCGGATAAGCCGAATGCAATACTTTGCTCCTCGCCTTCGCCACTGTCGTTTCTGGGCGCCCAATCGCTGGCAAAGAAATTTAATGCCAGGTTGGTTTTCGAAGTACGTGATATATGGCCATTGACTCTTACCGAGCTAGGTGGGCATTCTCCTAAAAACCCTTTGATTCGGTTGATGCAATGGGTTGAGGATCGAGCCTACCGCGATTCAAACGCAGTGGTATCCAATCTCAGAAACTCCGTTGAACACATGGTGAGTCGTGGCATGGCCCGCGAGAAGTTCACTTGGGTCCCCAACGGCTTTTCCATTGATGAAGTCAGTCTGAAGAGTCCGTTGAATTCTAAGGCGCTCAGTCAAGTGCCGGAAGGTAAATTTACTATTGGTTACACTGGTACACTCGGGTTGGCGAATGCGCTGAATACTTTGGTATACGCAGCAGAGCAGTTGAAGAATCATACTGATATCTGCTTTGTGCTGGTCGGCGACGGTAAGGAGAAGCCTGGTTTGCGGCAGTTGGTCTCTGAAAAAGGGCTAACCAATGTCCATTTTGTCGATCCAATTCCAAAGGTTGAAATACAGGCTATGTTGGCGCGTTTCGATGGGTGTTACATCGGCCTGTCAAAGGATCCATTGTTCCGCTTTGGGGTGTCCCCTAATAAGCTATTCGATTATCTGTATTCGGGAAAGCCAATTATTTACGGAATTGAATCTGGCCGATACAGACCGGTTGAAGACATAGGTGCGGGCATCCAGATTCCTGCAGAGAATGCAGAACAGTTGGCTGAGGCCGTACTAAAGCTCTACTCTATGGCTCCAGAGGAGAGGGCGACCATGGGAGAAAATGGGCGCAATGCCGCTCTAGAGCAATATGAATATGGGCAACTGGCAGATAGGTTGTCGAATGTACTCTTTGAATAATTTCTTTATCGGTAAATTCTTTCTGCCTGAATGCAGGTTTGTTAAGTATGTTCACAAGGTTGTTTGATATTGTCGCTTCTGCTCTTGGTCTTCTAATACTGTGCCCAGTCATTGTAGTTGTGGGCTTTCTGCTTCGCCGCAAAATTGGTTCCCCTGTATTCTTTCGCCAAACTCGCCCGGGCATGAACGGTAAGTCCTTTGAGATGGTTAAGTTTCGCACAATGAAAGATGCGGTGGATACAGAAGGCGACCCGTTACCGGATTCAGAGCGAATGACCTCCTTCGGCCAGTTTTTGCGTGCAACTAGTCTGGATGAACTGCCTGAGCTCTGGAACGTGCTGAAAGGCGATATGAGCCTGGTAGGCCCCAGGCCCCTACTAATGGAATATTTGCCACTGTACTCGGAAGAACAGTATCGACGCCATGAGGTTCGGCCCGGTGTGACCGGCTGGGCACAGGTAAATGGTCGCAATGCAATTTCGTGGGAAGATAAGTTCAGGCTTGATGTGTGGTATGTGGATAATCGCTCATTCTGGCTCGATTTGAAGATTCTGTTCCTTACTGTCAAGAAGGTGCTGGTTCGTGATGGCATTAGCGGTGGGGGAGAGGCGACCATGTCGAAATTTACCGGAAACTCAGACAAATGAAACGCCTCGCTATCCTGGGTGCGAGTGGTCATGGAAAAGTTGTCGCGGATGCGGCAGAGCAAAGTGGCTGGGATAGCATCCTCTTTTTCGACGATGCCTGGCCTGAGCTGACTTCGAACAGTAGTTGGCCTGTTGTTGGAAGTAGTGCTGAACTTCTGGCGAATCTGGAAAAGTATGATTACGTTGTGGTGGGTATTGGTAACAACCTAATTCGTCGCCAGAAACTTCAGGAACTCGATGCCGCCGGCGCTAACATTGTTTCTGTTATCCACCCTTCTGCAATGGTCAGTCCGTATGCAAGGCTGGGAGTGGGCTCCGTTGTCTTCGCGAATTCAGTAATCAATGCTGACGCGGAGATTGGGCCAGGGGCCATTATTAATACCGGGTCTGTAATAGAGCACGATTGTCTCTTGGGTGAGTGCGCGCATGTAAGTCCCAACGCCACGTTGGCGGGTGGAGCGATGCTTGGCCAATTAGTGTGGGTAGGTGCTAATGCGTGCGTTAAGCAACAGGTCTCCATCGGTGATGAAGCGGTCGTAGGGATGGGAAGTGTTGTGCTCCGGAACGTAATCGCCGGCCAGGTTGTAGTCGGTAATCCTGCCATGCCGCTGTAGTTTTTAGTCGTTCTTGTAGATTTAAAAGGCGTTTTAATGCTTAACACATCATTTGCTCCCTGGCCCTCCTATACTCAGGAAGAGGCCGATGCAGTTTCCCGAGTACTGCTCTCCAATCGAGTCAACTACTGGACAGGCCAGGAATGCCGCGAATTTGAGCGGGAATTCGCGGAGTTTTCCGGCACCGACTATGCCGTGGCTGTGGCCAACGGCACGGTGGCTCTGGATCTTGCCTTGAACGCACTGTGCATTGGCCCTGGTGATGAAGTAATTGTCACTTCCCGAACCTTCCTGGCCTCGGTAACGTGTATTGTTAATACAGGGGCTTGGCCTGTGTTTGCGGACGTGGATGCGGATTCTCAGGGGGTTTCGGCCGAGACGGTTGCTCCGCTGATAAACGAGAGCACCAAGGCAATCATTACGGTTCACCTGGCCGGCTGGCCCTGTGACATGGATGGCTTGAACGCACTGGCCGGCCGTCACGGTTTGTCAGTAATTGAGGATTGTGCCCAGGCCCATGGAGCAACTTACAAGGGGAAACCAGTTGGATCGTTGGGGCACGTTGCTGCCTGGTCCTTCTGCCAGGATAAGATTATGACCACCGGTGGCGAGGGTGGCATGGTTACTACCCATGATCGTGAACTATGGTCGCGCATGTGGTCCTACAAGGATCATGGCAAGAGCTGGGAAGCGGTTTACGAGCGCGAGCATCCGCCCGGCTTTCGCTGGCTCCATGAGAGTTTTGGTACCAATTGGCGGATGACGGAGATGCAGGCTGCCATTGGCCGGATTCAGTTGCGGCGTATGCCGAACTGGACCGAGCGTCGCCTGGCCAACTGTGAAGCTATCTGGCAGACAGCTAGAGAGTGCCAGGGGTTGCGGGTGCCGGGTGTTCCGGAAGATATCGGCCACGGCGGCTATAAGTGTTATGTTTTTGTGGAGCCTGCAGCCCTAAAAGCGGGTTGGGGTCGGGACAGGATAATTTCAGAGATTGTCCGCGCTGGCGTACCCTGTTTTTCTGGCTCGTGCTCGGAAGTGTATTATGAAAAAGCCATACAGAACGCAGGTATGGCTCCGGCAGAACGCTTGCCGATAGCCAGGGAACTGGGTGGTACCAGTCTGATGTTTCTGGTGCACCCCACTTTGACTGCCGATGAAATCAAGCTCACGTGCGAGGTACTCGCTCGGGTTATGGAGGAGGCAACCGTTTGAACAGGGACAAGTTGACGAAACGTAGAGATGGCAACCTTATGATCAGGTCATTCCTGAGTCTTCCCAGATTCCACAAACGGGTAGTTTCAGTCCTGTCGGATGCGTTTTTTCTGTTCTTTGCAATATGGGCTGCGTTTGCTTTGCGTCTGGAGCAGCACTTTTGGCTGCCTACCCGTGATCAACTAACGATCGCGGCTATTACGGTGGTATTTACCATCGGGGTGTTTATTCGTCTCGGGCTCTACAGGGCAGTTATTCGCTATCTGGGTGATCGGGCTTTTCTTACCATTATCTATGGGGTGATTGCCTCCAGCTTAGCGCTTATTACGCTGGGCTATCTGTTACAGGTATTTGTGCCCCGTTCCGTGCCCATCATTTATGGCGCCCTGGCATTCCTGTTTGTGAGTGGCACCCGCCTAGGTGTGCGGATGATCGTTAATCATCCCAAACAGATGGCGAAAGAGGCGGTTGCCATCGTTGGTGCGGGCGAAACCGGTATGCAATTGGCATCGGCTCTGGAGCAGGGCACCGAGTACCGACCGGTCGTTTTTGTATCACTTGATCGGGCCAATCATAAATCCATGATCAATGGTTTACCTGTCGTCAGCATTAACCACATCGCCAAGCATTTGCCGAAGCACCACGTGCAGCGAATTTTGCTGGCGCTGGATGAAGGTACGCTGATTGACCGCAAGAAACTGCTGAAGCAGTTGGAACCATTGTCAATCCCGGTACAGACCGTTCCCTCCATGTCGGAATTGGTGGCCGGCCAGGCGCGGATTAACGACATTCGGGATCTGGAGATTGAAGACTTGCTGGGGCGAGACCCAGTGCGGCCAGATTCGGCTATCGTTGCCAAGACCCTGTATCAAAAGTCTGTCATGGTCACTGGTGCGGGTGGCTCGATTGGTTCCGAGCTGTGTCGCCAGATTATTCGACATCGCCCACGCGTGCTGGTGCTGTTTGAACAGTCTGAGTTCTCGCTATACGCCATTGAGCGGGAGTTGAGTTCCATCAATCAGGTTGAGGGGCTTGGGGTTGAGCTGCACCCGCTGCTTGGCAATGTGAGCCATCGACGGCGCTGCGAGTCAGCCATGAGGGCGTTTGACGTGCAGACGGTTTACCACGCTGCCGCTTATAAGCACGTACCGCTGGTTGAGCACAACGTGATAGAGGGAGTGCAGAACAACGTGTTCGGCACCTGGCATACGGCCGAAGCCGCAATCGCCGCCGGTGTTGAGCGATTTGTGCTGATCTCCACGGACAAGGCGGTTCGTCCCACCAACGTGATGGGGGCCAGCAAGCGACTGGCGGAGCTCGTGCTACAGGCTCTGGCTCAACGGCAGCAGAAGACGGTTTTTTCCATGGTGCGTTTCGGCAACGTGCTTGGCTCTTCAGGCTCAGTTGTTCCCTTGTTCCGGGACCAGATTCGCGACGGTGGCCCGATTACCGTTACCCATCCGGATATTATCCGTTACTTCATGACGATCCCGGAGGCCAGCCAGTTAGTGCTTCAGGCCGGCAGCATTGGCATGGGCGGCGAGGTGTTTGTGCTGGATATGGGCGAGCCGGTTAGGATTGCAGACTTGGCCCGGAAGATGATTCATCTGATGGGCCAGGAAGAGAAAACCGATAGTCATCCCACCGGCGATATTGAGGTGGTGTTCAGCGGCCTGCGTCCGGGTGAGAAGCTGTATGAGGAGTTGCTGATTGGTGATGACCCACAGGGGACTTCGCACCCACGGATCATGATGGCACGGGAAGTCTCCCTGCCGTGGGAGCAGATAGAGGATTTCCTTAGCCAGTTACAGCGGGCCAGCCAGTCGTTTGATTGTGGCGCAATTATCGAGGTGCTGAAGAGTGCCAAAACGGGGTACGCGCCCAATGGCAACCTAGAGGATCTGGTGTGGTGTAATGGCCAGTCCGATGCGGTGGCTGCAGATCGCCAGGGCGATAAAGTGCACCGGTTGTCGGTGTAGGAAAAGCGAAGGTTTCACGAGCAAGGTTGCTGTTTAATGTCTGAGAATATCGTCTGGCATCACCAGAAAGTCACCCGGGCGGACCGGGCCTCCATCAAAAACCAAAGCCCTTGTTTGCTGTGGTTTACTGGTTTGAGTGGTTCGGGCAAATCCACGATTGCCAATGCGCTGGATGTGGCGCTGTTTGAGCGTGGTTATCACACCTTCCTTTTGGACGGCGATAACGTGCGCCATGGTTTGAACAAGGATCTCGGGTTTTCCGATGAAGATCGAGTTGAAAATATCCGCCGTATTGGCGAGGTGAGCAAGTTGTTTACGGATTCCGGGGTGATTGTGCTCAGTGCGTTTATTTCCCCGTTCACCAGTGACAGGCGCTTGGTGCGCAACTTGTTCCCGGCCGGTGAATTTATCGAAGTGTTTATGGATACGCCGCTTCAGACTTGCGAGGAGCGGGATCCAAAGGGCCTTTACGAAAAGGCTCGGGCCGGAAAGATCAAACACTTTACGGGGATCGATTCTCCCTATGAGGCGCCTGAACGCCCGGAAGTGCGGCTGGATACATCACAGATGTCGGTGGATGATTGTGTAAATCGGCTGGTCAGCTATCTGCTGGACCGGCAATTGATCTTTACGTCGCCACAAGCCACCGGAGCGTAAGCGTCTATGGCGTGGGAAGCCATTGTTACCCTGCTTACCTTGTTCTCGGTTCTCGCAGCACTGGTGATTACACGGGTATCAGCCGATCTGGTGTTGATGGCGGCCTTGGCGTTTCTGCTGATTACCGGCATTCTTGGGCCGGTTGATGCCTTGGCCGGGTTTGCCAACCCGGGTGTGATTACCATTGCCACGTTGTATGTGGTGGCTGCCGGTCTGAAGGAAACTGGGGCTGTGCAATGGATTGCCCGTTTACTTCTGGGGCATCCTAAGACTGAAAAAGGTGCCCAGCTGCGGATGTTGGCGCCCACTGGCATTCTCAGCGGTTTTATGAACAACACCGCTGTTGTAGCCATGTTTATCCCCGCCATTCAGGACTGGGCTCAACGCCTGGGTATTCCTGCCTCTCGCCTTCTGCTACCCCTGAGCTACGCCGCCATCCTGGGCGGTACCTGTACGTTGATCGGCACCAGCACCAACCTGGTGGTGGATGGCATGCTGCAGGCGCGGTTGGGCATTAACCTGGGGTTATTTGAACTGGCCTGGGTGGGTGTGCCCCTGTTGTTGGTGGGCGGATGTTATCTGGTGCTGGTGGCCTCCCGTGTGCTGCCGGACCGTGGAGGCATGAAGGAGGAGCTTGAACAGGTTCGGGAGTATGGGGTCGAAGTGGAAGTGGACGCCACAGGCCCTCTTGTGGGAAAAACCGTTGCCCAAGCGGGTTTGCGAGCACTCAGCTATGGCTACCTGACGGAAATCGACCGGGGCGGGCGACTGATTACAGCGGTGGAGCCGGACCGAATGCTGCAGCCCGGCGACAAGCTGTATTTTGTGGGGGCGCCGGAGTGCGCCAGCGAACTGCGCCGAATTCAGGGCCTGAAGCCGGCCCAGGCCAGTATCCAGAAGCTGGACCTGGCGAATCATCAGCGTTGCCTGGTGGAAGTGGTATTGGGCCAGGAATTTACGGCATTGGGGAAGACGGTGCGGGAGAGCCGTTTCCGTACTCGCTTTAATGCGGCGATTTTGTCGATTTCCCGTGAGGGAAAACGGGTGCCGGGTAAGCTGGGGGATATCACCTTCAAGATGGGGGATACCCTGTTACTGGAAGCCAGCCACCAGTTTGTCGAGCAGTACCGCTTCCGCCGGGACTTTCTGTTGGTCAGCGCTCTCAACGATTCCACACCACCGGATTTTCATAAGGCGCCCCGCGCGCTCGGAATCCTGTTGCTGATGGTTGTGGCCAGTGCGACGGGGTTGCTGCAGATCATCGAAGCTGCGTTCCTGGCTGCCGGCGCAATGATTTTAACCGGCTGCATTACGGCCAGTCGCGCCCGCCGCAGTGTGGATTTGCCGGTACTGGTGGTGATTGCGGCCTCCTTTGCGCTGGGCAATGCGATGACGGAAACCGGCGGAGCCGAATGGGTGGCCACCAGCCTGCTTGGCCTGTTCGGCCCCCTGACGCCCTGGCTGGCGCTGGCGTTGGTTTATATCCTTACGGCGGCGTTTACCGAAGCCATCACCAATAACGCGGCGGCGGTGCTGATGTTTCCCATCGCGCTGGCGGTGTCTGAACAATTGGGCGTTGATTTCCTGCCGTTTGCGGTGGCCGTGATGTTCGCCGCCTCTGCCTCGTTTATTACGCCGCTGGGATACCAGACCAATCTGATGGTTTATGGTCCTGGCCGATATCAGTTCATGGATTATGTGCGTTTGGGCTTTCCGTTGAGCCTTCTCGTAGGGTCGACCGCAATCGGTTTAATCCCCTTTGTCTGGGGGTTTTGATCGGATTGGGAATATACTGACAAAAGCGGATTATGAACAACAAGGACGTGTTTGATGATCGAGATAAAACACCACGGAGCTGTGACCGGCGTAACTGGATCCTGCCACGAATTGCTTGTTGGTAGTTCTGGCATTCTGATTGATTGTGGCCTGTTCCAGGGCGAAGATTCGAGTAACGGCGCCAGTGCCTCGAATCTGTCCATTGATTTTCCCGTCGACCACATTCGTGCGTTGGTGGTCACCCACGTACATATCGACCATGTCGGTCGTATTCCCTATCTTCTTGCCGCCGGATTTGAGGGGCCGATTATCTGTTCGGAACCTTCGGCCATTATGTTGCCGGAAATTCTTGAGGATGCCCTGAAGATTGGCTTTACCCGGGACCGGGCGCTGATTGAAAGAGTGCTTGGGCTGATTCGATCTCGCCTTGTGCCAGTACCTTATGGGCAGTGGCATTCTGTGTTTGACGGCGAGGGAGCATCGCTTTCCGTGCGGTTACAGCGGGCGGGGCACATTTTGGGGTCGGCTTACGTAGAGTGCGAAGCCGATTATGAGGGCGACTTCGAGCGGATTGTGTTCAGTGGAGACCTGGGCGCACCCCATGCGCCGTTATTACCAGAACCTCAGCCTCCAGAGCGGGCGGACCGGGTGGTGATTGAGAGTACCTACGGTGACAAGGATCATGAGAGCCGGGAAGAGCGTCGCTATCGGCTGAAGGCAGTGCTGGAGCATGCCCTTGAAGATGGTGGCACGGTGCTGGTGCCCGCGTTTAGCATTGGGCGAACGCAGGAGTTGCTGTACGAGATTGAAAGCCTGATCCATGAGTTCGGTAGTGATGATGTTACGCCGGACTTGCCATGGCGGGATCTCGAGATTGTGGTGGACTCGCCGCTGGCCGCTACCTTTACCCGTATCTACCGGGACCTTAAACCTTTCTGGGACGCCGAAGCCACCGAATTGGTCAGCCAGGGTCGGCACCCGCTGTCGTTCGAACAACTCACGGTGAGCAACGGCCATGAAGACCACCTCAATGCCGTCGACTACCTGGCTAAATCCCATCGCCCCTGTGTGGTACTGGCTGGCTCAGGTATGTGTGCCGGGGGCAGGGTGGTGAATTACCTAAAGGCCATGTTGGCGGATAAGCGCAATGACGTGTTGTTTGTTGGCTACCAGGCCAAGGGCACTCCGGGCCGGGATATTCTGACCTATGGGCCACGAGGTGGCTGGGTGGAACTGGATGGTGGGCGTTATGAGATCCACGCCCGGGTTCACCAGGTGGGTGGTTACTCGGCCCACGCGGGCCAGTCGGATCTGATACGGTTTGTGAGTGGTATTGAATCACCACCCTCGGAAATCCGGATTGTGCATGGGGATGCGCAAGCCAAAGAATCGTTGAAAAGCCAATTTCATTACGCCGGACTAACGGGGATAATGATCCCTGGTTTGGCGTGAGCCTGTTATTTGTTATTAAAGGATTGTGGGAATCATGAAAAAGATCGCCGTAGTCGGCCTTGGATATGTCGGCCTGCCATTGGCAGCAGCTTTTGGAGAGAAGCGCGAAATTGTCGGCTTTGACATTAACGTGAAGCGAATCGCGGAACTGAAGGATGGCGTGGATTTCACCCGTGAGGTATCCCGGGATGAGTTGGCGGCGTCAAAAGGGCTGTCATTTACGGATTCTCTGGAAGGCATTCGCGATTGCCAGGTTTTCATTGTGACGGTGCCCACGCCGATTGATGAATTTAAATCCCCGGATTTGACGCCACTGGTTAAAGCCAGTGAGAGCGTGGGTAGTGTGCTCAAGCGTGGCGATATTGTTATTTATGAATCCACGGTATATCCCGGTGCCACGGAAGAGGTTTGTGTTCCCATCCTTGAGAAAATATCTGGCCTTGTTTTCAATCAGGATTTTCATGCCGGTTACAGCCCGGAGCGAATTAATCCCGGCGATAAAGAGCACCGTGTAACGACGATTAAAAAGGTGACTTCTGGCTCTACTCCTGAAATTGCGGAGGAAGTGGATGCGCTTTACGCCAGTATTATTACCGCTGGCACTCACAAGGCCAGTTCGATCAAGGTAGCTGAGGCCGCCAAGGTGATTGAAAACACCCAGCGCGATTTGAACATTGCGTTGATGAATGAGTTATCAATGATTTTTTCCAAGCTTAAAATTGATACTCACGAAGTGATCGCCGCCGCCTCGACGAAGTGGAATTTCCTACCATTCAAACCGGGACTGGTTGGCGGACACTGCATTGGTGTGGATCCGTACTACCTGACCCACAAGGCCCAGGCCATTGGCTATCATCCGGAAATTATCCTGTCTGGCCGTCGCGTGAACGACAATATGGGTCCGTATGCGGCGTCTGAATTGGTGAAGGCTATGATTAAGGCTGGGCATACGGTAGCCAACGCTCGCGTGTTGATCATGGGCTTTACGTTTAAAGAAAACTGCCCGGATTTGCGTAATACCCGTGTTATTGATGTGGTTAAAGAGTTGTCTGAATTTGGTTGCCGTGTGGATGTAACCGACTGTTGGGCAGACAATGATGAAGCCGAGCATGAATATGGAATTACGTTGCATCAGAATCCGGAAAAAGCCCAATATGAGGCGGTTCTCCTGGCGGTTCCGCATCGGGAATATGTGGAGCGTTCTTCCGGTGATCTGCGCGAATACATGAAAGATAATGGAGTGTTGTTTGATCTGAAAGGTGTATTGCCATTGGGTGAGGCCGATTTGCGGTTATGATTGTGTTCGCTATTTAAATAAAACCAGCTTTCGGGCTGGTTTTTTTATGGATTACTGTTTTGTAAATGAATTACTTTGCCAAGTTTCAATTTATGGCTTATTATCGATTTTGACTTTTCGGTCATATCAATTGTAGTAAAACTAATAAGGGTTTATATCCATGGCAAAGATTAACGATTACTACCAGAAAAAACAGCTTATGGAAAAGCTCTCTGAAGAACTGGCAAAACTGGAACAGGATCAGGCGCTGAAAAGTGAGCTTGAGTTTGAAAACAAGGTTCGCGATCTGATGAAGAAATACGACAAGTCGCCGAAAGACGTTCTTCAGATCCTGGGCGCCATTGATCCTTCTATTTCCGGCGCCAAGGCTGATACATCTACCGGCAGCCGCCCCAAGCGCCCAATGAAGACCTACAAGAACCCGAACACTGGTGAAGTGGTCAAGACACGTGGTGGCAACCACAAGGTGTTGAATGAGTGGCGCCAGAAGCATGGTAAGGAAACTGTGCAGAGCTGGCAGCAGGATTGATTATATTTCCCCCTCTCGCGCCAAGTGAGAGGGGGTATCAACCTTTTCCACCATCCCCAAACACCACGACCCGATTCCTCCCCCCTTCCTTAGCGGCATACAACGCTTCATCTGCCTGCTGTAACCACTGCATATAATTCTCCGGGCCATCCGTTAAAGGTGCGATACCAATGCTGACGGTGTACTGGATCGGCGCCGCCGTGGTTTGAACCGTGCTGTTCTGGATGACTTCCCGTATACGTTCGCAAATCACCGTGGCACCTTCAACATCGGTTTCAGGCAGGATGATGCCAAATTCTTCGCCACCATAGCGGCCGGGGCTGTCTGACTGGCGCAGGTTGTCCTTCATGACTTTGGCGGTGTACTTGATGACTTCGTCACCGGCCAGGTGTCCGTAGGTGTCGTTCACCGGTTTGAAGTGGTCTATGTCGAACATAACCAGGCAGGTGCTGTGGCCATAGCGGCGGTAGCGTCCGTATTCAGCGTCAATCAGGTTTTCCCAGGTACCGCGGTTGAGCAGGCCGGTCAGGCGGTCGGTCATGCTCAGCTTGGCCAGTTGTTCGTTGGCGGTTTCCAGTGCCCGTTTGCTGGTGGCAATGTCGGTGACGTCATAGACCATCAGGCAGATTTTTTCGACTTGACCATCGGGCCCGGAAAGGGGGCTGATGGTCAGGTTCTGGAACATGAAGTCTTCAGTGCCGGTAATCGGGCGCGTGTTGCGAAAGCGGAACAGATAGGGCCGCTGTTCCCATGAGGTGAATGCCCTGGTGTTTAACATTGCGACTGAATCTACCTTGCGGGTCAGCCAGGCTTTGGGGATGTCCGGGAACACATCAAACAGAACCTGCTCGCGAATTTTGCTGGCGGTGATGCCGCTGTGATGTTCCATAAAGCCGTTCCAGGCCTGAACGCGGAAGTCCAGGTCCAAGACCACCAGGCCGACTTCCACCGACTCCAGCATGTCCACCAGCCAATGGAAAGTACTTGCTCCTATCTCATCTATGGCCATAGTTAATCCACCAGGTACTGTAGTCGGTGTTCAAGGAAGGGCACTGAATCTTCTGTGAGTAGTACCAGCATGTCGCAACTGATCTCCCGGTCTTCCAGTTCATAACTGATTTCAATGCACAGCAGCTTTTCCTGGCGTGTGCTGTGGTGTTCCAGAAGGTCTCCGATCTGTCGATGCTGTCCCAGGACGGTCGGATGACCAAGGCCGAGTTTGAGATCCAGCTGGTCGCCGATGCCTTTGAGGAAGGCGCCAAACAGGATGCTGGACATGTCCATCAGCACCTCTATCTGAATGCTTTCGGTGTCCAAATCGTCGTAATGGAGCAATTCGGCCATGTCGTTGAAGCTGGCGTCTGCAAACAAAAGAAGCGCTTCACCTGCAATGCCTGCACCGGTAAAGCCCTGGCAGACGGCGGAATAGCTGCTGTCGGCCTGGGCAGCTGAGATCGCCATGCTGAGCTCCGAGCGGGCAATCATTTCCACTCGGGGAATGGGCTGTTTGACGAATACCCGCAGCAATCTTGCCAGCAGGTCGGACGAGCGGCCCATGGCAACGTTGGCGATTTCCTGGAGATAGTCGTTCAGGCCAATCGGTGCGCCGGTGGAAGCGGTGCTGTTGGTATCGGCTGCAGGGCTCTGCTCGTGATCTTCCACCAGATCTTCCGGGCGCAGAAAACCGTAGTCCTGAAGCAGCTTTAAAACCAGGTCGGTGTCTGTGGGCTTTTTTATGAACTCGATGGCGCCAAGTTTACGAACCCGGGCCCGTGCTTCTGGTTGGATATCGCCGGAAACGACGATCGTCATCACCGGAAGATCCTCTTTCCGAATGGCGTCCAATACCTGATAGCCATCCATTTCCGGCATATTGAGGTCTAGAAACATCAATTCGCCGGCCCCGGCGCGGAGTTTTTCCAGCGCGTTGCGGCCATCAAATGCGAAGGTAACTTCAGCGTTCCAGTTTTTGGGTAAAGCGCGAGCCATTTGTTTTCGGGCCAGAGAGGAATCGTCGCAGATAAGAACGCGGATGGTCATGGGGGCTCCGTTTATTATTTATTTCCAGTATAGCAGTGCTTGAAGTGAATTCTATGCCCTGTGACCTATCTCACTCTATTGGCCTGGTTGCCTGGGATATAGTGCTTCTGCGGTCATAATAAGAATTGATTCAGAGACACAATACTATGAGACAGGATGCTTGTTGGTGTGCTGTCCCTCTCACCATCTGCCTGGGTATGTCGCCTGTTGCCCTGGCAGAGTTGGAGCCTATTTCCGAGCGGGAAATGAGCCAGGTGCAAGGGCAGGCAATGATGACGGTAGACCATGTGGATGGAGTTAACCACCGGTTTACCCGCGTGACGCTGGGTGTGGACGCAGAAACCCGGCTGAACGCCGATGATGTGGTGATGGGCGGTGATGCCACCGGTGCCGATCTCGACATCAAGAATTTCGCGCTAGGCCACTATGTGCGCGACGATACCCGTGTGCAGATTGACGGCAACACCTACAACGTGGACGACGTGGTTCCGTTCGAGGGTGTTGAACCCTACCTTGAGTTGGCTGAAAGGGATGGCCAGCTATCCGGTTTCCGCTTTGGGCTGAATCAGGCGCGGGGCACGCTGTCTGGCGAGTTTGCCAGCTTCAGTGGCAACCTGGATCTGAAAATCAACGATGCAGACGGCAACCCGGTGGACGCCATGCTGTTTGATGACGCCGGAGTGGCCACCAATCATCGGGCCACCCAGATAGGTCTGGCGGGTGAAGACGGTACCTGCAGTCAATGTGTGCCGTTGACCAATCTGCTATCCATGGATATTGGTGTGGACAACGGCGATGGCACTGTTGGCTTTACGGAGGACCTTTTCCTGGCCTTTCAGCGCGAGTCCGTGGACTGGCAGGACCTGGGGGGCGCCGCCATCCAGGGGCCTGAAGGTGTGTTCCTGAATCTGCCCACTAGCATGACGCTGGATATGCAGGCCCTGCAGAATGGTGTTCAGCGGGAGCGCACGCATTACGTGGATCGCGGTACCGGGATGTTTTGATTACACTACCCTGCATTCGACTGATTCACGTAATGCAGGAGCTCTCTCGGTGATCCGTTCTTTCTACTGGCACGACTATGAAACCTTTGGTGTCGACCCCATACATGATCGTCCGTCCCAGTTTGCTGGTGTGCGCACAGATCTTGACCTGAACATCATCGAAGACCCGCTGATCATCTACTGCGCGCCTGCAGACGACTACGTGCCCTCGCCGGAGGCATGCCTGATTACCGGCATTACTCCGCAGAAGGCGCTGGAAAATGGCTTCCCCGAAGCGGAGTTTATCGCACAGATTAACGAGGCGTTCAGCCAGCCTGGCACCTGCGCCGTGGGCTACAACAGCCTGCGTTTCGATGACGAAGTGTCCCGCCACACCCTGTACCGCAACCTTCGCGACCCTTATGCCCGGGAATGGCAGAACGGCAATTCCCGCTGGGACATCATCGACATGGTGCGACTGACATACGCGCTGAGGCCGGAGGGCATTCACTGGCCAAAGAAGGAAGACGGTAGCCCCAGTTTCAAGTTGGAAGAACTCACCGTCGCCAATGGCATTGCCCATGAAGCCGCCCACGACGCCCTATCGGATGTAGAGGCCACTATCGCAGTGGCAAAGCTGATCAAAGAAAAGCAGCCCAAGCTGTTTGAGTTTGTGCTGCAAAATAAGGACAAACACTCTGCTCGCGCCATGCTGGACACCCCCAGCATGAAGCCAGTGTTCCACATTTCTGCCAAGTACCCAGCAACTCGTGGCTGCTGCGCGATGGTAGCGCCGGTCGCCGATCATCCCACCAACAAGAACCTGGTGATCGTTTACGACCTGCGTGAAGACCCCAGTGAGCTGATCCACGCCACCCCTGAGCAGATCCGCGAGCGCGTATTCACTTCCCAGGCGGAGTTAGGGGAGGGCGTGAGTCGTTTTGCTCTGAAAGGTGTGCAACTGAATAAGTGCCCTGTGCTGGCTCCGGCCACCATGCTGAAGTCACTGTCCGAAGAGCGGCTGGCAGAGCTGGAGCTGGACGGCGGCAAACTTCGGGAACATCTGGCCATCCTCCGCAAGGCCCCGGACCTGCCGACCCGAATCGCCCAGGCCTTCGATCAGCCCCACGAAGGGGATCTGACCGATCCCGACGAACAGCTCTACGCTGGAGGCTTTATCAGTAAAACCGACCGTGAAAAGCTCAACTGGCTATTGCAGCAGCCGGTGGGAACCCTCGGTGAGCAGGAGGTGCGTTTTGAGGATGGGCGACTTGATGAGATGCTATTCCGCTACCGTGCCAGGAACTACCCCAGCACGCTGATTGGTGAAGAGATGGAGCGCTGGGAAGCGTTTCGCAGCCAGCGCTTGATGAACCCGAAGAGGGGGTGGCGCTCATTGGAGGCGTTTGGGCATGAGTTGCAGCGCCTGGCCGCCGATCCGGAACTCACGCCGGAAAAGCGGCACGTTCTGGAGGAGCTTCACCTTTACGGTGAATCCCTTATTCCCTATGTTTAACGGCGGCGCTGGAAATATACGGACAATCCTTGCCCCATCAAACTCTGCACCTCGCTGCCCAATGCTTCGGCCTGGATCTGCTTCTGCACAGGCTTGGTGGCCAGACTGTGACCGTCGGTATCACGCGCCTTGACGAGCTTCCATTCCACTTCATTGCTCACCATCGCCATTAACTCTTTCAGTTGGGCGGTGTTCTGCTCACTGAACCAACGGTCGCGGCAGCCGCCCAGGCCGTAGAAGTCGGTTTCTGCAACCAGAGACTGCCACATCGGATCCTGCCGGTTTGTCAGTACCATGCGTCGGAGTTGGCGCAAGGCAGTGCGTGTAGGTTTCAGGCCGTGTTGGGCGATCAGGCGGCGGATCTGTCTGTCGCCGTCGGTCTGTTCGTTGACAGCAGTGTGCATATGGACGACCGCGCCGTTGCCGGTCGCTGAACTGACAAGGGCGGCCAGGGATACGTCGGTCATGTTCGTCGATGGCAGGCGGCCGATTTCGATCCAGTGCACCTTGTGGTCATCGGCGACAAATTGCTGGGCGATGGACCAGGGCCAGAACACGATGTTGCTAATGCCCATCTCGTCCGCGAGCCGCGTTGCCTTGGCAATATTGGCCAGGGATTCGTCCACGGCGATTACTTCCACGTCTTTCAGGTAGTGCGCCAGTTCCATGGCGCGCTGGCCGGACTGGGCGCCACACACCATGATCCGGAGTGTTTCCGGCAGTTGCTCGGTATTCATGCCCAGTTCCGTGGCCATCATGGTTTTCAGGCTGGTTTCGGAGCGGTAGGCGAGTTTTGACCAGTTGGGCCAGGCCTGCGGTACGTCGGTTTTCTCAAGGCAAAGCTCGGCCGATTTTTCGGCAAAGTTCTGTTTTATGGCTTCTTCCGACGCGCGGTTATAGTAGCTGGCCGCCATCATCGCTTGCATGTTGACCGGCCAGTCCACCAGGTTCCAGCGGCCAAGTTGCATGGCGAACTTCTGATGGAACAGTGCGCCGTACATAGCGCTGATGATCAACGATCCGATCATGCCGTCCTGTTCCTCACCCATGGCGAGTTGCGCGCAGACGCTGTTGTTGATGGCGGACGCCAGTCGTTCTTCATCGTCTTCCGCGGTCAGGGCGTAACCGGTGCGATCGGCGTATACTGCCAGTGCCAGTGCCAGTGGCTGGAGTTCGTCCCGTAGTTCAACCGTCTGTGCGACTTCGGCGATGATTGCCCGGCGCAGCAGGGTGACCAGCTCTTCCACGGCCGGGTCCGGCATCAGGGTTTTCTCCAGGGCCAGGATTAGCAGTTCGTCTTCGCTGGCGGCGTCCAGGGCCACCTCGGCATTCGGGTTTTCCAGATCGTATTGCTGGCGGATGATGGCGCCCACGAATCGGCCGATTTCCTGGTGGGGCAGGCCGTCGTGGCGCAGCAGCAGGATGGCGTCGCGGGCCAGTTTGGTGTCTGCCCTGTTTACATCCAGGTGTTCGGCGCAGGTCAGCATACCGCTATAGATAGATGGCCAATCCAGGCCCATTTCCAGCAACTTGCGGTAGTGTAGGTAAGCCACATCGAACTGGCCCTGCAGGCGCTTGGCATGGGCAACACCGCCGAAGGCGGCGGCGGATTGCCGGTCCATTTCCAGGGCTTGGATGAAATACTGCTCCGCCAGGGCCGGGCGCTCGGACTTGATCGCCCAGTAGCCCAGGTTGGTGAATTGTTGGGGCTGTGCCGGGTCATGGCTCAGGCTGTCGGTGAACAGGGTGTGTGCCTTATCAAGCGCACCGTCGTCCATTTCCACGCGTCCCATCATGCCCAGCGCGCCAGCGTTGCCCGGCTCCTGCGCCAGAACCTCTTTCAGATAGTCACGGCATTCTTGCCGCGCTTTGAGTCGCTGAACCAGCGACGTCGGGCTGTTGGATTCAGCGTAGGCCAGGTTTGCCTGCAGCAGGAGCCGCGCGATGTGTGCTTTTTGTGCGTCTGTGGCATGGATGTTGTGCTGTGCTTGCATGGGACACCTCGTTAACCTGTCGCGGCATTAAAGCGGCAAAGGTCTGCAGTTTTTTTGACGGTTTGCAGTGTTATGGGAGAAGTACAGCGAAAGGCGTGCCAGTTTTATGAAGAAGCGCTTGCAAGCGGTTTGACCTTGGTGAAATAAGGGGGTGTGTGTACTATCCTCTAGTCCTGTAGGGCTTTGGTTCCCTGTTACGTTCCCTGACTCTTGGCGGAATTAAATGTTTGATGGCAAAACAGTTCTGATCACTGGTGGTACTGGTTCCTTTGGGCAGCAGTTCGTGAAAACCCTCCTGGAACGATACCGCCCCTCCAGGATTATCGTGTACTCTAGGGACGAACTGAAGCAGTTCGAAATGCAGGAGCGATTCCGTAACTCCAGCATGCGGTATTTCCTGGGCGATGTACGGGATCGTGAACGCCTGGAGTTCGCTCTCAGGGATGTGGATATTGTGGTTCATGCCGCCGCACTCAAGCAGGTTCCCGCCGCTGAATACAACCCCATGGAGTGTATAAAGACCAACATACATGGGGCTGAGAATGTCACCCACGCCTGTGTTGCCAACTCGGTGAGCCGAGTTATTGCGTTATCGACAGACAAGGCAGCCAACCCGGTCAATCTCTACGGTGCCACCAAATTGGCGTCGGACAAGCTGTTTGTGGCGGCCAATAACATTGTGGGTAAGCGACAGACGCGTTTTTCCGTTGTGCGCTATGGCAATGTCCTGGGTTCTCGCGGTTCTGTGGTTCCCTTCTTCAATAAGCTGATCGCCGAGGGAGCGGAGTCTTTGCCGATCACCGACCCCCAGATGACCCGGTTCTGGATCACGTTGCAAGGCGGTGTGGAGTTTGTCCTGAACAGCTTCGCGAGAATGCAGGGCGGGGAGATTTTTGTACCCAAGATTCCTTCCGTTCGTATTGCAGATGTTGCGACGGCGATGGCGCCGGATTTGCCGCAGAAGCTCGTTGGAATACGCCCTGGTGAAAAACTGCACGAAACCATGTGCCCAAGGGACGACAGCCATGTTTCCCTGGAGTTTGATGATCATTTCGTGATTAAGCCTGCCATCCGTTTCTATGGTGGCAACCTTGATTACAGCCAGAACCTGGAAGGGGAAAAGGGCAAACCGGTCCAACAGGGCTTTGCCTACAACTCCGGTAATAACCCCTGGTTCCTGAGCAACGACGAAATTCTTGAGTGGAATCGAGAGGCTGGGTTTTGATTCCTTACAGCTGCCAGGACCTGAACGATGACGATATCCGTTCAGTGCTTCGTGTATTGCACTCGGATTTTTTGACCCAAGGCCCGGAAGTTCCGGCTTTCGAGAGAGCGCTGGCGTCGCGCTGTAGCGCGGCAGAGGCTGTTGCGGTAAACAGTGGAACATCGGCATTGCACTTGGCCTGTCTCCTGTTAGGCGTGGGCCCCGGCGACCGGGTGTGGACCTCGCCCATCAGCTTTGTGGCCTCGGCCAATTGCGCCATCTATTGCGGAGCGGATGTAGACTTTGTGGATGTGGACCCCCATTCCGGGAATATGGACGTGGAGGTACTCGCCGAACAATTGGCCGGGGCGGATCAGGAAGGAACCCTGCCCAAGGTTATTATCCCGGTTCATTATGCTGGGCAGCCTTGCGACATGCGTGCGATTGGGCAGTTGGCCCGCGGGTATGGGGTGCGCGTGATTGAAGACGCGTCCCATGCGCTGGGGGCTACCTTCGAAGGTAGCCCTGTCGGGGGCTGCCAGTTCAGTGATATCACGGTGTTCAGTTTTCATCCCGTGAAAATGATTACAACCGGCGAGGGTGGGGCGCTGGTTACCAATGACCCTGGCCTGGCAGAACGTGCAAGGGCGCTGCGTACCCACGGAATTACGCGTGCGCCTGACAGGGTTCGTGACATTGACCGGGAACCCTGGCGTTATGAGCAGGTGGACCTGGGGTTCAACTACCGCATGACTGACCTGGAAGCCGCTTTGGGCCAGTCCCAGCTTGGCCGTCTTGATGAATTTGTCCTCACCAGGCGTCAGCGTGCCGAGGAGTACATCGATGCATTCAGGGATACGCCTGTCGGCACCTTATGGCAGTCTCCTGATGGCGACAGTAGTTGGCACCTGATGGTTGTTCAGGTCTCACCGGATATCCGCAGTGAGGTGTTCCGTTCGCTCAGGGCGGCCAATATAGGCGTGAACGTTCACTACATGCCCATTTACCTCCAGCCTTATTATCGTCAACGGGGCTTTGAGGAGGGTTATTGCCCCGCCGCCGAGGCGTTCTACCGTCAGGTAATCACTATTCCGTTGCATACGCGGTTGACGTCAGACGATCAGCGCCGGGTTATTGAGGCGGTTATCTACAGTGAGGCCAGTGCTGCTGGCAACAGCAACTGAAGGTTGGCAGGAACGCTCTGTATGTCAAAACACCTGATGATCATCGGCGCGGGCCCAAACCAGATGCCCGCCATCCGCATGGCCCGTCGCAAGGGCTACCGGGTGACGGTTACCGATTATGATCCCAATGCCGTGGGATTTGTTGAGGCCGATCACTATGGCGTTGTCAGCACCCGTGATGCCGACGCCACAGTGGCGTTTGCACGTGCTCTGCACGACAAAGAACCGCTGGACGGCGTGATGACGCTTGCGTCTGAGAGCGCCGTTGCCGTTGCCTCGGTTGCCGCAGAGCTGGGCTTGCCCGGTATCTCAAAGGGTTCTGCCTGGCTGGCAACCCATAAGGTCGACCGGCAGCGTGCGTTTGCCATGGCAGATATACCGGCACCTGGCTATCAGGCGGCTAGTTCGTTGGAGAATGGCGTTGCTGCCGCAGACGGATTGGGCTGGCCCGTGGTCGTTAAGCCCGCCGATAGTGCGGGGTCCCGGGGGGTGCGCCTGGTCCGCGACCGGCAGGGCATGGCCTCAGCCGTTGATGAAATTCGCGGCGTCAGTGGCCAGGTCGAGTTCCTGGTGGAAGAATATCTTGAAGGCACGGAGCACAGTATCGAGGGTGTGGTGCTGAATGGCGAGGTATTCTGGGCGGCAATCTCCGACCGGAACTACGATGACAAGCATCGGTATCCACCTTATTTCCTCGAGGATGGCGATACATTGCCTTCGCTGGTTGGCGAAGCGGTTGCCGAGGAGATCCGTTCGGTCTCAGCGCAGGCCGTTCGGGCGCTGGGTATTAACTGGGGGCCTGTAAAAGGGGATATCATCGTTACCCGGGATGGGACTCGGGTCCTTGAAATGGCCGCCCGGCTTTCCGGGGATTACTTCTGCTACGAGACCATCCCTTTGCACAATGGCATCGATTTGCTGGCGGTGGTGATGGATATGGCGGTCGGCCATGCCGTTGATCCGTCGAGGTTGAAACCGTCAAGGCACCATGGCGTAGCTTTGAGGTACGTATGGCCCGAACCCGGAGTGGTTACGACTATTCGTGGCATAGAAGATGCCAGGGCTCAGGCGGGTATCCATTTTGTTCGACTGGAGCCCCACTGGGCGGACCTGGCGCCGGGGGACTGTATTGCCCCTGCCAGCTCAATGGGTGAGCGAGTCATGTCGGTGATGGCATGGGGCTCTGATCGCGAGGAGGCGGTTGCGCGCGCTTGCAGGGCTGTCGACACGATTCATATTGAAACGCGCCCAGACGAAGACCGTACTTCGAGCCATGGAGAAGCCTGAGATGACAGCCTTCATCGTTGTGTTTCGGGCGGCCTGCAGCCGTGCCCAGGGTACGGGGCATCTCCGGCGTTGCCTGACACTAGCCCAACACATGGCTGATCGTGGTTGGCAGGTTATGGTTCTGGCGGACGATAACCAGACGTCCCGTGCGGTGGGGCGGCTGCAAAAACTGGTATCGGTTGAGTATGTTCCCGAGGATGTGCTGATGACTGTATCGCAGGCGCCTCCGACAGTGTTTGTGGTGGACATGCCGGTCACCGATGACCAGTTGGCGATGCATCCTGAGTGGGCGCGTAGCCTCCGTTCGCTGGACAGCGACGGCACAACCGTCATTTCACTCGGCCACGTGTCCTCCAACAGCGGCAGTTTTCGCGCGGTGATCGATCTCTATCCGTCGCAGACTGTGCACGCGGTGAACTATTTTGAGGGCCCGGAATACCTTATCCTGCGCACGGAGTTTGCCGGAAAGCGGGTGTCCCGGCCGGATACGGGGCCGTTGCTGGTTTCGATGGGTGGCAGTGATCCTTTTGACCTGACACGTTGCGCCATCGAGTCGCTTGCCAGGGCGGGATACCAAGGTGACGTCGCCTTGGTACTTGGTGCTGCCTATACAGGTGACGAGGCGGCGTTGATGGTCTTGGCAGACCAAGCGGGATTCCGGTTGCGGATTCACCGCGAACTGGGCGCTTCTGACATGGCGCTGCTGATGAAACAGTGCCGCCTGGGTATCGTTGCGTTTGGAACAACGGCGTATGAAATGATGGCGTTGGGCCGCCCTGCCTTTGTGTTTACGCATTATCGTTGGCAGGAGGCGTCGGCCGGCCTCTTCGATCGGCTCGGGGCCCTCCATTATCTCGGTTGCGGTGAAGCCGGGCTAGAGGCCTCGCGGATCGGTTTCCGCCTGCAGCGATGGCTGGAAGACGAGCCGGCACTCGGTGGCTTGGCGCGGCTTGGCCCGACGCTTATCGATGGTAATGGCGCCTCTCGGGTGGCTGATATATTGGAGACCTACGGTATGGAAACGCAACAGCGCGAGCTGGATGTGCTTTTTGTCGTCGCTCACCCCGGTGACGAATTGCTGGGGGCGGGTGCCACGATGCTTCGTCTTGTCAGGCAGGGAATGAAAGTCGGTCTGGTTGTGCTGGGCGAAGGGGTGGCAAGCCGATGGAGCGGCGAAGAACACGACGGTGAAAAGCAGGATGCGAGGCATTCTATTACCTCCGCATTGCAACGTGTTGTGGATCGCTCGGGGCTGCATGCATGGTATTACTACCGGTTCGAGGACAATCGTTTTGATCGCCACGATCTCCTGGAGCTTGTGAAGGTTGTGGAAACGGTGATCGATCGCCACCAGCCCCACACCATTTATACCCATCACCCCGGTGATATGAACGTGGATCACCGCCTCTGTTTTGATGCGGTAATGACCGCCTCGCGGCCGCAGCAGAAGGGCTCCGTCAAGACCATCTTCAGCATGGAAACGCCATCCTCTACGGATTGGGGGCAGTCATTGGGAAGGCCGGCTTTTGTGCCAAACTGGTTTGAGCCGGTCGACAGCACCCTTGATGACAAACTGGAGCTGCTGGAGGAATATGGATCGGAATTACGCCCCGAGCCCCATCCAAGATCGCTGGAGGCGATTCGGGACCTGGCGGCCCACTGGGGGCGACGAAGTGGTGTGAAGGCCGCAGAGGCCTTCGTTTTACAACGGCATACCGCAAACCATAATGCAGGGCCAATCATGAACGAAGCGCCCGGCAAGGCATCGCGGGAACAAAAAGGTGCTCATGAATCCTGATCTGGAGCAGTGGTTACAACAAAAGCGCCGGGACACCGGTCTACGTGACTGGGCGGGAGATCTGCTCATGACATTGTGTGAGGTGGACACCTCGCTTGGCAGTGACCTTGAGCGCCTACGCGCCAACGAGCAGGCCTGTTTTCAGAGGTTGACGGAGGCAATGACCCCGTACCTGGACGCCGTTTCGGAGGCCCGTCCGCTGAATGTTCCCAGGCAGATTGAAGACGATCCCTATTTCACCAAACCTTATTACGCAGGCGCCAGCGCTGATGATGTGGAGGCCGTCTATCGCGGGCGTTTCAACTGGCTTCTGGACCCGTTGCCGTCGGAACCAGGCGAGCATTGGTTGTTGAATGCGCATGTGGATACGGTTCCGCCTCACATTCCGCCTCAACGAGTCAGTGAGTGTCGCATCGCCGGCAGAGGAACCGCGGATGATAAGAACGGCCTGGTGACGATGGTACTGGTTCAGCGTCTGTTGAATGAATGGGAACAGGTAACGGGCGAAAAACCTGAGTGGCCGGTTCGATACCTTGTCTCTATCGACGAAGAAATGGGAGGCAACGGCACATTAGGCGCGGTCACCCACCTGGACCTTGCACAAAGCCATATTGTGGTTGCCGAACCTTCCAGCCTATTGCCTTATCCCGCCAATCGCGGTGCAGTCTGGTTCGCTGCTAGCCTGTCGGTGACCGATAAGACGCGTCGTGCAGATCTGTATGGGCTTTATGCGGTGATTTCAGAAGCCTTGATGGCCGAGGGCCGCCGGATACGGGAAGAGAGCGATCATCCGATGTTCCACGCACCCAAGGATGCGCAAACCTGTTTTGGCATCCTCGGACCATTTGGGTCGCATCCATCCTCGGCCTGCAGTGAGGTTCGGCTTCGTTGGCCCCTCGAAGGAGGGGCGGGGGAATCCGCCCAGTCCCTTCTGGAGCGGGCATGCTCCGTTATCGATATGGCTATGAAAGCCGCTATTGAAGGCGGTCGCCTGGTTCATGCGACAAACGATCCAGAAGTAACACTCTCGGGCTCAAAGGAAACGCCGGAGATTGATGTTCGAGTAACGGCCAAGGGAGGCCACATGGGCTCCCATGAGCGGGACAGCGATGCGCTTGCCAAAGCTGCAGAACTGATCCTTGCGATGAACCAGGCTGGCTTTGGTTGTCCCGCCTGGCCGGGGGCCGAGTCAGCATTTACGCTTGAGGGCGGGCAGGGGTTCCTGCCGGATCGACCCCTGGAAAACCTGCAACAGAGAATGACCCATGCGTTCGACGACGGCGTTGATGAAGCTTGCCGCGTGTTTGGTATTGAGCGCGGTTCGATCAACGCGACAATCACGTTCGACAAACTCCATAATGCGGCTTTTTGCAGTGCCAGTGATGCGCCTGGTGGGGAGCGCCTGGGCCGCGCTATTGAAGCTCTGGATGACTCGGGCATGCCTGAGCTCCGTGGCTGGAAAGCCAGTTGCGACGCCCGTATCTTTGCCCGCCAGTGCCCCGACGTGACGACTTTCGGCCCCGGCGCCCTTGAGGTAGCCCACAGTGATGACGAGGCCATAGAGTTGCAGGACATTCTCGATATGGCCGCTTATTTTGTGCATGCGGTCCTGCAGCCAAGCGGACGATTGTCATGACTCGTCGGTTGGCGCTCGTCGGATTGGGCACCTGGGCAGAACAGGGCCATCTTCCCGTTTATCAGGGGCCCATGCTTCGGCCCCACGTGGAGGTGGTTGCCCTATGCAGCCGGGATTTGTCGAAGGCGAAGCAATGGTGTGATCGCTTCGGAATTGGCGGGGCGTTCGATGATTTCACAAATATGCTGGAAACCGCCAAGCCTGACCTGGTGGCTGTAACAACCCCGGATTCGGCACACACCGACTATGTGGTGAGCGCACTTGAGCATGGTTGTGACGTGCTGGTCGAGAAACCCTTGGCGACCAGCCTCGCGGATTGTGAGCGGATTATACAAGCTGCGGAGACCTCCGGCCGGAAAGTGATCACGCTGTTTCATAAGCGGGCTGATCCACTCTGGCACGAAGCCAGGCAGAGAATTCGATCAGGCCAGTACGGGGCATTGCAGATGGGTATGGCCAGTATCCAGAACCCGTTGAGCGTGCCGGCAGGCGGATATTTCAGTTCTCCGCTCGCCGCCAGTAGTGACCCGAACTGGTTTCTTGGTACCCATTTTTACGACCTGCTCCGGTATATGACCGGGCTCGACCCCGTCAAAGTAAACGCTACCGCCTATTCCAAGGTGCTGCCTGAGCAGGGTGTGGACACGCTTGACGCAGTAAAGGCGGATATCTTCTTTGGTGATAACAGCGAGGGGCCGCTTGCTTCGGTGTCTGTGATGCTGTCCTGGAATCTGCCTAACCCCTCCACCGCGCTGACCAAACAGGCCATGCAATTGCATTTTGAGTATGGCGAGCTGGACCTGGATGGCACTCGGCGTGGGTTTTCCGAGTATGGCCAGGGCCAGTTCCGGGATGTGAATCCTTACTTCATGCAGCAAACAGGAAATCGACTGACCGGATACGGGGCCGGTTTTCTGGAAGAAGCCACGCTTTCGCTTTTAGTGAAGGGCTATGAAACAAGTACCCCCATGCCGGATCTGAACGATGCCTGGTGGGCGTCTGCGCTAGCGCAGGCGGTCAAGGAATCCTGCGACCAGGGGCGGGAGGTATGGGTTCAGAAGCCGCCGACCACTCTGGTCACGTAACATTCTCTGTAATTGAAGCCAGGTCAGTTCTATGACATCCGAAAGTGCCTTTCAAAATGAGGTCAGACTGGGGCAACGAAGGGTTGCGCCAGGCGAGCCCTGCTTCGTTATTGCCGAGATTGGCTCGAATCACAATGGGGACTATGAAACGGCGGCAGAGTTAATCCGGCAAAGTGCCAGGGCAGGTGCCGATGCCGTGAAGTTTCAGGACTTTTCGAGGGAAGATCTGTTCATTCCACGGTTACCTCAACATGCCACTCACGAGTGGGAGTCACGCCAAACCCTGTTGTCCAAGCGCTGGGATATTCTTCCAGGCTTTTCTGCCGATCCGAGTTGGTGGCCCGCCCTTGCTGAGGTTGCGCGTGAGGAGGGCGTTGTTTTTCTGTGCTCCCCCTTCAGCCTGGATGCGGTTGAGCGCCTGGACCGGGTTGGTGTGCCTGCCTGGAAGATCGCATCCGGGGACATTACCTGGCACGAGTTGATCGGGCACGCAGCCCGAACCAGCAAACCGCTGATCATTTCCACCGGTGCGTCCAGTCTCGACGAGGTGGATGAGGCGCTTGGAGCCGTTAGGGCTGCCGGTGGTCGGCAGGTCGTGTTGTTGCATTGCGTGTCCAACTACCCACCGCGCTGGGAGGATGCAAACCTGCGGGCCATCCGCGTTTTAGCTGAGCATTTTTGCGTACCGGTCGGGCTGTCGGATCATTCTCCCGGCTCGGTATTGCCGGTGGCTAGCCTGGCGTTTGGCTGCTGCCTGCTTGAAAAACACGTTACGCTGGACCGCAGCCAGCCGGGCCTTGATCATCACTTTGCCATGGAAATGTCTGAGTTTACCCAGTTGGTGACCGACTTGAGGCACGCGGAAATGTCCCTGGCGGGAGACCGAAAGCACTGGGTGGACGCGGAGGAAGATGAGCGCTACTGGGTCAGACGGGGGCTTTGGGCCAACCGGAAAATATCGGCTGGTGAGATTATCCGCCGAGAGGATGTTGCCGTACTCAGGCCGGCGCAGGGATTACCGGCCTCTGCTGTTGAAATGGCCGTAGGGGCTGTTGCCGCGAGAGATATCGAAGAGGGCTACCCAGTGATGAAGGAAGACTTGGGTTCCCACCGGAAAGCCGGAGCCTGATATGAATTCTGATAGCCCGAACAGATCGGGTCGTCCCGACGACACTGACATAACCTTCCGTGTTGTGGCGCCGGGACAGGACGCCACGATGGCGTATCAGTTCTTCTCGAAAATGCTCGCAGAACAGTTTTCTTTGACCTTCTCGGAATCGGCCCTGGACGCCTATCGCAACAAGTACAGTCATGAGGTGTTCGAACGTCGAGCCGCCGACAAAAAGGCCGCACTGGCCGCTGCATTCAATGGCAATGCAATGATTGCACTCGTAATTGGTGGCGTTCCCAATGGCGGCGTGGCATCACTGGATTGGGTGGTGGTGTCTCCCGGTTACCAGGGCCAGGGGGTAGGTCATCGATTGGTGCATACCTGTCTTTCGGAGTACCGCAATACCGGTGCCCATAAGGTGGTCCTGTACTCCGAAACCGAACAGGGAAAGCGGTTCTATGAGAAGTGCGGCTTTTCCTGTGAAGGCGTGCATCCGCAACATTGGTGGGGGCTGACGCACTACTGTATGGGCTATGTTTTTGAAGAGGCCAACCGCTCAGAGAGCGGGAGGAGCCCAGTATGACAAAGGTGGTTGCCGTCGTTCAGGCACGAATGGGCTCAACGCGCCTGCCGGGAAAAATGCTGGCGGATATTGGTGGCCGCCCGCTTGTCGATTATGTTCTTGCCAGGCTCACATCAGATTGTGGACCTGGAGAGTTGTTTAGCGCTGTAGTTGTCGCCACGTCGAAGAGCCGGGAGAACGACTCTCTGGTGGATCATGTTCTGAATGAGTGGCCAAACATTCGAGTAATTCGAGGCCATGAAACAGATGTGCTCTCGCGTTTTGCGGAAGCGGCTCGTCAGACTGACGCTGAGGTTGTTGTCCGTGTTACGGGTGATTGCCCTCTGGTTAATATGAAAGCGGTCCGGCAGATGCTGGATGCGCAGTCTGCCTTTGGCGCGGATGTGGTTAATTATCGGCCTGGTTACGAATATGTCGACAAGGGAATTGAGGTCGTATCGGCGGGCGCCCTCCTGAAGTTGGCCCGAGATCAGGCTTTGTCCGACCACGATCGAGAACACGTTACCAGTGCCCTCTACCGGGATAGCGACCGGTACCTCACCCATTACGTTGACAGTAAGCCAGAGCTCCGCCGTGCCGACCTCCGCCTGACGATTGATACTGAGGATGATCTGGCGTTCTTCCGGGCGCTTGCCCGGCAGATGCCGGATTCGTTGATCGATACGTCTTTATCCGACGTGCTGATGGTTCTTGGAGAGCATCCTGAACTGTCGAGGATCAACGCCGGAGCTGGCCGGAAAAGCAGCCTGCATGAGTCGGTGCGGATGGGTTTCCGATGTGATGGTGGCGCAGGTCTTGGCATGGGGCATGTTGTCGGCAGTCTTCGGCTTGCCAGGCTGCTGGCGGACCAATTGGGCTGGGGGGCGGAGTTTGTCTGTCGGGATGAGAAGAACGTCCTTTCGGCCGTTCATGCAAAAGGGTTTGCAGTTGAGCAGCTCCCAGCGGACACGTCTCCGGAAGACGACGTGACGCGTTTGTTGAACAAGGCCTCTGAATCGGATTGGTCCGCGGTGGTGATAAACTTCGGGAAGGATGACCTGTACCGGTATCGGGACCAATTCACGCGCTTTCGTCAGGCGGGTGTGAAGCTGGTCTTTATGGACAACCCTGTCGCGCCATACTGCTACGAGGCAGAATTGCTGATAAATGCGTTGCCACACCCGGATTATCCGGGTTACGAGCCCGAGAGTCACCCCTTTTGCCTGGATGGGCTTGAGCACTTCATACCAGCGGAGTCGGTGTGGTTGAACGCCAACAAGAATGACATAAGGCGCGAGACAAACGTCGAGCGTGTGCTCGTTGCAATGGGTGGTGGAGAGGTTACGGCTCTGACGTTACGAGTGCTTGAAGGCTTGGGGTGGGCGGGCTTTCGTGGATATGTCGACGTCGTAGTGGGTCATTCCGACTCGGGAAACGCTGTTGGATCAGTGTTACAGTCATTGGAGCTGAACGGATCCGTAAGCAGTAATGTTGATGATATGCCGAAGCGAATTGAAGTGGCTGATATCGGGTTTACCGGTCTGGGCCTGACGACTTATGAGATGGCGTATCAGCGGCTTCCAGCATTGATTGTTGCCAACTCCCGTTTTAACGCCACGGTCGCCCGGGCATATGTTTCCAGGTACGGAGGTGCGTTTTTGGTGGGGGCCTGGCCTGATGTGACGCCCCAGACCGTTGGCGAAGTCTTTCGACAGGTATGTGACTCTCCGCGTCTTTTTTTCCCGTGCCCGTCATTGTCACAGTCTCCGGTAGGGTCCCGGGTGGGTGATGTTGTTAAAAAGATGAAAGAGCTCGTTCAAGGTACGGTGACGTATGACTAATGAAAAAAATTCGTACAGGGAAACTCCGGGGCACCGGGGAAATTTGCTGGACACAAAAAACGACTTCGACGTAATTGATTGCGAGGTTTGCGGGTTCCGCCATGTTGTTCCCATACCGAGCGAAGAAGAGCTTGAATCAGTCTATAAAGAGGACTATTACTCCACGGAAAAGCCGCTATACATCGACCAATACATTGAAGACCTGGATTGGTGGTTAGAGACCTACAACGAGCGTTATGAGCTCATAGAGAGGCATATTGTTGGTGAACCCAGCGGCAAGCCCAAAATCCTGGATATTGGTTCGGGGCCGGGATACTTTCTCCAGGCAGGAAGCGCGCGCGGGTGGGATGTTGTGGGGCTGGAGCCGTCAGAGCAGGCTGCTGAATACTCCAGGTCTCTTGGATTGACAATCCACCAGTCTACATTCGATTCGGAAATAGCAGCGGGGTTTTCGGGTGTCGATGTCGTCCATATGTGTAACGTGCTGGAGCATTTGCCTCATCCCGGGAAAACACTCGGATTGGTGCATGATATTCTCAAGGAGGATGGGCTTACGTTTATAGTTGTGCCTAACGACTATAATGCGTTCCAGGTAGCTTTACAGGACAAAGCCGGCTTTGCACCTTGGTGGGTAGCTCCACCTCATCATATAAACTATTTCAACTATGCATCACTTGAAAACCTGCTGTCGAATACGGGTTTCGAGGTGGTCTATAAGTCCTGTTCATTCCCCATGGAACTATTCCTCATGATGGGTGATAACTATGTTGGTAATGATCAACTAGGCCGAGAATGTCATGCCAAGAGAAAGCACCTGGAAAGATTTTTGTGGGAATCAGGATTGAATGATCTTAAACAAGGGTTTTACGAGCATATGGCCGAAACGGGTGTAGGCCGGGAAATTATAATGATTGCCAGAAAAACCAACGCTCACAGGGAGCTGTAATGGCCGGTAAAATTGCATTCTATGGGGGGTATACGCTCTGGAGTGCCGGAGATGACGCCCCGCTGGCATTTATGGTTCAAGCGTTAAAAAAACAGCTTCCCGAATCGACGGAATATGTTGTTTTTTGCCGCCATCCCGACAAGTTATTTGATGAGCATTTCGGGGTTCGCACCGTTAAAAATTTTGAGTACGACAGCAAAGCTATGTCCGAGGGGAAATGGATGCGCGGGCTTAACTTTTCTGATGATCGTTCTGAGTTGCTGCGGATTGCCGAGGAAATCGATTCCGCAAGCCTTTTGGTTTTGGGCGCTGGAAATTTTATTACCGAAGTGTCTTTTGATGTGCTTAGAGGACACCTTTCGCAGTTTCTGGTTTTGACCTATATCGCAGAACTGTGTGGAACCCCACTTTACTTCTACGGGTTGAGTGCCAATAAAATTAGTGATAAATGGACCAGGTTGGCGGTTCAACGTATGTTGCGCTCAGCCTCTGCCGTTACCTTCAGAGAGCCCTTTGCCGTCGAGAACCTTGTCGACAGCAGCATCTCCCTTCCTCCCTATACGTTGCTTCCGGACCCGGCCTTGGGTGCACCAACCGGTAATGCCACCAGAGGATTGGAACTGGCTGCTGAGGAGGGCATAAAGCTTGGTGACCGTCCTGTCGTTGCAATCTCGCTCAGGGATTTATCCTGGATGAATGGCAATGAGGAGTATGTGCGGACGATAACGGCGTTTCTGGAGCATTGGCTGAACACTGTCGGGGGCTCGGCGATATTCATTCCACAGTGCACATATCATGTTGAGGATCCGAGGACGGACGATCGCTATATGGCGCACGAGATTTTGAACAAGTTGTCCAAAACCGATGGTTGTTTTGTCGTTAAGGGGCAGTACTTCTACAAGGATATTCAATCTTTTTACAGTCTTGCAGACATTAGCGTTGCTACACGACTACACGGAGCCGTGTTTTCCGCCATGATGGGAGTGCCGGTCATTGGGCTCGCCTATGAAAGCAAGGTCTCCGGGTTCTTCAGGCAAACAAATATGTCGGAGTGGTGCCTTTCATGGGATGTCGATAGCGACAAGCTGATTGCGTTGGCCGGTGTATTGATGACCAACAAAGAGGACGTTGCGAAGGCGCTGGAGGTAAACGTTAGTGACGCGAAAATTCGGGCGAATGCGTACGTTGATATAGCGGTTGGTATGCTGGACCAGTCTGAGCTCGCTTGATCTGGCCGAGTTCCTGACTTTCCAGCCCACCGGTTCGTCACCGGGGGCTGGACTTCCTGCGTGACTGCCTTATCCCTGCAGCAACTGAAGGACCTGCTGGGGCCGGGCGTTGGCCTGGGACAGAACCGATAGGCCGGCCTGTTGCAGTACCTGGGTTCGTGCCAATTCCGCAGTTTCTGCCGCGAAATCAGCGTCCCTGATACGACTGTTGGCTGCCGACAGGTTTTCGGATGTGGTGCTCAGGTTTGTGATCGTCGACTCGAACCGGTTTTGAACCGCACCCAGTTCTGCTCTCAATCCGTTAATCTGGTCAATCGCGTAGTCTGTGGCGATCATCGCCTGGTCCGCGCCATCCTGTGACGACACATCTATCGTGTTCACGGAAACCTGATCGTCCGGTATCGTTGTGGCGACGTTGAAGGTTGTGCCGCTGGCGACCGTAACATCGACGGTGAACGCCTGCTCGAATTCCGATGAGAATATGATGTCGTCATTCTCCCGGTCGAGGAATGCCGTCACGCCGGTTTGCTGGGTTTGTGCGTTGACTTGTCCCAGAATGTCTTCGAGGGAGCTGGCGCCGCTGATGTTGACAACGGTTGTGCCGGAGGCATCCAGTAGCGGAAGTTCAACCGAGAAGTCCACGGTGCCGCCGGCTTCAAAGATATCTGCTACGCTCTGGCCGCTGACCAATGCTGTCGACAAACCTGACGTTGCGCCGATGACAGAACCAAGGGCGCTTCCCCTCGCGTCCAGGCCACTTACGGAGATGGTTTCACCGGTATTCGCGCCGACCTGGAAGGTTTGTGTTGGCAGAGAACCATCCAATACGCGAAGGCCGTTGAAGGACGTCTGGCTGGCGATTCGGCTGATTTCAGCGATTCGCTGCTGGACTTCCTGGTTCAGGGCATCACGGTCCGAGTTGCTGTTGGAGGCGTTGGCGGATTGTACCGCCAGCTCGCGAATCCGTTGCAGGTTTGCCGTGACTTCGTCGAGGGCGCCCTCGGCGGTCTGCGCCAGGGAGATGCCGTCGTTCGCATTTCTCTGGGCCATGCCGAGGCCGGTAATCTGTGATTGGAAACGTTCAGAGATCGCCAGGCCCGCAGCATCATCTTTCGCTGAATTGATACGGAGGCCCGATGACAGGCGTTGGAGCGCTGTGTCGGCATCACTCTGTGTTGCGTTCAGATTGCGCTGCGCATTCAGCGACGCAATGTTGGTGTTGATGATCTGAGGCATTTTGGTTTCTCCCTGCTCAGAGGTGTTGGCAAAGCCGTTGTTGGTGGCCAAACGGAATTGCCGGTGAAATTCATGGATTTGCCGTTTTGTTGATGGTCAGCGAATTTGATGCCAACTTTGGTTTTAGTTCTAAAATGTCAATTTAACTATTTGATAATATTGATTAAATAATTTAAATCGGGTTTGGGTATGAGGAGCTTTCGGTAGGCTGGCTTTTGAGAGGGAGGAAGCTATTTGCCGCTTTTTCAAGTTGCAAAAGCCCGCTGCGCGATTCACCTCGTCATGTGTTATTTTTGTTGCGGTAGATCTATGACCCGTTCCAGAGTTGCGATGGAGGAAGCTTGTGGCAAAACAACCGGATTCTTCGGCTGAATCATTTCTAAGGCAGAAAGAAAGGAACCTGAATTACTTCAAGCAACACC
Source organism: Marinobacter sp. V34 (assembly GCF_055524115.1). NCBI lineage: Bacteria > Pseudomonadati > Pseudomonadota > Gammaproteobacteria > Pseudomonadales > Marinobacteraceae > Marinobacter > Marinobacter sp. V34. Next base: position 295,956 of record NZ_JBUPZY010000003.1, on the reverse strand, counting down.
ATCCAAGCATCTACCAGATGTTTTCAAACCTGATGCTGAATAAAGCAGAGCTTGTTGTTACGCCGGGGAAAACGGATGTTGATATGACGCTCAACGGTAGGTCCTGCTACAGGGGACTGGCGAAGGAGTATTCGTTATCGGAAGTTGAACGTTTTCTCAGCGAGAATCCCAGAGGAAAAAAAATTCAAACGTTCTCGCCGCCCTCAGCTGAAAGTTACAAGCACCCAAGATTCGCAACCCTTGCCGCCAGGCAATTGATAGAAAGCAGCCCGGTTAAACATAGTAGCTTTGCTGGTTATGATCGTGGAACCGCCTATCCATCCATTGTGTTCCTGGGTTGTGGTCTTGGCTATCACATAGAAGCTTTGCTGGAAAAAGCGGACGTTATCAACGCATTGGTTGTTGAGCGTGAACCTGAGAAATTCGCGCTTAGCCTGTTTACCGTTGATTGGGCCAGAATATGTTCCCGATTCCAGCGTAAAGGTTATTCCCTGACGTTCGCCATCGGTTCGGCTGACAATGAGGCCAGCATGCGGGGGCTTCTGTACCGAAATGTTGAAAACCTGGTTCCTTTATATCCGTTCTTTACGATCTACTATAACCATCTCGCGGATATTGAGTTAGCAAAGGTCGCCATTGATGTGAGCAAGGATCTTTCGGTTATTACTTCGAACTGGAGCAACTACGATAATGAAGTTCGCCGCCTTCATCATCTGTCCCATAACCTCAGATCTGAATTTAGATTTCTTAAAAACAAGCCTCAGCAGGAGCGCGATACGCCGATGGTGGTTGTAGGCAGCGGGCCTTCTATCGATAGTCGTATTGAGGGGCTTAAAGCGGTGCAGGATCGGGTTGTAATCGTTAGTGCCGGTACCGGCATACGGGCATTGATCGCTGCCGGTATTCATCCGGATTTTCACGTTGAGCTGGACCCGGATTACCTGGTGTATCAATACTTGGCCGACATCGAATCAGACGCGTTGAAAGACGTCACACTGGTCGCGGTGAATGAGGTCAATCCGTTGGTGAGCTCATTGTTTGGTGAGACAGTTCATTTCTTCAAAACCGACAATTACCAAAGCCACCTTCTTGGGGGCAGTCCCTATGCTTTCTCTCACTGCAACCCAACCTGCACGAATACGGCGTTGTCATTGGGGTATGGGTTGGGCTTCAGGAACATCTATCTCTTTGGAACCGATTTTGGCTATCGCGTTAAGGAAGAGGATCACTCCGCTTATTCCGTATACGGTAAGAACGTGAATACTGAGTTTGCCCGTAAGGTTCAGCAGCGACGGTATAGTTCAAAGACCAAAAATGAATTTTCTGTTCCAAGTGTGGATGGCGGAACGGTTCTCACGGTGGCGGCTTATTATTCTGCCAAACGGTCTGTCGAGAAATTTTGTCTGGAGACGAACGCTGCCTCTGATAGATTCCGCGTATCTAATTGTTCGGACGGTGCGGTTATCGATGGTACAGATTGGCTTTCTCAAGAAAGCTTTAAAGCAGAAATCCTGGGTGCCCCAAAAGTTGATAATTGGCAGCTTCCCGGTGATTTGATCGAGCTTATGCCCTCCGACCAACTGGAGAAGCAGGTACCAGCCTTGCTCAAAGAATTGAAAGAGCGTTGTCAGGGGATGAGGAAGATCGTTAAAGAGGCGAGGCTGGAAGGCCGCAAAGACCTTGCTGTATTGGTGAATCGGGCTCGTGCACATATTAATGCAGTTCGCCCTCCAAAAGGGATGAGCAAACCAACTGCAGTACAGGCATTCGTTTACCAGCTCATCAGAGGGTCCATCCTTCACTTTATCTATGTCGGTCTTTGCCATGGGATGGGGTGCGACGACGATGAGGACATGAAAGCGTTTCTTAAAACCTGGCGGCAGGGGTTTCTCAACTTTCTCCTCCAAGTGCCGGACCATTTTCAGACCGTCATGGTAAACCGCCCTCGGCTGGAGAAAGATCCCTGGGTGACCACGATGCTGATAGAGCCGGAGCCAGGCTTGGAGGTCTAGTCAGGCTCTTTAACAATTGCTTACAAATTGTTTGCCTCATGCCCTAAAGATATCTGACGGGGGGCCGTTAGATGAAATAACAGGGCGGGGCATCCCGGTAGTAAACGGGAGCCAAGCCTCTATCAAAGAGAAAAACTTTACGGTTTGAAGGGGAAGCATTATGGCTCTCGGTATTAACACTAACGTTGCATCAATCAGTGCTCAGAATCAGCTTGGCAAGAGTCAGAACCTTTCTGACCAGGCGCTTCAGCGTCTGTCTTCTGGCCTGCGCATCAACTCTGCAAAAGACGACGCGGCTGGTCTGGCAATTTCCACCCGCTTTGACACCCAGATTCGCGGCCTTACCGTTGCCCAGCGTAACGCAAACGACGGTATTTCTCTGGCACAAACCGCAGAAGGTGGTCTGAACGAGACCGTCAACAACTTGCAGCGTGTTCGTGAGCTGGCGGTACAGGCAGCCAACGGTTCCCTGACTAACGAAGACCGTGAACTGCTTCAGGCAGAGGTCAGCCAGCGTCTGGAAGAGATCGGTCGTATCAGCAGCGAAACCCAGTTTAACGGTCAGAATGTTCTGGACGCTAGTCTTGGTAGCGCGGTTAGCTTCCAGGTCGGTTCCGAGAGCGGTCAGACCATCACTGTGGACCTGAGCGAAGATATGTCTGCCAGTGGTCTCGGTGTTGACGCCGTGGATATCAGCACAGCTTCCGGTGCGTCTGCCGCCCTGGATACCCTGTCTGACGCCCTGGATACGGTAAACGAATTCCGTTCAGACCTGGGTGCGGTTCAGAACCGCTTTGAAAGCACCATCAACAACCTGGCGACCAACATCGAGAGCGCAAGCGCCGCGAACAGCCGAATTATCGACGCTGACTTCGCTGCTGAAACCGCGAAGCTCGCCAAGGCGAACGTTCTGCAGCAGGCCGGTATCTCGGTTCTTGCCCAGGCCAATGCTCGCCCGAACCAGGTTCTGTCTCTCCTGCAGTAACAGGGACGGTTCGGCTAACAGCTGGCTCTCCGAGAGTGGAGAGCCAGCGTTATGCCGTTAGAGGATAGCGAGGTGAGCTATGAATGACGTAAACCTGAACAGCCCGGATTTGAAACTGGTTCGCTCCAGTGCGCAAGCTCCGGCTCGGGCCTCTACGTCACCTCAGAACGAAGGCAGCAATGCCTCCGCTCAGTTTGCACCTTCATCAGTTAGTCGGTCAGTCACTGTGCAGCCCGCAGTCGGGGTTTCTGATACCTCCAAGGCAGAACGGTTGGAAAATCGCAGTGAAGAACAAAGGGAACAACTGGATCAGGCAGTGTCAAAGCTGAATGATTTCGTTCAGACCGTGCAGCGGGATTTGCAGTTTGAAGTGGATAACGATCTGGGAAAAACCATTGTTCGTGTGGTTGATCAGGAAACCCAGGAAGTCATCAGACAAATTCCGGATGAGGTTGCGTTGAGGTTGGCAGAGAACTTGCAGCAGGATGAACCGCTGACGTTGTTTAACGCAAAAGTGTAGTTTATTGCCGCTTTTGCTTTGATGTAAATGACGGTATTTCAGCACCGCCGCACCCGTGAGGGGCCGGCGGTGTTCTGCCTTGTGGGCTCGTTAGTTACAAGTCGTTACAAAATGAGCTTGAGAACTGGCAAAGTTTTGCCGCAGTCAGCCGATACAGAGTTATAGTAGATATAGCAGCCTTTATGGAGGCACGACCATGGCATCAATTACATCACTGGGAGCAGGGTCTGGCATTTTCAGTTCCGATCTTGTCGACCAGTTGCTCAACGCAGAGCGCAAGCCGACGGAAGTGCGTCTGGATCAGCGGCAGCAGCGAACTGAATCCAAGATTTCGGCTTACGGCGCGATCAGGAGCGCTCTGGAGGCACTACGCTCGCCCATGGAGGCGCTTAGCAGTGCGGAGGGCCTGAAGGCTTTTACCGCCAATACCTCCAATGAAGATGTTACCGGCGTATCCATCGATGCATCCAGCGCGTCGAAAGGCTCCTACAGTCTGAATGTGACCAGCCTGGCTCAGTCTCAGTCACTTGCGTCTGGCTCCTTTGCGGACAGGGACTCGACCACGGTTGGAACAGGCACGTTGAGTCTGACGGTTGGCGGCAACACCACTGATATTACGGTTGACAGTAGCAACAACACGCTGGAAGGGCTGGCCGCCTCCATCAATGAAGCGAATGCAGGTGTGACCGCAGGTGTGGTCGATACCGGTTCCGGTTTCAGGCTGGTGATGACCTCTGAGGAAAGCGGACTTGATAATGCCGTTCAGGTCTCCGTGACTGATGATGATGGAAACAGTTCGGATACGTCCGGTCTTTCCCAGTTCGTATTCGATGGCACTACGTCCAATCTTGAAGAAACGGTTGCTGCGAAGAATGCCGAGCTGGAAGTTAACGGTATTGCCATTAGCCGTTCCTCGAATTCCGTTGAAGGTGTGATTGATGGTGTTACATTCGACCTGAAGTCCACTGGCGCATCGACCATTACGGTTAATCAGGATGCAGATGCCGTTGCCGGCCGCGTTCAGGAATTCGTCGACAAGTTCAATGCGCTTCAGGATGTTATTGAAAAAGTATCCGGCTATAACGTGGAATCCGGGCAGGCAGCTGTGCTTACGGGTGACTCCGCGATACGGAGCGTTCAGGGAGAGTTGAGGCGCATGCTGACGACGATCCCATCGGGGTTGGAGGATTCACCGGTTCGAATGATGGCCGATGTGGGTATTTCGACCGATCCCAGCACAGGAAAGCTTGAGTTCGATCAAGATGTTTTTAAGGAGCAACTTGCGGAGAATCCCGATGCCGTAACGGCGTTGTTCGCGGAAAAAGACGGTGTGGAGGGTGTCGCTGATCGAACTCTGGAAGTTGTGAGTGGCTTCCTCGCGAGCGATGGCGTTCTGGCCACGCGGACGGATGGTTTGAACGGTGATCTTGAAGGCATCCAGGAGCAGCGGGCAGACCTTGAGCGTCGAATTCAGTCACTTGAGGAGCGGCTGGTCAGCCAGTTTTCAGCCGCTGACTCACTGATATCGCGCCTGAACAGCACAGGTGACTACGTGAGCCAACAACTGGCAGCCATCGCACCACAGACAAATCAGCAGAGCTAGTCCAAGCTGGACCGATAGAGAGGGTTATACAATGAATGGTCTTCAGCAATACCAGAGAATCAACACCCAGACCAGCATTACAGATGCGGATCCTCACAAACTGATCCAGCTTCTGTACGATGGGGCGCTTGAGCGAATCAACATGGCGAAGGCGCGCATGCAGGCAAAGGACTTCGATGGCAAGGGCAAACTCATCATCAAGACCATCGATATTGTCGCTGGCCTGCGTAGCTTCCTGGACAGGGAGAAGGGCGGCGACCTTGCGGAGCGACTAGATGCCCTCTATGGCTACATGGAGCAGGCGTTGTGGGAAGCCAACGCAAGGAACGATGTCGAAAGGCTTGATGAAGTTGCGAATCTGCTTCGCCAGGTTAAAGACGGTTGGGACGGTATCCGCGAAGAGGCCACCTCTTTGCAGCAGCAAGCTGTCTGAACACGGGCATTAGGCGGGCCTGACGTGGCCCGCCCCCACCAATAGCCATTCCCCCCGCTGTCCCGTACAATACGCTCCTTATTTTTGATACATCCATTCTGTTCAGTCTGGAGCAAGGGCATGTCTGATATTAAAAAGGTGGTTCTGGCGTATTCCGGTGGCCTGGATACCTCGGTAATCGTTCGCTGGTTGCAGGATACCTATGAGTGTGAGGTGGTGACGTTCACCGCCGACATCGGCCAGGGCGAGGAAGTGGAACCGGCGCGTGAGAAAGCAAAAGCGCTGGGCGTAAAGGAAATCTACATTGAGGACCTGCGCGAGGAATTCGTTCGTGACTACGTGTTCCCGATGTTCCGCGCCAACACCATCTACGAAGGGGAGTACCTGCTGGGTACTTCCATCGCACGCCCGCTGATCTCCCGCCGTCTGATCGAGATTGCCAATGAGACCGGCGCAGATGCCATTTCTCATGGTGCCACCGGGAAAGGCAACGACCAGGTCCGTTTCGAATTGGGCGCCTACGCGCTTAAGCCGGGTGTGAAGGTGATTGCCCCCTGGCGCGAGTGGGATCTGAATTCCCGCGAGAAGTTGCTGGCCTACTGCGACGAGCGCAACATTCCGGTGGAGAAGAAGAAGGGCAAGAGCCCGTACTCCATGGATGCCAACTTGCTCCACATTTCTTACGAAGGCATCAACCTGGAAGATCCCTGGGCGGAAGCCGAGGAAGATATGTGGCGCTGGAGTGTCTCTCCGGAAGCGGCTCCTGACACGCCTTCCTATATCGAAGTGACTTATGAGAAGGGCGATATCGTCGCCATCGATGGTCAGACCATGAAGCCCCACGAGGTGCTTGAGCACCTGAACAAGGTGGCCGGCGAGAACGGCATTGGGCGTCTGGATATTGTTGAGAACCGTTATGTGGGCATGAAGTCCCGCGGTTGTTACGAAACTCCGGGTGGTACGATCATGCTGCGCGCCCACCGGGCCATTGAGTCCATTACCCTGGACCGCGAAGTGGCGCACCTGAAGGACAGCATCATGCCGCGTTACGCGGAGGTGGTTTACAACGGTTACTGGTGGTCACCGGAGCGGGAGGCGCTGCAAGCGCTGATCGACCAGACCCAGACCTATGTGAATGGCACGGTGCGTCTGAAGCTCTACAAGGGCAATGTGGATGTGGTTGGCCGCAAGTCGGACGATTCGCTGTTCGATGAAAAGATTGCGACCTTCGAGGAAGACCAGGGTGCCTATGACCAGAAGGATGCGGAAGGCTTCATCAAGCTGAACGCCCTTCGGTTGCGGATTGCTGCTGGTAAAGGCCGCAAGCTTTAAGTGGTATCCTGAGACGCCCGGAATTCTCCGGGCGTCTTGCCTTTCACAGCCTTGAATTTTCTGTGGAACGACGTTGTTTCGCTATACCCCAACCTCAATGCTATCTCCGGAATTCCCAGTTCACTATTTATTAAAAAATCTTCCGCCATCGCCTGCCGGACTTCGTCCAACAACTGCTGATATGCAACCCCTTCTTGACTGAGTTTCCGCTGCAAGGTTCGGCTGGTCATGCCGAGGTTGTCGGCCACCATGTCTTGCCTTGTTATGCCGTGCATCAATTGTTTGCGGATGCTGTGCTTTACCCGGTTGGTGAGGGCAGTATCGGTTTCCAGAGTGGCTAGCTGGCTCAGGGCGTGGGCTTCCAGAGTTTTTCGGAGTAGGGGATCTGGCTGGCGCAAGGGTGTATTCAGTAAGTCCTTGTGCAAAACAATGGCATTTTCACCAGAGCCAAACCTGACGGGGCACCCCCAGCGTTCCGTGTAGGCGCTCTCCAACTCCGGCCCGGGGGAGGGGTGTTCCAGGTGTACCTCCACCGGCGACGCGATGTTGTTGTCGGCCAGCCAGCGGGCGTAGTTGATCCAGGAGGCGAAGACGTTATCGACCATATGGGGGCGAACGACCGGGTCGGTGTAGTTGCAGGCCCAGATCAGTTTGATGTGATCGCCGCTACCCGCAATTTGCGTCGTTCCCATGTCGCCGACCAGTTTCTCGAACGGGGCAATGCGAACGACTGCTTCTCCCAGCGTGGCGGAGCTCATGGTGATGTACCCGAGAACACTGTAGGACCCCGGTTGCACGAAGTCACCGGTTTCAAGGCCGAGGATGGGGTTGTCTCTTTGTTTGCAGAGCAATCTGATGAATGTCTGGAACTGTTCCCCGTCTATGCGCCCGTCGTCGGTTTGAAGAACGGATGACTCAAGTCCTGCTTGGTGGAACAGCGCAGAGATGTCGATGTTACAGGCATCGGCGGCACGAACGTATTGTCTGAGGGCTGCTACGGAGGCGGTTCCGAGGGTCTTCATGGTTACGGCAACGTCTTGGGGTTATTGTTGCCATCAGTATAACGGAAGCTGAAAAGAAAAAAGCCAGCTAAAAAGCTGGCTTAAAAACAAGGAAAGAACGAAAGTGCCTGAAAAATTCGTTAATTCTGCGGATTTTCCCCATTTGGCGGCGGAGGTACTACTCGGCTCCTCCGCCATGGGGGATACTGCTTAAATCCACAATTTCAGAATAGGGCTTTCGCTCCTGGAAGTCTGTTTGTGATGTGTGTCGCAGTGTTACGTAGCGTAATCCGACACTCTTTTCTCAGGCCTTCTCCAGCTCCGGTCTCGTCGCGGTAAACCGCCGGGTCTCATACGCATCGACCAAGCCCTGAACTGCCGCACGCTCCATCTCCTGGACCGAGGGTGTGCCGTTTTGGGCGTCCGCACTGCAAAGCACCATACCCGCCTCTACCGAGATATAACCAGCCGTGGTTTTCAGGGCTTTGTGGTTAATGCCGTCAAATACGCGGCGAAAAGCCGTTGCGGAACAATGATCGCTGTTTGGAAAGTGCGCAATAATCGCGTACTGGTTGTCGCCCACGCGGCACAGGGAGTCCATGGGGCGGATCAGGTGGCTCAGGCGGCGGGCGATGCCAACGGCCAGCTCACTCATCACCGAGGGCGCATGCTTGCGCTTGAGCTCCTGCCAGTTACGGATGCCGCACAACACATAGGCAGAGGCGCCGCCACGGGACTCCGCCTGGCGCAGGCATTTGCCGAGCTTATCCCGGGCGTAGCGGTTGTTGCAGAGGCCCGTTTCAAGGTCAATGATGTTACTGCTTTCCAGTTCGCGGTTGTTCTCAATCAACAGGGAATTAGCGCGCAAGAGGGTGTTCTGGCGGTCTGCCATGCGGTCAGCCGCGAAAATCCGAGGAATCAGCTGCTTGGTCATGTCCGACTTATAGATGAAGTCGTCGACGCCCCGGTCGAACGCTTCTGACAGGGCCTCCACACTCTCACGGGCGGTGAGCAGTATCACGTAGGTATAGTGGTTGTTCTGCTCATCCTGCTGGCGCACCTGGTCGGTCAGCTCCAGCCCGTCCATCTCCGGCATCAGCCAGTCGGCAATCAACACACTGACTGGGCGCTGGTCGATAAACTCAAGCGCGGCAGGGGCATTGTTGGCGATTCGTACGTCGCGATACCCTGCATTGCGGAGGGTTCGCCCCACCACCATGCTGCTGAATTTGGCGTCGTCTACCACGAGGATGGGAAGATCAAGGTTCGGCATTGTTATCTACTACTCACCAGTCCATTGTCAGATGCGGTGCCGCCCCTGTCTTGGTATGCTTTGGCACCTTGCGCAATCAGAAGGGCACCAGTATAGCGTTTTGTGCGTGCCCTGACGTGGATAATTGTAAAAAGTGAGAACACATCATGCCTTCTTTTGACATCGTTTCTGAAATCGACATGCACGAAGTGACCAACGCCGTGGACCAGGCCAAGCGCGAGCTGGGCAATCGCTGGGACTTCAAGAACGTGGACGCGGACATCGAACTGGACGACAAAGGCATTACCATCAGTGCCGAACAGGAGTTTCAGCTGGAACAGCTGATGGACATGCTGCGAATGGCCTTCGCCAAGCGCAATATCGATTCCCGGGCGCTGTCTGAAGACGGCGAAAGTAAAGCCGGCAAGCTGGTTAAGCAACACCTGCAACTGAAGCAGGGGATCGAAACCGACATGGCCAAGAAGATCGTCAAGATGATCAAGGACGGAAAGCTCAAAGTGCAGGCCAGCATCGAGGGCGAAAAAGTGCGGGTAAAAGGCAAAAAGCGTGATGACCTGCAAACGGCGATTGCGCTGTTGAAGGAAGCCGAGCTGGATATTCCTCTGCAGTTCAATAATTTCCGCGACTGAACCGGGAGTCACACTATTTTATCCGGCAACACCCTGGCGTTACTTAAGGAAACCCTCCAAACCTACACACGTTGGCAGGTCATTGCGCTTCTGTTTCTGGGGTTTTCGGCCGGCCTGCCGTTCCTGCTGGTGTTCTCCACACTGAACGCAAGGCTGGCGGATGTCGGGGTGGAAACGGCCACCATCGGTTTTTTCAGTTGGCTGGGTATAACCTATTCCATCAAAGTGTTCTGGGCGCCGATGGTGGACCGGTTGAAACTGCCACTTCTCGACAGACTGCTTGGCAAGCGCCGAAGTTGGATATTGTTGGCCCAGGCGGGCATCGCAACGGGCTTGTACCTCATGGCCCACGTAGACGCCACCGTGGCACCGGAGATGATGGCATTCTGCGGTTTGCTGGTGGCCTTCTCGTCTGCCACCCAGGACGTGGCGATTGATGCCTACCGGATTGAAGTGGCAGAAGAGCGGTTGCAGGCGGCGCTGGCGGCCACTTATATCTTCGGCTATCGACTAGCTTTGTTGGTCGCCGGAGCCGGTGCCTTATATCTTGCGGAATTCTGGTCCTGGCAGGTGTCTTACGAAGTGATGGCGCTACTCGTTGGCGTAGGCGTGGTGACGGTACTCATCGTGCGGGAACCCAGCGTCAATCACTACGCCGCCGCCCAGGACATCGCCGACAAAATTGAGCATGAGGCGAGTAAGCGCACTCACCTCAACCCCCGCCTGGCTCGATTCATCGGATGGTTCTACGCTGCCATCGCAGGGCCCTTCCTGGATTTCTTCCGTCGCTACAAGGAACTCGCCATCCTGATCCTGGTGATGGTCGCGGTGTATCGCATCTCCGACATCGCTATGGGGGTTATGGCAAACCCCTTCTATCTGGATTTCATGGGCTTCTCAAAAACCCAGGTGGCCGACGTCACCAAAATCTTCGGCTTCTTCATGACCATCGCCGGCTCTCTTGTAGGTGGCGTGCTCGTGGTGCGTTACGGCGTACGTCGCATCCTGCTGGCGGGCGCCATCATGACCGCCGCCACTAACCTGCTGTTCGTCGTTCTGGCGCAATACCCACCCAACATCGTCACATTGGCACTGGTGGTCAGCGCCGACAACCTCAGTGGTGGCATCGCCAATGTGGCATTAATAGCCTGGTTGTCCAGCATGACCAGCGCGGCCTTCACCGCCACCCAGTACGCCCTGTTCAGCTCCCTGATGACACTGCCCGGAAAATTCATCGGTGGATTCTCCGGCATCGTCGTTGCCGGATTCGGTTACGCGGAGTTCTTCCTGGTCGCCGGCATAATGGGGGTTCCCGCCATAGTGCTGGCCATCTACATGATGCGAAAAGGCGAACGCCTGGACGCCCTGGCACCGCGGAACGAAGTTGCTGAGTCGTCATGACCGAACCCAGCAAAGACCAGAAAATCTGGCAGGTCGTCGCCGCCATTCCCGCTGGCCAAGTAGCCAGCTACGGTCAGGTTGCGGATATGGCTGGCCTTGGCCGGCAGGCCCGGTACATCGGTAAAGCTTTGGGAAAACTCCCTGAAGGGCATGCCATTCCCTGGTATCGCGTGATCAGAAGCAATGGCCAGATCGCGTTTCCCATCGGCAGCGAGGTGTTTGAGGTGCAGGCCCAGAGTTTGCGTGAGGAGGGAGTTGTCGTCGTTGATGGCAGGATCTCGATGAAGCAGTTCCAGTGGCGCCCATAAACTCTAGTGTTGTGTCGGATAGCGTCATGTGGCGATCCCACCAAAAGTCCAGTCGGGCAGGGGGTGGTGCTGAATTTTTCTGCCAGAAAAAGATGTCTGAGCAAAGCGAGTTCTTTTTCAAAGAAAAATTCAGCACCACCCCCTAGCCAGCCCCCGCCCCCTCAGGCTAGGGGACAGGGTGGGGCAAAGCTCAAACCCTAGAGCCGCAAAGCCCCATCAACCTCAATCATCCGCCCCGACATATAGTCATTCTCAAAAATAAACGCCGCCGCAGACGCAATCTCCTCCGGCTTACCCATACGCTTCAGAGGAATACCAGCGGTCATCTTCTCAAGGGCTTCCGGTTTCATCGAGGCCGTCATCTCAGTCTCGATAAAGCCCGGTGCAATCCCCATACAACGAATGCCATAACGGGCAAGCTCCTTGGCCCAAACCGGCACCAGAGCGGAAACACCGGCCTTGGCCGCGGAATAGTTACTCTGGCCCATATTTCCAGCGCGGGAAATCGAAGCAATGTTAATGATCACACCCTGATCGCCATTCTTGATCATCTGCGTGGACGCCTCGCGGCCGCACAGGAAAACTCCCGTCAGGTTCACATCAATCACAGACTGCCACTGCGACAGCTCCATGCGCTTCTCAACCTGGCCGTCCTTCACCTTCACCATTAGCCCGTCACGCAGAATACCCGCATTGTTAATCAACCCGTTAAGCTGACCAAAATCCGCCACGATCGCCTCAAACGTCTTCTCGACATCATCTTCCTTGGCAACATTGCAGATATAGATTCGGGCATCGCCACCGACTTTCTTGCAGGCGGCTGCAGCCTCTTCCAGCTTCTCCGGCATCAGGTCAATCAGCGCCAGGCGAGCTCCTTTGGCCGCCAGGTACTCGGCCATGGCTCGGCCCAAACCCTGGCCTCCGCCAGTAATTGCAATCACGGAATCTTGAAGTTTCATGTTTTGCCCTAAGGTTAAGCATTAGCGAAAGCGGCGAGTATATCAGAGGTTTTTACGGTCGCAGCAACCAGACCAACGCTCATCTACGGAGGCTCCCTTGGGCATTTTTCTGTTTTTATTCATCGTTATGCCCATCGTCGAAATGACGATACTGATCAAAGTCGGCACCATAATTGGCGCCCTGAATACCATTGGCCTTGTGCTCTTGACGGCCATCATTGGTGCCGCCCTGCTGCGGCAACAGGGGTTAGCAACCCTGCTAAAAGCGAACCAGCGACTGAACAGCGGTGAACTGCCGGCAAAAGAAGTGGCGGAAGGCCTGATCCTGGCCGTTGGCGGTGCCTTGTTACTGACGCCGGGGTTCGTCACCGACACCATAGGCTTCCTTTGTCTGATTCCGGGAACCCGCCACTGGTTTGCCGCCCAGGCTATGAAACGGATGATGGTGGCTGGCAAATCCGGCAGTTTCACATTTACCGCAGGCCAACGTGAGCCGTTCCAAGGGCAGGGGCCCTTTGGGGGGAGCGAGGGACCGTTCGGGCGTCAGAGCCCGTTCGATCGGAACGACGATATTATTGAAGGGGAATACCGCGACGAGACCGAGCGAGACTACGATCGCCTGAACCAGAACACCGATGGCCGAGCGGGTAGCAATCAAGAGGATGATAGACCGAAAAAAAACTGAAAATTTTTTTCGGCGAAGTGTTGAAAACGCACCGGCCACCCCCACATAGGATTCACAAGTTCGCTGCGGGCTAATAACCGCTGTAAAACAGTTGGTTAAAGGCCTCGGCTTTTAACGCAACCATCATTGCCAAACCTAACCTGACATTGGAGATATCGAGCAATGAAAATTCGTCCGCTACACGATCGTGTTGTCGTGCGCCGTAAGGAAGAAGAAGAGAAAACAGCTGGTGGCATCGTGCTGCCGGGTAATGCCAAAGAGAAGCCATCCCAGGGCGAGGTTGTCGCCGTAGGTAATGGCCGTATTCTCGACAATGGCGAAACCCGCGCGCTGGCGGTAAAGGTAGGTGACACCGTGGTCTTTGGCCAGTATGCCGGGAACACCGTAAAGGTTGACGGTGAGGACCTGCTCATCATGAGCGAAAACGACATTTTCGGTGTTCTCGAGTAAGCACTCGGTTACACAGCAATCCGATTGAACGATTAAATTGGGTTTAACGAACAGGAATAGAAGACATGGCAGCTAAAGACGTTAGATTCGGTGACAGCGCCCGCAAACGTATGGTTCAGGGTGTAAACACTCTGGCGGACGCAGTAAAGGTAACTTTGGGCCCGAAAGGCCGCAACGTGGTTCTGGACAAGTCCTTCGGCGCGCCGACCGTCACCAAAGACGGCGTATCCGTCGCCAAGGAAATCGAGCTGAAAGACAAGTTCGAGAACATGGGTGCGCAGATGGTCAAGGAAGTAGCTTCCCAGACCAACGACACTGCCGGTGATGGCACCACCACTGCGACCGTTCTGGCGCAAGCGATCGTTAGGGAAGGCATCAAGGCCGTTACGGCCGGTATGAACCCGATGGATCTCAAACGTGGCATCGACAAGGCGACAACGGTTGCCGTACAGGCTATTCGCGACCTGTCCAAGCCCTGTGATGACAGCCGCAACATTGCTCAGGTAGGCACCATCTCCGCCAATGGCGATGAGACCATCGGCAAGCTGATCGCAGATGCGATGGAGAAGGTTGGTAAAGAAGGCGTTATCACCGTTGAGGAAGGCCGAGGCCTGGAAGACGAGCTGGACGTGGTTGAAGGCATGCAGTTCGACCGTGGTTTCCTGTCTCCGTACTTCATCAACAACCAGGAAAACATGTCCACCGAACTGGATGACCCGTACATCCTGCTGGTCGACAAAAAGATCTCCAACATCCGTGAACTGTTGCCGGTGCTGGAATCCGTTGCCAAAGCTGGCAAGCCGCTGATGATTATCGCTGAAGACATCGAAGGCGAAGCGTTGGCAACGCTGGTTGTCAACAACATGCGCGGTATCGTGAAAGTGGCGGCCGTTAAGGCGCCTGGTTTCGGTGACCGTCGTAAGGAAATGCTGCAGGACATCGCGATTCTGAGCGGTGGTACTGTTATTTCCGAAGAAGTTGGCCTGACCCTGGAGAACACCTCCCTGGACGATCTGGGTACTGCCAAGCGTGTCAACATCACCAAGGAAAACACCACCATCATCGATGGCGCCGGTGCAGAGGGTGATATCGAAGCTCGCGTAGAGCAGATTCGTAAGCAGATCGAAGACAGCTCTTCCGACTACGACAAGGAAAAGCTCCAGGAGCGTGTTGCTAAGCTGGCTGGCGGTGTAGCCGTCATCAAAGTTGGCGCCGGTTCCGAAGTGGAAATGAAAGAGAAGAAGGCCCGCGTTGAAGACGCCCTTCACTCCACCCGTGCTGCGGTTGAAGAAGGCATTGTGCCGGGCGGCGGTGTGACCCTGATCCGTGCCATTGCAGCCCTGGACAAGGTTGACGCCATCAACGAAGAGCAGAAGGCTGGTGTGAACATCCTGCGCCGTGCCATGGAAGCCCCGCTGCGCCAGATCGTGACCAACGCCGGTGGCGAAGCCTCCGTTGTTGTGAACAAGATTCTGGAAGGTGAAGGTTCCTATGGTTACAACGCCTCCACTGAAGCGTTCGGCGACATGCTGGAGATGGGTATCCTTGACCCCGCCAAAGTGACCCGCTCCGCACTGCAGGCTGCCGCTTCCGTGGCTTCCCTGATCATCACCACCGAGGCGATGATCGCGGACGAGCCGGAAGAAGAAGGTGCCGGCGGCGGTATGCCGGACATGGGTGGTATGGGCGGAATGGGAGGTATGGGCGGCATGATGTAATGCCGGCCTGACCCGGACCAATTCTCAATTTTTGAGGAATGGCCCCATAAACCCGAAAAACCCCGCGTTGGTTCACACCGATGCGGGGTTTTTTGTTTTTTTGTCATGAACTTGCGAAATGGCTTTGCTAGACTCGGCAACCGGCCATTCATCTTTGTGACACTGTATGAGCGAAACCCCTACAAAAGCCTTTCTCAGACCCGGCAAGGTGTTCCTGCTGACCTTGGCCGGCGTGCTGATTTATCTGGTGGCACTGGTGGTTCTCGTACCGGCCGGATGGCTCTGGCATCAGGCGTCCAGCTACATTGCGCTGCCTCCGGAAGTTCAGGTCAGTCAGGTGTCTGGTAGGGTTTGGTCAGGCGCTGCCGGTGTGGTGGTCGCCGGTTATCCTGTGAGGCTTGGGTGGCGGCTGGGCATGCCGTCCGTTCCTGGATTATCGTTACCCGTCGATTTTTCACTGTCGTCGTCACAGTCTTCCGTGAATGGCAATGTTAGCCTCGGGTGGCAGGGGGCAGGCACCCTCAGCGCCAGTGGCCATCTGGCAGTCGCTGAATTTGAGGACCTGATCCGGAGCAGCGGTGGGGCTGTCATCGAAGGTGACGTCACCATTGATCGATTGGTGTTGTCCTGGCGGGACAACCGCGTGACCCAGGCAGATGGTGTTGGCCGCTGGGCTGGAGGCCAGGTTACCTGGCCAATGGGGAACAACGTTGGCCAGGCGGATTTCCCGCCCATGCGGGCGACTATGGACAGTACGGCCGATGGCGTTGCGCTGGTCATTTCAGAGCAGGACGGCGAAGGCCCGGCGGCGGATGCCGAGATTCGCTGGAACGGTATGATGGAGTTGCGAATCTATAAGCGCATGATCGACCTGGCCGACCAACCCTGGCCAGATTCCGCAAACCCCAGCGATGTCGTGTTTAGGGTCAAGCAGCCTTTGATTCCGGGAGGTGCGCTGTGACGGCAATGGCGGCTGTCATCGGTAGCGGGCGATTTCCCCGGTTGCTGGCCAATTTGTTACTGGCGGGCCTCGTGGTTTATGTTGCCCTGGTATTGGCGCAGACAACATGGCTCATCGCCTGGGATGACCGTCCGGTCGCCATCTCGCCCACCTCTGATAGCAACGCGAGCGTTTCAGGTGGCGGTCGATTACAGCCACTGGCGGCCCACCAGGTGTTTGGCAGGGCTGAAGAACAAACCCGTGTCGCGGAAGTGGTGCGCCGATCGGCACCGGAAACCAGGCTCAACCTCAGGCTTGAAGGTGTGCTGGTGGCAGAGCGCCCGGAGGACTCCGGTGCTATAGTTGCGGGAAGCAATGGAGTGACAGAGCACTATCGTGTGGGGGATGTCTTGCCCGGTAACGCCGAGCTTGCGGAAGTGGAGCCGGGCAGGGTGCTGATTCGCAGGAATGGGCAATACGAAACCCTGACGTTTGAAGAACAATTGACGACAGGCCTGCTTGAAGACGTGGAAGAAGATTTGGCGGAACCGGCGTCCTCGCCAGAGCAGTTCCTGAGTGACGCACGTGAACAGCTTGATTCCCAGGGGGTCGCGGCGCTGGCACCATATGGGCTGAGCCCGACCGGGGAGGGAGGCACGTCCGGTTATGTGTACGATGGTTCCAATGCCATGCTCAATGCTGTCAACCTACGGGCCGGCGATGTGATCACTGCCGTTAATGGGCAGCGGCTGGGCGACCTTGAGCAGGATATGATGCTTTTTGAAAATTGGCGGTCTGAGCCGCAGCTGGAAATAGAAATTGAACGGGACGGATCCATTCTGACCGTAAGCTATGCCATACCTGAACAGTGGCGATGAACGGATTTAACGATACAGGACAATAACGCCAGATGCTTAACCACAGATCCAAACTATTCCGGGCCTTTGTTCTGGCCCTACTGATGCCCCTGATGTCTGTTGTTTACGGGCAGGAAACGGAAACCTGGCGACTGAACCTCAAGGACGCTGACATTCGTGCCTTTGTAACCCAGGTGGCGGATATCACCGGTTACAGCTTTGTGGTGGATCCAAGGGTGAAGGGTAAGGTGACCGTTCTGTCCAGCGCCCCCATGAACAAGGACGAGATTTACGATCTGTTCCTGGCTGTATTGCAGGTCCATGGCTTCACGGCCATTCCCGGTGAGGAAGTGATCAAAGTGGTTCAGCAAGTGGATGCAAAACAATCCGCTGAGTCTCTGGAGCGGTTTACGAAGGTACCCTCAGAGCAGCTGATTACCCGTGTTATCCAGATTGATAATGCCAATGCCCTTGAACTGGTGCCCATCCTGCGGCCGCTCGTGGCCAAATATGGCCACCTGGCTGGTGTGGCGGCCGCCAACGCCCTGATCGTCAGTGACCACTCTTCCAATATCCAGCGCATCGAACAGATTGTGAGAGAGCTCGACAGTCCTTCCAAATACGAGGTGGAGGTGATCCAGCTTGAGGAGGCCTGGGTGGGCGATATGGTCGAGTTGCTGCAGGAACTGGCCCCGGCGGAATTGGGTCAGGGTGGTGGCGACAACGCTGCTCGCAAGTACAGCGTAACGGCTGATGAGCGCAGTAACCGACTTATCCTGAGGGGCGATGAAACCTTCCGTGACAAGATGCGGGAGTTGATCAGGAAGCTGGACCAACCCTCAGCCACTGGCGGCACAACCAAAGTCATTCGCCTGAGCCACGCGGACGCGGAGAATCTTACCGAGATTCTCAAGGGCGTGATGGGTGAGGTGGCCAAGGAATCCTCTGGAGGTTCAGGCGGTGCTGGCGGCAGTACCGGAAGCGGGCGGAATACCAGCTTTTCAGTGTTCGCCGACGAGGGTCTGAACGCGCTTGTGGTACGTGGTGAACCGTCGATGATGCAGGAAGCTGAAATGATCGTTAAGGCGCTGGATGTTCGTCGCGCCCAGGTAATGATTGAAGCGGCCATCGTCGAGATCAGCGATGAACTGGGGCAGGACCTTGGTGTCCAGTTGGCCGTTGGCGATGAGTCTGGCGGGTCCACGCCAGTCGCCGGTACCAACTTCAATAACGTCGGCCGAAGCCTTGGCGACGTTTTGGGTGCTATCCTTTCCGATTCGGTGATTGCGCCGGCCACCGGCGGTATTACCATTGGCGCCGGCCAGCGGAATGAGAACGGCGTGTCTTGGGGTGTGTTGCTGCAGGCTTTGTCGACCTCGGCGGCGGCAAATCTGCTGTCCACTCCCAGCATCATTACCCTGGATAACCAGGAATCTGAAATCATCGTTGGTCAGAATGTACCCTTCCGTACCGGTCAATCCACCGTCACGGGTGACGGTACAACCAACCCATTTACCACTATTGAGCGCCGCGATATCGGTCTCACCCTGAAGGTGACGCCTACCATCAGCGCCGATGGTCTTGTACGCCTGGTAGTGGAACAGACCACCGAGAATATTGGCGACAGCGTGGAGTCCGCCTCCGATATCATTACTAATAAGCGGGAAATCAAGACCACGGTCCTGGCTGATGATGGAGAAACCATCGTTCTGGGTGGTTTGACGACCGATGACTTGCAGGTAAACAAGAGCAAGGTTCCCCTGCTGGGTGATATCCCGGTGTTGGGGCGTCTGTTTTCCTCCGAATCCGAGCGCCGGGTGAAACGCAACCTCCTGGTATTCCTGCGCCCGACGATCATGCTGGGTAAGGCCGATGCCGTTGCCGCCACGGATGAGAAGTTCCAGAGCCTTTGGGAGATCAATCTCGGTGTGCGCAAGAAGCTGGGCCTGCCAGATCCGGAAAGGCCACCAACGAAAGACTCCCTGTTTCGGCCCCAGTCTAACTGATCGCCTAAGGGCCTGATCTCAGGCCGCCAGTGGCGGCATCGGGCAGTCCAGCTGATCCGCCACCAGGCGGATCAGCTCGTATTCCGTGGTCTTGATCTCCCCATCCGCAAGCACGCAATGGCCGCAGGCATCGAGAATGGCGGGCTTTAGCAGTGGCGACAGGGTGTTCAGCACCAACAGCGCATCGCGCAGATGCTTGATGGATGTCGTCTCCAGCATCTCTGGATGTTCTCGCCCGGTTGTAAAGCCTGCCATTGCCTCCGCAAACAACGTCTTGCTGTCGGTGCCCTCTTGGGCACCTGCACGCGCCATCAGACTGAACAACACCTGTAAATGGCCAACGACGGGCCGGTAGCCACGGTGCCTCACCGGAACCACGCGGCCCGAGTCCACGGCCAGGTGACGACGAAGAAACGTATGCATCGCCAGTTCGAAGAGGCTCAGGCGGTTGTCAGCCCTGATCAATACCTCCGTACAGGATATCAACTGGTTGCGCTCGTCCGGGTCTAATTTTCTCAGGGCCGGCATGGCCAATTCCAGCGCCGGAAATCGTACCGCATCGCCCAGCGAGTTCAGGGCGGGCAACAGTTTCTCCAGCAGTTCGGTATTCGGGGCAAACAGGGAGCCGGAGGTCACAAGTGCCAGACGTTTTTGCTGTGATGGCGGCGGCAGCTGATAAATTAGCAGTGCGTAGCACAGTTGGATAGCACCCGCGCGAGTATAGAGCAGGTTGCGAAACGTTGAGGGCAACCGATTGAGCAGGTCCATGGCGTAGTCTTCGCTACGTTTGTTGACGGTACCCACGGCGGCGGAGAGATTATTCGATGACCGGTTATTCAGGGGGGACGTTGAGGCACCGCGGCCACCCGCGCTGAAGCCGGAAACTGCACCACTGGACGGCACAGCACTGGTTGACGGGGCCGAGGAGCCCACGGATCGCAGAGCGCTCCCCGGCTCACTGTCTCTCAGCCTGCTGCGAAGGCGGGCAAACATGCCCGGCTGGATGGCCTCGATACGTTCCTGCACCGGGGGGTGGGACGCAAGCAATGCTGCGAATTTCATGCGTGCGCTTTCGCCAAAACACATGTGGTTCATGTCACTGGCATGGCTCGTGGTGTCCAGGTAGCCCCCTTTGAGGCCGATCTTGAACAGCGCGCCGGCAATGCCTTCGGGGTTGCGGGTAAACTGAACCGAAGAGGCATCTGCCAACATTTCCCGTTGCCGTGATACTGCGGACTGAATCAGTCTTCCGAAGAATACGCCGACATAGCCGATAATCAGCAGCGCCAGCCCTACCAGCCCGAAAACCGCCTGGCCCCGTCGATCACGGGATGAGTGGCTGGATACATGAGAGCGGTGGAAGGATGCTCTGAGCAGGAAGGCGCCAATCTGTCCGATCATCAGGATGCCTGCCAGGATAGCGATCAAACGGACGTTCAGGCGCATATCGCCGTTGAGAACGTGGCTGAACTCGTGGCCAACAACGCCCTGGAGCTCATCACGGGTGAGTTGTGTCAGGGTCCCGTGGGTAACGACCATGACCGCTTCGCCGGGCGTGTAGCCGGCCACAAAGGCGTTGATGCCGGTCTCGTGGTCCATCACGTAAAGATCGGGCACGCTGATACCGCTGGCGATGGACATTTCCTCCACGACGTTGCGAAGCCTGCGCTCGTCGGTGTCCCTAGTGGCGGGGTCAATAGCCCGAGCACCGACCATTTTTGCAACCCGTTCGCCGCCACCTGACAGGTCCGCCCAACGGATCAGGGAGCCAATGCCGATCAAGGCCACTACCGCCATCGTTGTATACAGCCCATGGCGGCTCATTAGCCAGTCAGTAAACGCCAATCCAGTGTATTCGCTGCGAATTACCAGATAACCCACCAGGCAAACCAAGAGTGTGATGATCACCACGGCTGCCAAAAACAGAACCACCAGCAGGCCCGTGTTGCGGCGGGCGCTGGCCTGGCGCTGGAAAAAACCGGGATGTGCCATGACAGCAGGCCTCAGAAGGCGACTTTCGGCGCCTGGCGGGCCTCGGGAGATTCCAGCTCCAGCTGTGACGATGGCTTGAAGGCAAACAACCCGGCCACGATGTTATTGGGGAACTGTTCCCGGAAGATGTTATAGCTCATGACACCATCGTTGTAGGACTGGCGGGCAAAAGAAACACGGTTCTCTGTGCTGGACAGCTCTTCCATCAACTGCTGGATAGTCTCGTTGGCTTTCAGTTCCGGGTAGTTTTCTGCCACAGCGTAAAAATTGGCGAGTGCTTTGGAGAGCATGTTCTCGGCACTTCCCAGACGCTGGATTTTCCCCCCATCCGCTGGATCGCCCGCAGCGTCCTTCTGAGCACTGACGGCATTATTTCGGGCTTCCATCACTTCGGTGAGGGTGTTGCGTTCGTGGGAAAGGTAGGCCTTGGCCGATTCCACCAGGTTGGGAATCAAGTCATGGCGGCGCTGGAGCTGGACATCAATCTGGGCAAATCCGTTCTTGAACTGGTTTCTCAGGGATACCAGGCGGTTGTAGATAAACACGATGTAGACAACAACGACTGCAATAACAATCAGGCCGATCAGTGTGGTTCCCATGGGCGGTTCCTTGCGTTCCAGGTGGGGTGACTCAGTGGTCAGGCATTATTTTCGACAATTCTGCTGTGAAAGCCATCAACAAATGCCACGAAATCGTGGGGCTTGAGTGGCTTGCTGAAGTAGTAACCCTGGGCCAGTTTACAGCCACGTTGCGCGAGGTAGTATTCCTGCTCGGCGGTCTCAACGCCTTCAGCCACCACCGTCAGATTCAGGCTCTTGCCAAGGTCGATGATGGTGTTGGCAATTCGGGTATCTTCCTCGTTGATAAGCAGGTCATGAATGAACTGCTTATCGATTTTAAGATGCTGAACCGGCATACGCTTGAGGTAGGTCAGTGAAGAGTAGCCGGTACCGAAATCATCCACGGCTATGCTGATGCCGGCTTTATGCAGACGTTTCAGCTTGTTCACGGCGTCTTCCAGATTGGTCATGAAGCTGGTCTCGGTCACTTCCAGCTCAAGACGCCCGGCGGGGATGTTGTGGCGTTTCAGGGTATCCAGAATCTCGTCCACGATGTTGTTCTGGCGTAATTGTACCGCTGAAAGGTTGATCGCTATGCGCAGAGGCATGCCATCGCTGGCCCAGCGCGCCGCCTGCCAGCAGGCCTGATCCAGAACCCACTGGCCGATTTCCACGATGCTGCCGTTCATCTCGGCCACCGGTATGAAGTGATCAGGTGGCACAAGGCCCTTCTCCGGATGTTCCCAGCGAATCAGCGCTTCCGCCCCAATAATTCGGTGGGTTTCCAGGTTGACCTGCGGTTGGTAGACCAAGTGGAACTGTTGGTTGTGGAGAGCGATGGAGAGGTCTTTCTCAAGCTGTTTGCGTTCACGAATTTCCTGGTCAACGCTGGCAACGTAGAACTGGAAATAGTTGTGTCCGCCTTCCTTGGCCAAGGCCATGGTTTGTTCGGCGTTTTGCAGTAACCTGTCGGCTTTACTCGCATCTCCGGGGAATAGGGCGATGCCGAGCGTGGCGGTCATGGTAATGGTCTGGTCATCGAAGATCATCGGCTTGCTGAGCGATGCCAATATACGGTCGGCAGTGTCCGCTGCCTGGAATCCGTCCCTCAACCCCTTCTCCACCACAACAAACTGGTCGCTGCCCAGTCGAGCAATGGTAAAGCGCGTACCGCCGAGCTTCTGTGTAAGGCGATCGGCTACGGTTTGCAGGATCATGTCGCCCGTGCGGAAACCGCACTGCTCGTTGATGGACTTGAAGTCATCAATGCCGCAACAGATCAGTGACAGGACCATGTTGTCCTCACTGGCGTCCGCAATATCGGCCTGGAACAACTCCATGAAGGTGTCACGGCTGGGCAGGCCTGTTAGCTGATCGTACCTTGAAAGCCGTGTAACACGATCTTCTGCTTCCCGGTGGCGGGTCTGACTGTCGCCAATGGCAACCAGGAGGTTGTTGGTGGCGTTGACCCAAAGGCCCAATTCATCTTTCTGGTGGCCGTGAGGCAGGTGGATCAGGTTATCGTCGGGGTGATCCGGGTTGACCTGTTTAACAGAGCGTACGATTCGTAGCAGGGGGCGTGTCAGCAATAGATGGAAAACCACAAACAGCACCATTCCGAGAATGATGGCGATGGCGATGCCGGAGGCGAAGGTGATGGAGGCGCGCTCAAGCCAGGTTCGGGCAGCCGGACCGGTATCGTATTTTAGCTCAAGGTAACCGTAAACATTGTCGGCGCTAGTGTCCCGGGAAAGCTCTTTGCGATAGTAACGTTCAGATTCGAAAATTGGGTCCGTAATCTGGCGGGAGGTGCTTTTCTTTAGGGGGCGGTCACGGCTGCCGAGAGGTTCGCCATCGGGATGGGTGATGCGTGCGACACGCATGGCTTCCTGGGCAAACAGGCCATCAACCACCTGTTGGGCAAGGTCAGCATCGATACTGAAAACGGCCTGGGTCGATGCGTCCTTGACCAGTGCCATGGTTTGCCGCGCCTGATCGTCGAGGGACTGTGATACCCGTCCGGCATCAAGGATGACCTGGACAGTGCTGACGATAATCCCGCTAATTAACGCCACGGCGAGTACCCATCGCAGCACCCGGTACCCCAGGCGATGTTCTACCTCAAAAGAATTTTGCATGGAGGCCTGTTTGATTCGTTCCAACTGAATGAGACCCGGTACCGCTCACCTGGGGCAAAGGGGGCTCGGCTGACGTTTTCTTTTTCAAGTATGGTTCAGTTTTCACTTACTGTATCCAGTATCGGCAATTCTTCCAGATAATTCAGGCTGCGGGTGTATCAATTTGTAAGATCGTTTGTATCACAGATACGAAAACGCCCGCGAATGCGCGGGCGTTTGTACGTGCAGATTGTTGCCTGCAAGGTATCCGAAGCGCTGTTACGCCAGGTTTTCGTTGACGAAATCCCAGTTAACCAGTTTCCAGAACGCTTCCAGATAGTTCGGACGGGAGTTGCGATAGTCGATGTAGTACGCATGTTCCCAGACGTCGACCGTCAGTACCGGCTTATCGGCGGTCGTCAGTGGCGTCTCGGCATTGCTGGTATTAACAATGGCAACGCTACCGTCTGCCTTCTTCACCAACCAGGTCCAGCCTGAGCCGAAGTTGTTGGCGGCTTTGTCGTTAAATTCTTTCTTGAAGTCCTCGAAAGAGCCAAAGGCCTTTTCGATAGCGTCCTTGGCCGCGCCTGTAGGCTCACCACCACCGTTCGGGCTCAGGCAGTGCCAGTAAAAGGTGTGGTTCCAGACTTGGGCAGCGTTGTTGAACAGCGGGCCGCTGGCGCTCTTGATAATGTCTTCGAGCGACTTGTTGGCGTTGTCGGTACCTTCGACCAGGCCGTTGAGCTTGGTTACGTAAGTGTTGTGGTGCTTGCCGTAATGGTACTCAAGAGTCTCCTGAGAGATGTGTGGTTCCAGTGCGTTTTTTTCATAGGGCAGTGCGGGAAGTTCAAATGCCATGAGGTCGTTCTCCCTGATTCTCTCTGTTTATGTGTATGTAAGCCATTATTAAATATAGGGGCGCTTTGAGCTATATCAACCCCTTGGTGCTTCCTGCCGACTGTACAGACAGGGTGCTTTTAAACTCTGGACAACCGGGTAAAAACTGGGCGCAGTTTTTTACCCGCCAGACCAATTCTTCGTAGCTGTCCGCCAGAACGGTCACATGGCCAAGTTTCCGGCCCGGGCGCTCGCCTTTATTGTAGAGGTGTACATGAGCGTAAGGCAGTTCGAGGATTCGTTCAATGTCGCCGTGCGCGGCAATAATATTGATCATGCAACTGACACCGCGAGCATCGGTGCTTCCCAGAGGGTGGCCGCTAACGGCACGGATGTGGTTCTCGAACTGGCTGGTCAGCGCGCCCTCGATGGTCCAGTGGCCAGAGTTGTGCACCCGCGGTGCCATTTCGTTGGCGACCAGACCTTCGGCGGTTTCAAAGAGTTCAAGCGTTAGCACACCGACGTAATTCAGTTCGTTCAGAAGCGCCTTGATATAGCGTTCTGCGTCTTCCTGGACATGTTTTTCCAGCTTTGGAGCTGGGGCAATGGAATAACGCAGGATACCTTCGTGGTGGGCGTTTTCCGCCATCGGATAGAACGCCAGTTCACCGTCTTCGGCACGAACGGCAATAATGGACACTTCGCGGCGAAACTCGACGAATTTCTCGACGATCAAGCGCGGATGACCAATGGATTTCCAGGCTTCTGCCGCGTCTTCCGGTGAACGGAGAACTGCCTGTCCCTTGCCGTCGTAACCTTCGGTATTGGATTTGGCAACCACCGGGCAACCGAGTTCTTCGGCAGCGACCTGCAATGACTCTGCGCTGTCTGCAATTCTCCATTCTGGTGTGGGTATGCCAAGCTCGCCAAAGAGCGTCTTTTCAGCTTCTCGATTCTGGCAAACCTGCAGCGCTCGGGGGCAGGGGTGGACCGGCTTTTCTTTGGCAATTCGCTCTGCTACGTCCACCGGCAAGTGTTCGAACTCATAGGTGACCCGATCTACCCGGGAAATGAGGTCGTCCAGGTATTGACCGTCTCGATCAATAATGACTTCACCCAGCCCGGCACTGGGATTACCTGACATGTCATAGAAAACAAACGTCTTGGCCAACGGGTAGCCAGCCAGAGCCAACATCCGGCCAAGCTGACCGGCCCCTAAAACACCAATTCTCATTCGTTGTCTCCTGCCTTTAATTAGTAGGCATCTGCATTAGTTCGGGGAGTGGGTGGGGGATGCTTTCCAAAACTGTGCGGAGCCATGAATGGCGCAGCCCAAGCGCCACGTGGATGTGCCGCAAGGAGCGTGTTTTGGAAAGCATCCCCCACCCGCTCGTACACCAAAGTCCGATGCCTGATTATTGATCGCTGGGATCAGGATTATCCAGGATTGTCTGTGTCTGTTTAGCGCGAAACTCATCGACCGCTATACGGACATCGTCCTTGAATGTACCGATAATCTGAGCCGCCAGCAGGCCAGCGTTAGTGGCCCCGGCTTTACCAATTGCCAGGGTGCCAACCGCAATGCCGCCGGGCATTTGTACGATGGACAACAGCGAATCAAGACCGTTGAGTGCTTTGGACTGGACGGGAACACCAAGGACCGGCAGTGACGTTTGTGACGCGACCATACCAGGCAGGTGAGCAGCACCGCCCGCGCCGGCAATGATTACCTTCAGGCCCCGATCAGAGGCAGTCTTGGCATAATCAAACAGTAAGTCCGGCGTGCGGTGGGCAGAGACAACCTTCGTCTCGTAAGGCACGCCCAGCTTGTTCAGCATCTCGGCGGCGTGCTCCATGGTGGGCCAGTCAGACTTCGAGCCCATGATGAGTCCTACAAGCGGCTGCATATGCAACAGTCCTGATATGTGAGAAAGCCGGACATTGTATGTAAGGCCCCGTGGCCATGCAAACGGTCGATGGTGAAGGTGCGCATACTGTTATGCTCTCCTGGCCTTCATTTTGCTGAGTCGCAAGGTACGGGTATTATCGTGCTTTATTAACGTTACCGTCCATATACCGGAGCTGTTATGGAACCAATCCGTCCAGATGATGATGAAGTACGTACCGGCGTGCCCGGCAATAAAGTGGAAGAGCGCAAAAAACGCGAAGCACCCATGCGAGAGTCGGCCGGCAATGGCGGCCCAGACAAGCCTGCCGGGAAAAGCCGGAAAGCATCTGGTGGCGGTGGCTCGGGCCGCAGTGCAGTTCTGGTGGTTGCGTTGTTGGTTGTCGCCGGAGCGGCGGGCGCAGGCTGGTATCAACAAGAGCAGCGTATACAAGCGCTGGAAGGACAGTTGGAGGAGGCTGATTATTGGGCGCGCCAAAGCAAACTGGCGCTGGCACGATTTGAGGGGGAGCTTTCCGAGACTGGCGAGAACTTGCAGGAGAAAGGGCAATCCATTGAAGAGACTCTGGCGTCTCAAGAGGAACGACTCAATACGGCTGACAGCGAAATCGCCAAACTGTGGGGTGTTGCCAACGACCGCAACCGCAAGCGGCTGGATGAACACGAAACCGAACTCGAATCTTTGCGAGAAGATTTGGGCAGCGGTAACAGCAAGCGGGAAGCCTTATCTGCCTCGGTCAAAAAGTTGGAGGCAACCGTGTCCTCCAGGCTGGACACCGTTCAATCGGACCTCGAGCGGCAGCTTACCGCTGTTCGCGAAACCGGCCAGGAGAATGCCTCACGATTGACGAAGCTGGATGAATCCCTGGCCGGAGTCGACCAGTTGGTTGAGCGCCAGTTGCTGCGTTTCGAGCGCGAGCAGAACCTCACCATTGATGGTCTGGAAAGCCGTATTTCAGCGTTGGAAAAAGCCGCCAATAACCGGTCCAGCAGCAGTCAAGTGGATGCTGTTCGCAAAGACCTGGCGGGGCTGAGGGAAACCGTGTCCTCAATTGACTCTTCGCGGGCGCAATTGACCTCAAGGCTGGTTCGCTTGTCGGAAGAGGTCAATGATCTGCGTTCGCGGATGTCTGGCCAATAAGGGGGTGCGATCGGGCACCTCGGCACAGCAACGCAAGCAGGGCTTGCTGTGCTTTGTAACAGTTTGTATTCATCCCTTGCGGTAGCTCTCAGTTCCGCGAGATTGCAGTTGTTATGATCGGGACAACTCGCGAAAGGATGAAGAGTGCACAACAATGACAACCCGATTTCTTTTTCCCGGTTTTCCCCGGCCACTGGCGGCCGTATTCGTGGCTTTGCTGTTGGTTTCTGGCTCCGGCTGCACGGTATACCAGTCCATTGGTAAAAGCGTTGGTTCGTTTTTGCACCCGGTATCCGGGCATGACTTTGTCCATATCGGCAATGATGAATGGGATCGCAGCAATGCGGTTCTCTATTTCTACCGCACCCATTCCCAGTGGGCTGCGGACGAAATCGAGGCGCCAAGCGTATACATCGACGACCATCACTATTTCAATATTCGAAACGACAGTTTTACCTGGCTTGAAGTCGCCCCCGGGGAGCGCCATATCGCCATCCGCCGGCCACTGCTGGGGCTGGAGGGGCTCAATTCGTTCAGTCTGAGCCTGATTGCAGACGCCACGCTGGAGGTCGAACCCGGAAGGGTGTATTACCTTCGTTACAACGAATTGCAAGAGCCTGAAAGTAACCATCCGGAGCTCGCTGAGGATCACCCCCTGAGGTCTGGCGACTTGCAACTGGTTGCTCGCGATTACGCCATGCAGGCGGAAGAAATTGTTTCCACCCGTTTTCTGAATAGCGATTTGCTCGCTCCCAACCACGCTGCGACCTCCATTGTTGAGGTGAACGAGGACGCAGACTATGAGCGCAATCTGGTACTCCTGGAAGAGGAGAGGGCGGCTGAAATTGAGCACTTGAGAGAGCAGGGAAAGTATGCCGAAACGCCTTGGTACTGGCCCTTTGGCGATGGCCCTACGGTACCTCTTGAAAGCGATCGTCGATTGCGAGAGCTGGAGCGCGATTACGCGGCGTTGGAGCAGGAACGGGAGCGCCGGGAAGAGGCGGAATCCGGTGGCGGTTGGTGGATATTCTAGCGTTGTCGATTTGGCGCACACTGAATTGTTGTTTCCGGTTTCGGTTACTAGACTGTGGAGTGTCCGTATTCAGAAGGTTACCGGATCATGTCGCTGAGAGATTCATTGCAACAAACGTTTCGCCGATTTTCCGGGGAATTACTTCCCGAGGTACTGGAAAACGCAGGCCATCGGATATCTGACCTTAGAAAACGCCTCGATCACATCAATTGCTCGCTGGCGGAACGGGCGTTGCCGGCGGATCGAAAGTCGCGCGTGAGCGAGCTGTCACTCGAGCACAAAGCGAGGCAGGCGGGACAGAAAGCCGCTCGGCTGAAGGCTGTGAAGGCGGAAAAAAAACGGGAGTGACGAAGAGCTCTGATTGAAAATTGTACGTTTTTTAGTGAGTTGCGGGTTTTTTTAGAAAAATTCTGGAAAAAATTTGACACCGCCAGACAAATGCTTAAAATGCGCGTCTCACTTGATTGAGACAGCAGCGCTGAATCAGCAAGTGTGCTGTGAAAGTGGGCGGTTAGCTCAGCTGGGAGAGCATCGCCCTTACAAGGCGAGGGTCACTGGTTCGATCCCAGTACCGCCCACCATTTTTACAGCATCACCGGGCTACCCCGCCCGGTTTCAGGTCCCTAAGGCCGTCCAGGTCGGGATTGATGCGGAGCGGTAGTTCAGCTGGTTAGAATACCGGCCTGTCACGCCGGGGGTCGCGGGTTCGAGTCCCGTCCGCTCCGCCATTTTTTGATTCCAGATCCCGGGTGGTTAGCTCAGCTGGGAGAGCATCGCCCTTACAAGGCGAGGGTCACTGGTTCGATCCCAGTACCACCCACCATTTTCCCCTGTTACTTACCAATCAGCGACTGTCCACATACCCGAACAACGTTTCCGTTTACCCCGTTCGATGCAGGATTGCAGTACCACGCGATAGCTTCGGCCACGTCAACGGGTAAGCCGCCCTGAGACAAGCTGTTCATGCGCCGGCCGGCCTCGCGAATGGTGATCGGCATGGCGGCCGTCATCTGGGTTTCGATGAAGCCGGGCGCTATGGCGTTGATGGTCACGCCGTTCTTCAGCTGTTTTGCCATCGCCTCCACATAACCGATCACGCCGCACTTGGCGGTGGAGTAGTTGGTCTGGCCAAAGTTGCCGGCAATGCCGCTGATGGAGGAAATGCAGACGATTCGTCCGTTCTCACGCAGCAGTTCCCGGTGCATCAGCTCTTCGTCGATCAGTTCCTCGGCGGTCAGGTTCACTGCAATGGTCATGTCCCAGAAATGCTCGGGCATATTCCCCAGGGTTTTGTCGCGAGTGATGCCGGCGTTGTGGATGACCAGGTCAATGCCTTCGAAGTGTTCCTTCACAAAGTCTGCAATCTGCTTTGGCGCCTTTTCGTCTGTAATGTCGCACGCCATCGCCTTGCCCTTGATAGGGGTCATAACCTTCTGCAGGTCTTCCATGGCTGGTGGGATATCCAAACCAATGACAGTGGCGCCGTCCCGCGAGAGGGTTTCAGCGATAGACGCACCAATACCCCGGGAGGCACCGGTTACCAATGCGACTTTTCCGGCCAGCGGTGCGACTGGGTTGGTGGCGTGAGCGGTCGCTCCCTTGCTGATTCGGGTTACCTGGCCAGAGACATAGGCCGAACGTGGTGACAGGAAGAACCGTACGCTGGATTCCAGCTGCTGTTCGGCGTTGGGTGCCATCCAGAGCAGGTTCGCAGTGGAACCTTTCTTGCCGACTTCCTTGCCAACACTGCGTACAAAGCCTTCCAGTGCCTGGTGGGCGGCGGCTTTGGCGGGTTGGCGACAGGTGGCTGGGTCCTGTCCGATGACCAGTATTCGGCCGTTGGCGGCCAGCTTGCGGATGGTGGGGTGAAAGAAATCGTAAACCGCTTTCAGATCGGTGGTGTCTTTCATGCCCGTGGCATCAAACACCAGGGCGGAGAATTTACGATCAATGTCTGCGTTCAGGGGCAAGGCTTCGGCTTTGTTGCCGCTTTTGGCAGAATCGTTCAGAGTATCCATGGCGCTGGCATGAAAGAGTTTTGCGGCGCTGGCGCCCAGCACTTCTCCAATCGTCGAGATAGCTTTGCTACTGTTGGCGGCGCCGATCAGCACGTCGCCCTCAATGAACGGCTGGTCAGCGCGCTTCCAGCGTTTCAGAGGGACCGGGGCGGGCAGCCCCAGGGACTGGGCAGCGGTCTTGCCAAGCGAAGTATTAACGAACTTGAGATAACGATCAGACATGGCATTTTCCTTTTGCGAAACGAATATCGGCGTACAGATTAAAGAATCAGACCGTTTTTGAATTGACTCAATGCCCTGTTACGGTTGTCAGGGATGCCAATGAGCCGGGCCCGGTTGGCGCTAGACTGCAACGCAACGGATACACTCGTTTAAACAGGACATCATCATGGCACAGGCACCGAAAAGCACTCAAAAGAAAACGTCGACGGCAAAAAAGACCACGGCCGCTAAAAGCGATATCCGTCGGGTTGCCATTATTGGCGGCAACCGGGTTCCTTTTGCCCGCTCCAACACTGCGTATAGCAAGGTCAGCAACCAGGAATTGCTGACCAGCGCCCTTCGGGGGCTGGTTGACCGCTTCGGACTGCAGGGGCAGCGTCTTGGAGAGGTTGTTGCTGGCGCGGTTATCAAACACTCCAGGGATTTTAACCTGACCCGGGAATCTGCGCTGAGTAGCGGTCTGGCACCGGAAACGCCTGCCTATGATATCCAGCAGGCCTGCGGCACGGGCCTCGAAGCGGCCATTCTGGTGGCCAACAAGATTGCGTTGGGGCAGATCGAGTGCGGTATCGCTGGCGGCACCGATACCACTTCGGATGCGCCGATTGGTGTGGGCGAGGGCCTGCGTGAAATCCTTCTGGATCTGAATCGGGCCAAGACAGCCGGAGAGCGCCTGAAAGTGCTCAGTCGTTTTCGTCCGAGCCATCTGAAACCGGAAATTCCGCAAAACGGTGAACCCAGAACGGGGTTGTCCATGGGGGGGCACTGCCAGATCACCGCCCACGAGTGGTCCATCCCTCGCGACGAGCAGGACAAGCTGGCTTATGAGAGCCATCAGAAACTGGCATCCGCGTATGATGAAGGCTTTTTCAAGGACCTGGTGACCCCGCTGGCAGGCCTGGAGAAAGACAACATTCTGCGCCCGGACACGACCCTTGAAAAGCTGGCGACGCTCAAGCCCGTATTTGATCGTGAGAACGGCACCATGACCGCCGCCAACAGCACCGCTCTGACGGATGGTGCCTCATGTGTGCTGCTGGCCAGTGAAGAGTGGGCAAAGGCCAACAACATGGAGATCAAGGCGTACCTGACGTTCTCCGAGGTGGCTGCGGTGGACTTCGTCGACAAGAAGGAGGGGCTGCTGATGGCACCGGCCTACGCTGTGCCACGCATGCTGGAAAAAGCCGGGCTGACGCTGCAGGATTTCGACTTCTACGAAATCCATGAAGCGTTCGCCGCCCAGGTGCTCTCCACCCTGAAGGCCTGGGAAGATCCGGCATTCTGCAAGGATCGGTTGGGTCTGGAAAAGCCGCTGGGAAGCATTGATCGAAACAAACTGAACGTTAAGGGCAGCAGCCTTGCAACCGGCCACCCCTTCGCGGCGACCGGTGGGCGTATCGTGGCCACCCTGGCGAAACTGCTTGAAGAGAAGGGCAGCGGCCGTGGTCTCATCTCCATCTGCGCCGCAGGCGGACAGGGGGTGACGGCCATACTCGAGCGGTAAGTTGGCGGAAAAATTCATTTTTCCCTTTGACAGATGCTCCAGTGCCCCGTACTA
Source organism: Marinobacter sp. V34 (assembly GCF_055524115.1). Classification (NCBI taxonomy): domain Bacteria; kingdom Pseudomonadati; phylum Pseudomonadota; class Gammaproteobacteria; order Pseudomonadales; family Marinobacteraceae; genus Marinobacter; species Marinobacter sp. V34. The sequence continues at coordinate 263,460 of NZ_JBUPZY010000003.1, read as the reverse complement.
TGCGCACCTCGTTGATCGGGGCCTTACCCGATTAACCACCAGTTTGATGCGGGGTGGAGCAGTCTGGTAGCTCGTCGGGCTCATAACCCGAAGGTCGTAGGTTCGAATCCTGCCCCCGCTACCATATCAATAAGGGCCGGTCTTTGACCGGCCCTTATTCGTTTCAGGAAAAGCTTTTCCGTATTAGGCACTAAAACTTGCATTGCCACCATCCCCTGGGGTTATCATTAGCCGTCGCCTTTGCATTAGTTAGGCAACTACCAACACGGTGAAATGATGCCCCGTCGCTCCGAACACACATTCAGTCTGTCTGGCAAGCTCGTTGCGTTGCTGTCACTGATATTTGTTGTCTGGACATCGGTTACCGTTGCGCTTCCCGCTCAGGATGATCCCGTTGCCACCACGGTTGCGCTGAGCGATTGGCAAGGCAGTTCCGAATCCTCAGAAGGGGGCTCGTCACCCGGCGATGTGTCGTCGCTGTCGCCCACATTTGTTTATCCACCGTCGGCGTTGACGTCTCGCGCCCTTCACCAGTTGGCCTTTGACGGCCCCCCCAGAAGAATTCTCAGTTACCCAGGCCAGTCACAGGCCCCTCCCTCCCAGCTATAGACATTCGAACTGATTCAGGCGCTGCTGCCCCTGCGTGGGTGCCCCGCGCCTGAAGAAATGGTCTTTAGCCAGGAGAGTTGCCATGAGCAATCAACCAAACGTTCAAGCGTCCCTGTCTGCCAGAGCCAGATACCGGCTTGTTTCAAAGGATGACGAGGACACCCTTACCAATGACGCCGCCGCGTCGGAGCTGTTGAAGGACTTCACCAGGCAAGCTCCGGTGATAGTCCGGTCATCGCGGGAGATCCAGGAGGTCAAAAAGACTCTGGATGTTTCCGGAGAAACCTTTTGTGTGGTTATCAATCGAAATGATGAGATGGTCGGGATACTGACCCTGAAGGACCTGATCGGCTCGTGGCCCATGAGCCTTGCCAGCCAGCGGGGAAGCACCATCGCCGACATTGTTGCGCGGGACGTCATGCGGCCGGTCTGGAGCTTGCCAACGATAGAGATCGGTAGACTTCAGGGGCTGAAAGTTAATGAATTAATCGCCATTTTCAAGGGACTTCATTCGGACTATCTTTTGGTAATGGACACTGTCGCTGTCGGGGCAGAAGAGCGGGTCATCCACGGGCTGCTGTCCGTTGACGATCTCAGTCGGCGCCTTGGTATTCGAGTGAACCCCGATCCCGGCCCGGGATCTTTCTCCGATATCGTTCACGCGGTGCGAAAAACCCCGGGGTAAAACGTCGCAACGCTGCAGCCTGCCGTTGCGGGCTGCAGCCTACTTCCGTTAATGACCAGAACTTAAAGGAAGCTTCCATGGCCATTAAAAAAGTGCTCATCGCCAATCGCGGCGAAATTGCCGTTCGCATTGCGCGGGCCTGCAAGGAATTGGGCATTCGTTCCGTCGCTGTCTATTCAGAAGCGGACCAGTACTCCTTGCACGTCAAGAAAGCGGATGAGTCCTATCAGATCAGTAAGGACCCGCTCAGCGGTTATCTGAATCCCCATCATCTCGTGAACCTGGCGGTCGAAACCGGCTGTGATGCCCTGCACCCGGGTTACGGCTTTCTCTCCGAGAACGCCGAGTTGGCAGCCATTTGCCAGAAGCGGGGGGTAAGGTTTATCGGCCCGTCATCCGAGGCGATCAGCGCCATGGGCGACAAGACCCAGGCTCGCAAGACCGCCATTGCCGCGGGGGTCCCCGTTACACCGGGCTCCGAAGGCAACCTGGATGACGTGGAAGATGCCGTACGCCAGGCGGAGGACGTTGGCTACCCGGTTATGCTCAAAGCCACGTCTGGTGGTGGTGGTCGGGGCATTCGTCGTTGCGATAATGAGAAAGAGTTGCGGCAGAACTACGAGCGGGTGATTTCCGAGGCTACCAAGGCCTTTGGCAGTGCCGAGGTTTTCCTTGAGAAATGCATCATTGAGCCTCGCCATATCGAAGTGCAGGTCCTGGCCGACCATCACGACAATGTGGTGCATCTGTATGAGCGTGACTGCTCCATTCAGCGCCGCAACCAGAAACTGATCGAAGTGGCACCATCGCCACAGTTAAGTGAGGAGCAGCGGGAAACCATTGGTAATCTGGCCATCCAGGTCACCCGCCAATGCGGTTACGTGAATGCTGGTACGGTGGAGTTCCTGCTGGATCACGACGACAGCTTCTACTTCATGGAGATGAACACGCGGGTTCAGGTGGAGCACACCATCACCGAGGAAATCACCGGCATTGATATCATCAAAGCGCAGATACGCATTGCCTCAGGTGAGCCCCTGGAGTTTTCCCAGGCCGACATCAGTTATCGTGGCTTTGCTGCCCAGTTCCGGATCAATGCGGAAGACCCGAAGAATGGCTTTCTGCCCAGCTTCGGTCGTATCAGTCGCTATTACTCCGCCGGCGGCCCAGGTGTGCGTACGGATGCCGCCATGTACACCGGCTACGAGATTCCGCCTTACTACGACTCCATGTGCGCCAAACTGATTGTGTGGGCGCGGGAATGGCCGGAACTGGTGGCCCGGTCTCGCAGGGCGCTTAGCGACATGGCCATCTACGGCGTACACACCACCATTCCTTACTACCAGCAGATCCTGAACCACCCGGATTTTCAGGCCGGCACGTTTAACACCGGATTTGTGGAACGCAATCCCCAGTTGTTGGAGTACAGCGACAAGTCCCGACCGGAATCCATTGCCACGGCCGTTGCTGCCGCCATCGCAGCCCAGGCAGGCCTGTAAAACGAACATTGGAGAGCACCATGAGTAAGAGAAAAATTCACATCACCGACGTGATCCTGCGGGACGCCCATCAGTCCCTGATCGCAACGCGTATGCGCACCGAAGACATGCTGCCGGCCTGTGAATGGCTGGATGAGGCCGGCTACTGGTCACTGGAGTGCTGGGGCGGGGCTACATTCGACGCCTGTGTGCGGTTCCTGAAGGAAGACCCATGGGAGCGCCTGCGCACCCTGCGTAAGGCTCTGCCCAACACCCGCTTGCAAATGCTGTTGCGCGGCCAGAATCTGCTCGGGTACCGCCATTATGGCGACGATGTGGTGGAGGCGTTTGTTGAAAAGGCTGCGGAAAACGGCATCGACGTGTTCCGGATTTTTGATGCGTTGAACGACGTGCGCAATCTGGAAACCAGCATTAAAGCCGTGAAGAAGGCCGGCAAGCATGCCCAGGGTACACTGTGCTACACGGTCAGCCCGGTGCACGATGTGAAAACCTTCCTGACTCAGGCCGAGACCATGGCGGATATGGGTGCTGACAGCATCGCCATCAAGGATATGGCGGGCCTGCTGACGCCAGCGGTGACCGCCGAGCTGGTCAGCGGCCTGAAGAAGAACCTCAAACTGCCGGTATTCCTGCACTCCCATGCCACTTCGGGCATGGCGCCCATGTGCCAGTGGGCGGCACTGGAGGCTGGCGTGGATCATATCGATACCGCGCTGTCGGCGTTCGCGGGCGGTACCAGCCATCCGCCGACCGAATCGTTGGTGGCTGCGTTGCACGATGCCGGCTGTGAAACCGGCCTCAACCTTGAATTGCTGGACAAGGCCACCCGGCATTTCCGTGAAGTCCGCAAGAAATACCATCAGTTCGAGAGCGACTACAAAGGGGTAGATACCTCGGTACTGCTCTCCCAGGTTCCCGGCGGAATGATGTCCAACCTGGCCAATCAGCTCAAGGAACAGGGCACCCTCGACCGGATTCAGGACGTATTCGAGGAAATTCCGCGGGTGCGTAAGGATTTGGGATACCCTCCGCTGGTGACGCCCACCTCTCAGATCGTCGGCACCCAGGCAGTCATCAATGTGCTGGGCGGCAAGCGTTACGACACTATTACCAATGAAGTGAAGAAATACATGCAGGGCTGGTATGGCAAGGCTCCGGCAGAGGTGGACACACAGCTGCAACGGCGAGCCGTTGGCGAGGAAGAGTTGATCGAAGAACGCCCGGCCAACCTGATTCCCAGGGAGCTGTCGGAGCTGCGCAAAGAGGTGGGTGATCTCGCGGAAAGCGAGGAGGACGTACTCACCTACGCTATGTTCCCGGACCAGGCGCGCGTCTACCTGCAACAGCGCCGCGACGGCACCTTGCAGCCGGAAGCTCTTGAGCCTATCGCTACGGGTAAAAGCGGGGGCAGCGTGTCCACCGAGTTCCGCATTACGGTCCACGGTGAAAGTTACGATATCCACGTGACAGGCGCCAACCCGGTGAGCGAGACTGAGCGCCGGTTCTACATGACGGTGGATGGCGTACCCGAGGAAATTCACCTCGAATCCCAGGGCGAAGCGTCTGAAAATACCCGCAAGGGTGGCCGTGCCAGAGCCTCCGGGGAAGGCCACGTGACCACCACGATGCCAGGCAACATTGTTGATGTGCTGGTGAGCGAGGGTGACAAGGTCTCCGCCGGCGACCCGGTGCTGATCATCGAGGCCATGAAAATGGAAACCGAGGTCAAGGCCACCAAGTCCGGTACCGTGAAAGCGGTAAGCATTTCCAAGGGCGATCGGGTTGCGCCCGGTGAGAGTCTGATCGAAATCGAATAACCAAGCCCCCCGGGACGATTGTCCCGGGCATTCCATTGCCGTTGGGAGTACCTCCTCGAATGAAGTCGATCTTGTTGTCGTTAGCGGCCATGTTGTCGTTGGCGCCCGGACTGGTGTGGGCAGATGCCGATCGGGCCGTGGATCTTATTTCCCACCCTGTGGGCTACATTGCGATCGCGATTTTTGTAATCGCGTACCTTTTGGTCATTCTGGAAGAACGGATTCACCTGGCCAAATCCAAGCCCATGCTGATTGCGGCAGGGTTGATCTGGATACTCGTGGCCCTGGCCTACCGCGCTGCGGGCGCCAATGGTGAAGTCGAAGAGGCCATACGGCACAACTTCCTGGAGTACGCGGAGTTATTTTTCTTCCTCCTCGTGGCGATGACCTATATCAACGCCATGCTGGAGCGGGGTGTTTTCGACCAGTTGCGGATATGGCTGCTTGGCAAGGGCTTTGGTTACCGACGTCTGTTCTGGATCACCGGTACCCTGGCATTCTTTCTGTCACCGGTCGCCGACAACCTGACCACGGCACTGATCATGTGTGCGGTGGTGATGGCCGTGGGCCGCGACAGCGCCAAGTTTGTGTCCTTGTCCTGTATCAATATTGTAGTGGGTGCCAACGCGGGCGGTGCGTTCAGCCCGTTTGGAGACATCACTACACTGATGGTCTGGCAGAAAGGCATACTCCCGTTCCAGGACTTCTTCCAGCTGTTGCTGCCTTCCATCGTCAACTTCCTGGTGCCAGCGGCGCTGATGCATCTGGCTCTGCCAAAGGGCCAGCCGTCATCACCGGAGTCATTCGACAACGTCATTCGGCCGGGAGGTTTGGTGATCTGCGGTTTGTTCCTGCTGACCATTGCCACCGCCATCAGCTTCCACCAATTCCTGCACATTCCGCCGGTGTTTGGCATGATGACCGGGCTCGGCTACCTGAAAATTTTTGGTTATTACCTCAAACGCCATGAGGAATACCATTGGAATGAGGGTTTCGAATCCCCACCGGGAGACAGTTCCGGGGACCGCAGGCAGGGGCGTCGCGCTTTTGACGTGTTCTCCCATATCGCCCGGTCGGAGTGGGACACTCTGTTCTTTTTCTATGGCGTTATTATGGCCGTCGGCGGCCTTGGGTTTATTGGCTATCTGGGCATGATTTCGGCCACGCTATACGGCGACCTGGGACCGACTTTAGCCAATGTCATGATTGGGGTGATTTCCGCATTGGTGGACAACATTCCGGTGATGTTTGCGGTACTGACCATGAATCCGGCGATGCCGGACTATCAATGGTTGCTGGTTACGCTGACGGCAGGCGTTGGCGGCAGCCTGCTCTCCATAGGTTCTGCTGCGGGCGTCGCACTGATGGGGCAGGCCAGGGGGCAGTATACCTTTCTCAGTCACCTGAAATGGACACCGGCCATTGCGTTGGGTTACGGCGCCAGTATCTGGGTGCATTTTCTGGTCAACGGCTGAGCTCAGGTGGGCGCTGGAAGCCGGCAAGTCCCGCAGATTCCAGCAAATCGGCAAACCGAATGGTCGTCAGGTCCATCCCCGGCGCACCGATGACCTGTACATTGAACGGTAACCCGTCCGCCGTTTTTCCAATAGGCACGGAGGTTGCCGGCAGCCCCAGCAGGGTGGCCAGGGCGATCCAGCAGAACTGGTCCATATAGGCCCTGGGCTGGCCGGCAACGGTGATTTTACGCTTGAACACCGGGTTGCTGTGATCGTGCCGGATAGCGGTGGTCGGGGTGATCGGAGTTAACAACACGTCGAATTCGTCAAACAGGGTGGTAATTTCCGCCCGCATCTTCTCCCGCATTTCGCTCCAGGCCATCCACTGGTAGACCGGCTGGTTTACACCGCGGCCGTATTCTCCGATGAAAGCCGTGACCGGGCCAAACAGGTGAAGCCAACGTTCAAGCCTGGAAATCCACATCATTTGCCGGCGTTGGGCCGGTTTCATGGAGGTGCCGAGCAGACTGCCGAGTAAATTGAAATAGGCGGGCAGGATGTGTTCGAGGTTGAGCAGTTGGTGCCGGGCTTCGGCAACCAGCGCTCCCTTGCTTTCCAGTTCTCGCCCGAGCTGTTGGTAGCCGTTCAGTAGTTCGTCGTCGATGGGGCACAGTGGGTCTTTTAGCCAAAGGCCCACGCGTGCCTGTTCCAGAGAATGGATGGTGGCCGGTGTCATGGCCAGTTGCCAGCTGTTGCGTTCCCGTTCAGCGGGACCGGCAATCACGCTCAGCAGCAGTTCCAGATCCTTCGCCGAGCGCGCTAGCGGCCCGCCTTCGGCCAGATCCGGCCGCGACTCAGTACCCGGAGGCCCCGGAATATGCCCGCGGAAGGAGACCAGGGCTCGGGAAGGCTTGTGACCGAATACGCCGCAGAAATGTGCCGGTGTGCGGATAGAGCCAGCCAGGTCGCTGCCAACCTCGAGGGGTGTCATGCCCGCTGTCAGCGCCGCAGCCGCGCCGCCGGACGAGCCACCGGGGGTATGGGCCAGGTTGTGCGGGTTGTTGGTGACACCGAAGAGTTTGTTGTAACTCTGGAGGTCGGTGGCATAAATCGGCACGTTGGTTTTGCCCAGGATGATGGCACCGGCGTCTTCCAGGCGCTGGACCACATCAGCGTGTTTTGTCGGAACATGGTCTTTCAACGCAGGAGCACCGGCGGTACAGGCCATACCGGCAACCTCCCAGGTGTCCTTCAGGGTGAGTGGTAGCCCATGCAAAGCGCCCAATGTCTCACCTCGCGCCCGTACCTCATCGGCTTCCCGGGCTTTCTCCAGGGCTTTCTCTTCATCCAGCGTCACCACTGCATTGATGGTGTCATTGCACTGGCGAATTCTGTTCAGGAAGGCCTGAGTGACGTCCACACTGGTTAGCTCCCCGTTTTTAAGGTCGCTAATCAATTCGGCGGCAGAACGGTAGTGCAGTGGTTCCATGAAAACCTCGATGTTGTTGGCAGGTTCAGCTCAGGTCAGTTCGCTACGCCAGTGTTTGACCCTGACCTGGCTTTTGACTGCATCGAGCACTTCGACAATCAGGTTAATCAGCGCTTCGTTGTGTTCGTCGTTATCGTCTTCGTTATCGGGCGATGGCAGGAATACATTGACGATGTCTTCGATAAACGCGTGGTTGGACGCGGAGGCAAGGTCTTCCAGAATCTGGTGAATCACGTTGGCGACAATGTCGCCAACGGCTTCTTCCAGGGTTTCCTGGATGGTGGGACCGACGACGGGCAGGTATTTCAGTCGTGACAGTTCGAGGTTCTGTTTCAGGGCGTTGTCTACGCGGGTTTCCAGGTAGCTCCGTAGGGCGCCGCGATTCGGGATATAGCCTTCCCGGGCTGCGTCCGCGACCCTTTGTGAAACCCAGTCGGACAGCATTTCCCGCCGCGGATAGAGGATGTCGTTCTGGATGCGCTCGAACAAGGGTGAGCCCTTGCGAATTTCGTCTTGAGCACCGGTGAGCACTTTGATGACGATGCGGTCGGAGAGTTCTTCCATGAAGGCTTCGTAGTAAAAATTGAAGAACTGGAAGGCTCGGGTCTGGGTGACGTCGATGACTTTGTATTGGTGCAGGCGGTAGACGATGGAGATAACCCGCAGTATCCGCAGGAAGCGGAAACTGCCAACGGGAATGCAGCCGATGATGTCGTACCAGTGAATGAACGGGTAGAAGTACCAGCGGTCGTAGACTTTGGCCTTGATGGCGTAACCCCAGCGCACGACGAATTCGGTCAGGAAGATGCTGACGAAGATGAGGTCGTAGAAGAGGAAGTTTTCGTGGATGGGGTGGTAGATTTCTTTGATGAGCGGTGCGTGTTCGGCCAGCAGGTTCTGGACGCCGGTGAGGTTGTAGATGGAGTCGAAGATGATGAAGGCCAGGTTGATGATGAGCAGGCCGAGCATCAGGAAGTCTATGATGAACCAGATGAGTTGGTGGCTGGTTTTCAGGTTTTCTCGGTTTATCTTTAGCATTCAGTGGTCCGGGACTGCTTGTTTGAAGTCTGCATGTTTGGGTGCTGGCAAGTTCCGAATGGAGCCTCCCCAGACACGCCGTTAACCCATCCATGGGGGCTCGGCATTGCCATCCTTGGCAATGCACGGTCTGGGGAGGCTCCACCCGGAACTTGCGTCAGGCTCTGTGCTGTTCGCCGTCTCGGCTGGACTTGTTGCACCTGCCTGATTTTCAACGCTTTCACACAGGTTAGCTTATTTCAGCTCTGCCGACGACTTACCGAGTAGTCTCCTGGCGATGATCAGTAGCTGGATCTGTTGGGTGCCTTCGAAGATGTCGAGGATTTTGGAGTCCCTGGCCCATTTTTCCAGCAGTTCGGTTTCGCCGTAGCCGAGGCTGCCGCAGAGTTCGACGCAGCGGAGGGTGACCATGTTGCCCACGCGGCCGGCTTTGGCTTTGGCGATGGAGGCTTCCTTGGAGTTGGGCAGGCCGTTGTCGGCCATCCAGGCGGCACGGAGGGTTAGGAGCCGTGCGGCTTCGAGTTCGGCTTCCATCAATTGCAGTTCGCGGGTGACGGCGGGTTGGGTCCAGGTTTGGGTGCGGTAGCCGAGGTCGATGTCGGTGGTTGAGATGAGTTCTCGGGTTTTCTGGAGGGCGGCGCTGGCGACGCCGATGGCCATTCCGGCAACGACGGGGCGGGTGTTGTCGAAGGTTTGCATGGCGCCGGCGAAGCCTTTTTCGACGCTGACGTCCGGGTCGCCCAGGAGGTTTTCCCTGGGGATTCGGCAGTTGTCGAAGCGGATGGCGGCGGTATCGGAGGCGCGGATGCCGAGTTTTTTCTCCAGGCGTTCGACGGTCATGCCGGGGGTGCCTTTTTCCACCACGAAGGATTTAATGGCGGCGCGGCCTTTATTGCGGTCGAGGGTGGCCCAAACCACGACGGCGTCGGCGCGTTCGCCGGCGGTGACGTAGATTTTTTCGCCGTTGATGACGTATTCGTCGCCGTCTTCGGTGGCGGTGGTGCGGATGGCTGCGGAGTCGGAGCCGGCAGCAGGTTCGGTGATGGCCATGGCGGCCCAGGTGTCGCCCAGGCGGGCCAGTTGTTCTTCGTTGGCAACGGCGGCAATGGCTGAGTTGCCCAGGCCCTGGCGGGGGATGGACAGCGCCAGGCCGACATCGCCCCAGCACAGTTCGGTCAGGCCGAGTACGGTTTTCATGTTGGTGCCGTTTCGGTTACCGGCGCCTCCGTTGCTGTCAGAGCGGGCGAGTTTCCCGGCGCCGGTGCCGCCATCGGCCGCGCCCTCGTTCATGCCATCCATGATGGAGGCAAACAGGTCAAGTTCTTTGGGGTACTGGTGTTCCCCCAGGTCGTATTTGCGGGAGATGGGGCGGAAGACTTCCCGGGCGACCTGCTGTGCCTGCTCAATTAACGGGGTAAATTTTCTCGGTATTTCAAGGTTCATGTCGGTGTCCTGGCGGTGATCGGATAAGGGAAACGATGCTCAGGCGTGCAGGCCGCCGTATAGTGTGGCGACGGAGCGGAGATCGCGGTACCAGCGCTCGACTGGATGTTCCTTGACGAAGCCGTGCCCGCCCAGCAGTTGGACCCCGTTGGTGCCGATCTCCATGGCTTTTTCATTGCACAGCAGCCGGGCCAGGGATGTTTCGCGGTGCGCTGGCAGGCCTTGCTCGAGTCGGCTGGCGGCACGCCAGGTGAGCATGCGCATGCTGTCGGTTTCGATGGCGATGTTGCTAATCATGAACGCGACGGACTGGCGATGGCTGATGGGTTCTCCAAACGCCTCCCGTTCGTTGCAATAGGGAATGACATAATCGAGAACGGCCTGTGATGTGCCGATGGCAAGCCCGCAGCGGAGTAACGATCCGCAATCCAGAAATGCCTGGTAGTCGAAATCGTCACCGCCCATCAGCGCGTCGGGTGACAGTTCGACGTTACTGAGCTGCAATTGGACCGGTGCGGAGACATTCAGTCCCATGCCCGGATCGGGCTTGATCTGGATGCCTGTGGCGCCGGCTTCGACGATAAACAGGCGCGGTCGGCCATGCAGCTCGGCGGCGATCAATAGCAGGTCGGCGCTGGCACCCAGGATTACACTGCTTTTCAGCCCGTTGAGGGTGTAGCCGGTTGCTGTTTCGCAGGCAGTGGTCTTCAGCCTGGTCGGGTCAAACAGGGGCACTGGCTCGTCGATGGCAATGGTGGCTATCGGCGGCGTATCATCGCAGAACGCAGGCAGGTAGCGGCTCTGTTGTTCCCCGGTTCCCCAGCGGGTGAGGGCCTGGGCGACACTGAATGGCGACAGGAGTGCGGTAGCAATGCCCATGTCGCCCCAGGCCAGTTGTTCGGCAATCAGCACGCTTGTGACAGGAGATTGGTGTTCCGCCACACCACCGAATGCTTCCGGTACTGCGTACAGGCCAAGGCCCAGCTCGGATGTGGCCGTTCTGACGGTTTCAGGTAGCTTTCCGGTTTCATCCGCCTCCGAGGCTGCTGGCCTGATCCGATCCTCTACCAGCCGGCGGAGCATATCGGTGATCATCTGTTGGTCGTCCGTCAGCGAGAGGTCGAACAAATCCCCGGGGTTGCGATTCGGCAATTGCTTGCGGGGCAGCCAGTTGTTCACGCGCTTGAACTCCCGGCCAGCGTAGGCAAGGGTGCGAAATCCGGCGCGGGTGCCATGATAGGCGGTTCTTTCCAAAGACTGACGCAGTCCCAGCCGGTCCAGCATGGGGTTGGCCGCAAGCCGATTCATCATCGACAGGGCGAGGCCGACGGGGGTGCGTGTCATACGTTCTCTCCTGGCCATACGTTCTCTCCTGGCTGGCGCCGCCCGTTTCCGGTTGTCTGGCGGTCCGATGCAGTGGGTGTTACGCGATCATGGGGGCAACGGGCATCCTCGCCATTGGCATAGAGCGCATTACAGACAGGCAAGATGGTCAATTGCCATGGATTAAACGGACCGCTACCCGGTACACTCATACTGTCAATACGCCTTTTCACCCACTTTCACTGAAGTAATGCTGCTTGATGTGTTCCCACATTAGATCTCTGTTTCTACGCCCTGTCGGGATCGTCTGGCTGATGATGCTGGCAACGCCGGGATTGACCTGGGCGCAGCAGGTGGAGGTCAACGTGGAGGGGGACTATCCGCAGCTTCAGGATAATGCGGAAGCCTTTCTGGGTGAGGTTGAGGGCCGCAGTGCCGGAAGCCTTAGGCGATACGCCAGCACCGCCGAAGCACAAGTCGAAGAGGCGCTCCGTGCGCTGGGCTACTACAGCCCGATGATTCAGTGGGAAGTGGTCGAACAGCCCGGCGATGACGAAACACCCGCTCGCCTGGTATTAACCGTGCAGCCCGGCGAACCCATTCGCGTCCGTTCCCGACAAGTGTCCATCGAAGGCCCAGCCAGTCGGGATCCCGATTTCGTGGGAACCCTACCGGAAAAGCCATCAGAGGGGGATGTGCTGAATCACGGTCAGTACAGCACGTTGCGGCAGACTATCCAGAACCGAGCCAGCCGACTGGGGTATTTTGATGGCGAGTTCACCACCCGCCGACTGGAAGTCAACCCGGAACAGCGCACTGCGGATATCTCCCTGGTCTTTCGCAGTGGTTTGAGATATCGCCTGGGGGAGGTGAGTTTCAAGGAGGGGCATGGCTTCGAAGAACAGTTGCTTGAACAGTTCGTGCGTTTTGAGCCCGGTGAGATTTATCACGCCGACAAAGTAGCGAGGCTCAGCGGCGATCTCTCCAATAGCGGCTACTTTTCCGGAGTGGACATCGACGCTTCGCCTGGTAAAGCCGAGGAGGGAGTGATACCCGTATCGGTGGACCTGACCACTCGTCCTCCGCGCTCCGTCGCCGCCGGTGTGGGTTTCTCCACAGATGTGGGGCCGCGCTTCAGCGGTAACTGGCGGGAGCACTGGATCAACCCCATGGGCCATCGCCGCGGCGCGCAGACGGAACTCTCGGTGCCGCGACAAAACGTGGGCGCCTGGTACGAACTGCCCCTTGATCCTCCCATGACAGACTCCATTCGCCTTTCTGCCGGTTATCAGCGGGAGGATATTGAAGACGTGGAGTCCGAGCTGCTTACTCTTGGCCAACAGTGGAAACATCAGCTCGATAACGGCTGGTTGCAGGTTGCCTCGATTCGCTGGGAAGGTGAGCGTTTTCGCATCGGCGATGATGAGCCCGAGCAGAGCAGTCTGTTGCTGCCAGGACTGGGGTACTCAAAACTACAGGCGGATTCGCCGTTGGACCCATCACGGGGATACCGTATCCAGTTCGATGTGACTGGCTCCCACCGTGCCGTCATCTCCGATGTGGATATTCTCCATGCTAATGTTCTTGTAAAGGGGCTCTACACTCTGGCGGACAACCACCGTTTCCTATCCCGGTTCCAGTTTGGTGGCGTGGCCACCAATCGGTTCTCGGATGTGCCGCCGTCATTGCGGTTTTTTGCCGGTGGCGACCAGACGGTGCGGGGGTATGGCTATGAAACGCTGTCACCCCGGAACAGCGAGGATGTGGCGATTGGTGGCCGTTACCTGATGGTGGGAAGTCTCGAATATCAGTACCAGTTTGCTGAAAACTGGCGGGTAGCGGCGTTTGTTGATGAAGGCAATGCCATGGATGACCTGTCGGACCCTCTGGCGACGGGTGCCGGCGTGGGCATTCGCTGGATCAGCCCGGTCGGGCCGCTGCGCCTGGACGTCGCCAAGGGCCTGGATCCCGAGTTTGGCGGTGAGTGGCGCATTCACTTTTCCATGGGGCCGGAGTTATGAGCGAGGAAGCGAAAACTCCAACACCAAAACGGTCAAAACGCCTGAGAAACGGGTTGTTGATAGCGCTGGCCGTTATTGTCCTGCTACCGCTGTTACTGCTTGGGTTGTTGGTGCTGGCGCTGCGTTCGGAAACCGGTACAGCCTGGGTGATTGATCAGGTTCCCGGCCTCGAGGTTGAGCAGGGGCAGGGTTCGTTGCTGGGGCAGTGGCAGGCAGCCTCCCTGACATGGCAAGGCTACGGTGTTGGACTAAAGGTAGAGTCGCCAGTTGTTGACTGGTCGCCCACCTGCCTGTTCAACAAACAGCTCTGTCTGGAGCGACTCCTGGCAGACAGCATTGATCTGACTCTGCAGCCATCCGGCGAGCCCAAAGAAGACAGCGGTGATATCAGCCTTCCCAGTGTTGATCTACCGCTGGGGCTGGTGGTCCGGGACGTGAATCTTGGTCCCTTTACGCTCAACGATGCCAAGGTCTGGGACCGGCTCCAGTTCAAGGCTCAGGGATCCGGTTCGGATTGGCATCTGCAGAACCTGGCCTTTGTTCGTGATGATATCAGCATCGATGCCTCCGGCAGGGTCCAGACTCGGGGTGACTGGCCACTGGATCTGGACGTTGGCCTGACACTTCCTCCCCCCTATGGCGCTGATTGGCAACTGGCACTCAATCTGACCGGAAGCGCAGCAGATCTCAGAATTAAGGGACAGAGCAGCGGTTATCTTGATGCCACACTGGCCGGCAGGGTAGCGCCGCTGGACAGCACCCTGCCGGCGGAACTGACCGTCCGTTCCAGCCGGTTCGTCCCGGCGGAGGGGCTGCCGAAAACCCTGGTGTTGACCGACACCGTGATTGCTCTGAAGGGCAGCCTTGAAAAGGGGTTCCGTTCGGACTCACGCACAGTTCTGCCCGGATCCACAGGCGATATCCCCGTGTCGCTAAAGGGATTGGTGACCACCGACGGCCTCGATGGGTTGGCGCTCGCGCTGACCGGTCCCGGCACCACTGAGGCCGAGACGGGCCGCCTCATGGTTACCGGCAACGTGAGCTGGGAGCAAGCGCTTCAGGTAGACGCCAAGGTAAGTCTCGACGCTTTTCCGTGGTACAGCCTGATTCCGGATTTTGAGCGGCCACCGGTCACTTTGCGCCAGTTCAATGGCGATGTTCGCTACCAGGGGGGCGAGTATCAGGCGAGTATCGACGCCAATGTTAGTGGCCCTATGGGTGATGCCGATATGGCGGGAGATCTTGAGGGTGACCTGGAGGCCGTCACGCTGACCAATCTGCGAGTCAATACCGGCGCGGGTTTCCTGGGCGGTCGTGCGGATGTGGCGTTCGCTGATCAGTTGTCCTGGGATGCAAGCCTGACGCTGGATAGCTTTAACCCTGGCTTTTGGCTCCCCGAGCTTGAGGCGGACCTCAGTGGCGACGTGGATACCAGCGGTCGCTTGCAGGAACAGGGGGCGCCCACACTGCAGGCGCAATGGGACATTTCCGGAAGTTGGCAGGCCAACGAGGCGCTGGTACGGGGCGCGCTGGACAGTGATGCCGGCAACTGGACATTGTCTGACCTGGAGCTTGAGGTGGGCGACAACCGGGTGACCGGCCAGGGCCGTTGGGGACAACAGATTGACGGCAACCTGGAGCTGAAACTGCCAGCACCGGAAACTTTCCTGCCGGGGCTGGCAGGTTCCGTCAACGGTACAGCATCGGTTTCCGGCACCGTGGACCAACCGCGGGGCAAGGTGGCGCTCAACGGCACCGACCTGGCATGGCAGGACCAGTTGAGCCTGGCCAGCCTGGACCTGACGGCCACGCTGCGCGAAGGGTTCAACATCCAGGCGGATCTTAGGGGAACGGAAGCCCGCTATGGCGAACAGTTACTGGAAGAACTGTCGCTGGCACTGACGGGAACGCGGGATGATCACCAGCTCAGGCTCAATGCCCGCCACGAGGAAGCAGAACTGTCGCTGCTGCTGGCCGGAGATGCTTCGGAAAGCTGGAATGCCTGGACGGGCGGGCTTGAACAGGGGCAGATCAGTGTGCCGGCCCAAAGCCAACAATGGACCCTGTCAGAGTCCGCAGCCCTTGAGTATACCGAAGCCGGTAGGCTCACGTTGGGACGGCACTGCTGGCAATGGCAACAGGCCTCCGTCTGTGCCGAGGACCAGACTCTGCTGCCGACTCAGGACATCGCCTACCGCATTGAGAATTTCCCGACCACGGCGCTATCCCCGCTGTTGCCGGAAGCCCTGCGCTGGGACGCAATATTGAACGCCGACCTGCAGGTGGTCATGACGGAAGACGGGCCGGACGGCGAAGTATCCATTGACGCCGGTTCCGGCGAGTTTGAGGTGCTGGTGAGGGACGAATGGGAGAGCCTGAGCTATAATACCTTCACCACCCGCCTGAGCTTGAAACCGGAGGTGGCGGAGCTGGACCTGCAGTTACAGGGGCCTGATATAGGCGATCTCTCTGTTGGCATGTCGGTCGACCCCAACAGCGATGCTCGTGAAGTCGATGGGCAGTTCAACATCGCGGGTCTGGATATCGCCATGGCCGGTATATTTGCCGGGCTGGAGGTTGTTGAAGGGGAGCTCAACGGCGAAGGGACTCTGTCTGGGCCGCTAATGAAACCAGCGGTGAACGGTGAGCTTGCACTCTCCAGAGGTCACATTGCCGACCCACGGTTACCAATTCCGCTTGAAGATCTGGTAATTAGCCTGGAGTTGCAGGGTTATAGCGCGGATTTGTCCGGTCGCTGGCGCAGTAATGAACGTGGAAGCGGCAACATAGCAGGGTCGTTGGCCTGGGAGGAAGAGCCTTCGGTAGAGGTACGGCTGACCGGTGACCGGTTGCCCTTCAGCTACGAACCGTACGCCCAGGTGGAATTAGTGCCGGATATCACAATTGCCTACGAAGGCGGCAACCTGTCGGTTTCCGGCAACCTGAACGTACCCAGGGGCACGATCGAAATCCGCGAATTACCCGCCCAGGCGATTTCCGTATCCGAGGATGAGGTCGTCGTCGGCGTGGAGGAACAGGAAGGTGGGCTCCGCACCCTGAATATGGACGTCACCGTGGTGGTGGGTGAAGATGAAGTGAGTTTTAGCGGCTTTGGCCTGACAGGCAACCTTGAGGGTACGCTGCGTATTGGCAACAATCTGGATACCAGGGGCGCCCTGCAACTGGTTGATGGACGTTACGAAGCCTATGGGCAGGAACTCGATCTGCGTCGCGCGAGGCTGGTGTTTGTGGGCCCCCTGTCAGAACCTTATCTGGACATCGAGGCGGTGCGGACCGTGGACAACGTTGTGGCAGGCATCCGGCTCAGTGGCCCGGTCAGTTCGCCTCAGACTGAAGTCTTCTCCGAGCCTGAAATGCCCCAGACCGACGCGCTTTCGTACGTGATTCTGGGTCGGGCACCGCAAAGTCGCGGTGATGAGGGGCAGATGAGCAGGGCAGCCATATCGCTGGGGTTGACCCAGGCTAACAAGGTTACCCAGGGCATTGGTGAGGAATTCGGGATACGCAATCTGACGCTGGAGGCGGAAGGCTCAGGAGATGAATCGGCGGTCGTTGCCAGTGGTTACCTGACGGATGAACTCAGCATCCGGTACGGTGTCGGAATCTTTCAGCCCATCACCACTGTGGCGCTACGCTACGATATCGGCCGCTACTTCTATCTGGAGGCCGCCAGTGGATTGGCAGCCTCCCTGGATATATTTTATACGCGGGACTTCTGATCGGATGATTTACTCTAATTCAAAGGTCGCGCTTACCCGGGCCTCCAGTTCACGGGAACCGACTTCGGAGACAGCGTCCGAGGTGCCTCGCATTTCCGCCATCATTGGCATCGGGGATTGATGGCCACCATTGACGTTGATGGTCATCACCTCGCCGCACTGTTTGTCCAGTTCCCGGGCAACAAATTCGCAGCGTGATTTTGCATCCGCAATGGCGCCTGCCAGCGCTTGTTTACGCAAACCGACTTCATCGGAATGAAAAAACTGATGGGGGCCGACGTTGTAGTCCATACCCAGCGATTGCGCCTGTGCAAGAATTGGGTTGAGCAGCGAGAGGTCGTCGATGGTGAAGCTGACTGTTTGCGAGGCAACGGCCACTCGCCGGGGTTCCTCGTGACGCTCTGGTGATGGAATCGAACGGCTGTAGAGGTTCAATGAAGCGTCGCTGTAGGATTTGAGTTGGTCGCGGAAATCCTCGATGCTCTCCCGCCACTTTTCCATCTGCTCGTTGACTTCCTGAGTGGCCGTCTCGGGAAGTTTGTGCTCGGCACGAGCGGTAAACTGCAGCCGTGCGCTGTCTGGCGTATACTTGACCGAGGCCTGACCGCTCAGGCTGACTTCTGCTGCTGATGCGCCTAAAGGAAACAGAATCAGGGCCGTGGAGGCCAGCAGGTATCGACGGACGTTGTGGAACATAGTTGGATCTCCATGTTATTGCACGAGAATCAGGTCAGATTGACGCCCCGGGAGCGCGATATCCTGTTCAGGCTGACCGGGAGCGACCCCCATTATGTGACCACTCGCCAGCAACTAAAAGAGTGGGCGGCCCGTTATTTGACGGCTCTGCCCGATGACGCTCGGGAAATTCGTGAAATCAAGGCCGTGTTGCAGCGTTACCTGCCGTTTTGAGCCGCATTTTCATCGTCTTCCCCGGCTTCGACAGGTTCATCCAGCCGAACCAGCTTCCTGTTCTCCGCTGCTTGTACGAAATGGCTGAAAATGCGCCGGTGGCCGCCGTGATAAAGCAGGTATTCCGGATGCCACTGGATGCCCATCAACCATTGCCCGCGGGTATTTTCTATCGCTTGAACAAACGAGTCGTTGTCCACGGCGACAACGCGTAGGTGCGTGCCCAGCTTTTTGATGCTCTGGCTGTGGATGCGGTTCGCGCCAATGACCGGGCTGCGCATCACGTGTCCCAGGCGGCTGTCACTGACGACCCGAACAGTCTGTAATGGTAAAAGTAGCGGGCGGTGGCGGGTGTTTACCCGCAGGGGGGTCACGTTCTGGCACAGGGACCCACCGCGGAAAATATTGATGAACTGGGCGCCACGGCAGATACCCAGTACCGGGATATTCAATTCTTCAGCACGGGACAGCAGACGAACATCAGTTTCGTCTCGGCGCAGATCATACCGTGCGGTTACCTGGGGAGTCTGACCGTACCGTGAAGGATGTACGTGGGTGCCACCGGAGAGCACAAGGCCGTCGAGCAGCGAGACGTCGACCTTTGACCCCGGGCGGATAAAATGGGTGCGCGCGCCATGGAGGCGCAGGGCAAAGGTGATCAGCCGGTGGGCAAGACTGCGGCGTGCCGGGCCGCTGATGCCAATCGTAAGGCCCGGGTGTTCAGGCTTTTCTACCGGGCTTTCAGACATAGTTCCCGGACCGAAGCCACTGGTCAGACGTGTCTATCCAGCTGTGGGTCAGGTTATGGAGGCTCAGTTTGCGACTATTGCGAAACTCCGTTACCAGTATCGACAGGTCGTCAGCGTTGGCCACCAGTTGTTCCAGTACAATCCAGTCATTCCACACCGTGGAAAAGTGCCAGTCAGGATTATCGATGTCGCAGTCAGGCAGCCGATAGTGCAGTGTTGGCCGGCTTTTGATGCGCGCATCCTCAACGTATTCTGCCAGTAGACTGCTGTTCAGGTGGGCGAACAGCGGGAGCAGGTCCAGCGCCTTATTCCGGGTTGGATTGTAATGCAGGTAGTCCCGCATCAATTGCTCCATGTCTGGCGCATAATCCTCGGAAATAAGAAGATCAATGTAGGTGCTGCTCCAGGGCTCAATATAGCTGGTCAGCTTACGGCTGAGATCAAGCTGGTGGCGCGCTTTCAGCCATTCGTAGAGCGCAGCGAAGGCCTGCAGGTAGCGAACCAGCGTTGTCGCTCTGAGATCCGGTAGCTCTGGGTTCAGTTGCAAGCCAAAGGCGTAGTAGAGCGCCTCCCGACTGCCCAGTGCGCCCGCTTTACGGAGTTCATCGCAAAGTGTCTCTATGCGCTCAAGCTTACTGAAAGCCAGCGGAGGGCTGACTATTTCCAGGGGGACGAATTTTTCAGCCGCAGCGTCGATCACGCTCATGGCCTGGCCGCCGAGTTCCCTGAAAGATTCGGGAAGGCGCTCGTCTGCCAGATCAAGGTCCTTTATCGGGTCTGAATCGAGCTCGATGGTAAAGTCGCCGAATTCTGTTTCAACCTCGGACACATAGCGCGCAACAGACCTTCCAGTACCTCCCAGCAACTTTGCGGACAGTGAGACAAGATCTTCGTAACCGAGGCCGGACAGTTCAATTTCAACGCCAACTCTTCGTTCCTTGCCGTCATCCGTCTTGAGGATGTCCGGTAATCTACATCTGTTGCTCATTCAGGCGACTCCCTATTTGGTTGAGATTACCTTAACACAGTCATACGTCAGGGCGCTGTGGGCAGCCACCGCGTCCGGATTAAGGAAAAATTGCATTTACAGGGTTTACACTGGATAAAACACTGTATATAGTCAAATAACTGTATATAAAAACAGGGCTAACCGGGGCAACCTAAATGAAGCTGACAGCAAGGCAGACACAGGTACTGGACATTATTCGTCGCTACCTTGACGAGACCGGGTATCCGCCGACCCGTGCGGAAATTGCGGCAGAACTTGGATTCCGTTCTGCCAACGCTGCGGAAGAACATCTGCGTGCGCTGGCCCGAAAAGGAGCGATCGAGATGGTGCCGGGAGCCAGTCGGGGAATACGTCTTCCCGATGTGGAGGCTGACCTTGGTTTGCCGGTGATCGGTCAGGTGGCAGCCGGCAGTCCCATACTGGCCCAGGAGCATATCGAAGACCATTGCACCCTGCAGCCTGAATTTTTTTCGCCCTCGGCGGATTACTTGCTCAGGGTACGCGGCATGAGCATGAAGGATATTGGCATTCTTGACGGCGATCTGCTTGCGGTGCACCGCACCCACGATGTTCACAACGGTCAGGTGGTTGTGGCGAGGGTGGGCGAGGAAGTTACGGTCAAGCGGTTCCGTAAGGAAGGCTCAAAAGTGTATTTGATCGCCGAGAATGAAGAATTTGAACCCATAGAAGTGGACCTGACAGAACAGGAACTCTTCATTGAGGGGCTAGGCGTCGGTGTCATACGGCGCTCGGATCTTCACTGATACCCCCCCCCCGGGGTGTCCGGACATATCCGGCCGTGTTTCGTTGAGTGTTGAACACCACGGGCGCGGCTTAACGGCAGGTGAGGCTTATCATGGAACAACTCAGCTTTAATCAGAATCTGGCTTATGCTCACGGAGGCGGCAGGTTTGTCGGTTCAGAGGTTGCCGGTATAAGCAGCCATGATACCGTCAGGGCGCCGACTGTCAGGAGTCGCCCAGCCAAACCGGCAGGTAATGTCACCGAGATCATTCTGCCCGAAGGGCAGGTTGAAAACTTCCAGCTATTGCTGCCTATGCTCACGCAGTTGAACCAGGAAAAGCGTTGGTTAGCCTGGATTGATCCGCCTCAAAGCCTTGTCAGTAAGTGGCAGACCATGCGTGGCATCGTTGCAGGCGAGCTGTTGGTGTTGAGGTCCACCCCTGACTACCCAGCCGGGGAGCTTGCCGAGCGAGCGCTGAGCGCAGGCACTTGTCACGCAGTGGTTATGTGGACCCGTAAACTCGGGCGCGAAGCGCTCGCGTCACTGGAGCAGGCCTCGGCCCGGGGTAACAGTCATGGTGTGGTGCTGCGCCAGCGTTGATCGTCAGTGAAGTGTGTAGGAGGGCCGGATGTCCTGGGTGTCCGGCTCTTCGTCTTCCCAGTCGATATCATGGGCAACGTTACCGACAGCCTCGATACCGGCTGCAATCATGGCCTTGGCGACATTCATGTCCCGGTCTTCCATCATTTCCCTGGCTTCCGTCGAAAATGATATCTGCACCAGTGGTGCACTGTCGTCGTCGATGCGGCGAAGCGCATAGTCTCCGTTGCTCAGTTGTACGATCTCGAAAAACGATGGTGACATTAAGCTAGCCTTTCAGTTCATTCCCGTTGGTTTCGGCAATTACGTGGTTTATTACCACTCGCTGTGCCGATCCTCGAGGATATCGATAAAGTGTTTCATCGCACCCAGAGTGGTTTCCAGGGCCTGTTTTGAGCGCTCGGGACCGGTGTCAGCTGCAACGGCAATCACGTTGTCATTGTTGACCGTTTTTCGGGTCACCGGTGGGTTGCCCTGATGC
The DNA here is from genome assembly GCF_055524115.1 of Marinobacter sp. V34. NCBI lineage: Bacteria > Pseudomonadati > Pseudomonadota > Gammaproteobacteria > Pseudomonadales > Marinobacteraceae > Marinobacter > Marinobacter sp. V34. The sequence continues at coordinate 241,846 of NZ_JBUPZY010000003.1, read as the reverse complement.
CGCTCAAGCTGTTCGAGATGACTCCACCAACTTCGTCCGTCACTCGCCAGCTGCTTCAGTTCGGCCATTTCCGGGCTGTGGGTTCCGATCAGCTCTCCCAATGCCTCGAGGTCATCAGGCTGGCTATGCTTGTGCTGATACACCCTGGCGATCATCATCAGCGCCAGTTTTCGAGCCCTCAGTCCCAGCTCAATGGTGCCTTGCAACAGCGCTTCTTTCGCCGGAACGCTGTCGCTGTGCTCCAGTTGCCCCAACAGGTTGCGAGCCAGGAATATTTTCTGGGAAACCAATGAGTGCCACTGTGACGCCATGGTAGTACCTGAGGGTGATTTCACTGCTGTGCGATGAATTAATCGCCAACTATAACATTTTCCATTGTGAATTTCTCCTCCCCCCGTTGGTTTGGTGGTTTTGACAAGAAACTACAAATATTCACTTGAAACGGTCGTTTGAATTTGGCAAAAAGGCGCCCCGATTGAATAACATTTGATCGCCTGTTGTTGTTTCCGGCGTAGGCATGCCAAACGGTGAATGACACATGGGTTGATCGGTTACCTTGGAGGTAGAAGGGAATGCGGAACCAATGGGTCGCAGGTTTGACAGTGGCATTGTTTGGGTTTTCAGGCGTTGCGCTGGCAAAGGTCAGTGAATCCGAAGCTCAGCGGTTGGGTAACGAGCTGACCCCGGTTGGCGCTGAGCGCCAGGGCAATGTCTCTGGCAGCATTCCGGCGTGGACAGGCGGGCTAACCAAACCGCCCGCTGATTGGAAACCTGGGCAGGTGGAAACCAACCCGTTTCCCGAGGACGAGCCGCTGTTCGTTATCACCGGCGACAACGTGGATTTGTACCGCGACAAGCTGACTGACGGGCATATCCGTATGCTTGAGCAATATGGCCCGGAATTTGTGATGCCGGTGTACCAGACTCGCCGAACCGCGGCCTTCCCGGAGGATGTGTACGAAAAGTCCCGGGAAAATGCCCACAGCGCGGAACTTCTGGCCAACGGTAACGGTGTACGTGACACCATCATGACCAGCCCCTTCCCGATTCCAAAGAATGGCCTGGAGGTGATCTGGAACCACATCCTGCGCTATCGCGGCGAGGAGCTGTCGTTCCGTAGCTCGTCAGCGACGCCTCAGGTGAATGGTTCCTACAACCAGGTTGTTAACCAGTACGACTATTTCTTTGCCTACAGTCGCCGCGGCACGAATCTCGCCGATATTGATAACAAGATTTTTTACCTGAAAACTGACACCATCGCGCCATCCAGTCTCGCGGGCACCATCACTCTGGTACACGAGACCCTGGACCAGATCCGCTCACCCCGGCTGGCATGGCGATACGATGCCGGCTCAAGGCGACTGCGTCGGTCACCAAACCTGGCCTATGAAACCGATCTGCCGAACTCCTCATCCCTACGCTCGGTTGATCAGAAAGACATGTACAACGGTGCCCCTAACCAGTACGACTGGGAGCTGAAAGGCAAGCGGGAAATCTTCGTACCCTACAATGCCTACGAGCTTCACGACGCGGATGTCCAGCCGGACGATGTTATCCGGCCCCGGCACATCAACCAGGAATTGGCCCGATATGAGCTGCATCGGGTATGGGTGGTTGAAGCGAAACTGCGAACCGGTATTAGTCATATCTATTCCCGTCGGGTGTTCTACGTCGATGAAGATAGCTGGCAGATTCTTGCCACGGAGGAGTACGACGGTGACGATGAACTCTGGCGTGTGTCTGAAGCTCACAACATCAGCTATTACAGTGAGCCGGTATTCTGGACTACCATGGAGATGACTTACGATCTGAACGCTCAGCGCTATTACATCGATGGTCTGGACAACGGCTTCCCTGCCTATGATTTCGAGCCGGGCTTCCGCGGCAATCAGTTCTCTGCCTCGGCAGCCCGGAGAGCAGCCCGCCGCTGATGACCGGCAGCCCCGGGCCGGTTGAGGCACGGGGCATTACCGGACCGTTTTCAAGGAGATGCAGTTATGTCGGTACCGGAACAGCTTGAGGCAGTGGATACCCTGGTTGACCATCTAAAAACCGCGCTTGCGGAGAAGAACTGGGACGAACTGTCCCGTCTGAATGAGCTGGTCAAACCAACGATCGAACCGGTTATGGCGGCCCTTGAGGCCGGCGAGCTGAGCCCTGAGCCGGTGAGGGAGCGTTTGGCAGCTCTGCAGACATTCTGTGATCGTGCCAATATTTCGGCAAATGAAGCCAAGGCGGAAGCCCAGAAAGCGCTTAAAGGGGTGAATCAGAACCGCAGCGCGGCAAAAGCCTATCAAAACGTCTCGTTAAATCGCCCGAAATAGCGTCATAAAATTGACTCGAGCGCACTTACAGTCTTAAATACCGCACAAATCCCCGCAAGAGATTCGTTTGGATGTCGAAGAATAATAAGGTGCTGGTGCTCAGCGAGGACGATGCGATAAGACGTGACATTTCCACCATTCTTGAGTTTATCGGCGAAGAGGGCATTGTCGTTGGAGCCGAAGCCTATTCGCTGCTGAACAACGGTGATACGGACGATATGGAGTCGATTTCCGTTGCTGTTGTCAACGGTGAGGATGATGGTGCGGCCACCGCTGTTTCTACGGTGTGTGCCGCTGCAAAGGGTGTGCCTCTGCTGTTGGTTGGCGATCCTGATTTGGCCGGCCTGTCCGATGACGAGATCAGCCGGGTGATCGCCCGCATGGAATGGCCGCTCAACTATACCAAGTTCGTGGACTCTCTCTATCGTGCACAGATCTACCGGGATCAGTTTGCACGTTCCCGTGAACGGGGCCAGCAGCGTGGTTTGCAACTTTTCCGCAGCCTTGTGGGCACGAGCCGGAAAGTGCAATCGGTACGCCAACTGATGGAGCAGGTGGCCGACAAGGACGTGAGTGTGCTGATTACCGGCGAGTCGGGGACGGGTAAGGAAGTGGTGGCGCGAAACCTCCATTACCATTCCTCCCGCCGCGACAAGCCCTTCGTGCCGGTCAACTGCGGTGCCATTCCAGCGGAACTGCTGGAGAGTGAATTGTTCGGGCACGAGAAAGGCGCGTTCACCGGCGCGATCACGTCACGGGTAGGTCGGTTTGAAATGGCCGAGGGTGGCACTCTGTTCCTGGATGAGATCGGCGACATGCCGTTGAACATGCAAGTGAAGATTCTGCGGGTTCTGCAGGAACGAACGTATGAACGTGTTGGCAGTAATCGGACCCAGTCAGCTGATGTCAGGGTCATTGCCGCGACTCACAAACACCTCGAAGACATGATAGAAACGGGCGACTTCCGGGAAGATCTTTATTATCGTCTGAACGTTTTCCCCATCGAAATGCCCGCTTTACGTGAACGGGTGGAAGACATTCCGCTGCTGATCAATGAGCTGATATCGCGGATGGAAAAGGAAAAGCGCGGCTCACTCAGGCTGAACTCGGCGGCGATTATGAGCCTTTGCCGCCACGACTGGCCCGGGAATGTTCGCGAACTGGCAAATCTGGTGGAGCGGTTGGCGATTATGCACCCCTACGGCGTCATCGGCGTTCAGGAGTTGCCCAAGAAGTTCCGCTACGTGGACGATTACGATGAGAACCGTCCAGTGGAAGATTCAGGAATGCCCTCTGGTATACCCGGGCTGGTGGGGCTGGATGCGCCGGCTCTGCTGCCGGTAAACGGCATCGACTTGAAGGATTACCTCTCCAATCTTGAAAAACAGTTGATTCAGCAGGCGCTGGATGAAGCCGGGGGTGTGGTGGCCCGGGCCGCCGAGAAGCTTCGGATTCGTCGGACGACACTGGTTGAAAAGGTTCGGAAGTATGGGCTTCGGGATGAGGAGTCCGAGGAGAGCTGATCAATCCCCAAAGAGCCGGTTTCTGATGGCGTCAAAGGTTCGTAACCTTCGGCGCCGTCGCTGTTTTTAGGCGACGGAAACCCGTCGCATCCCTTTCTTCTGTTTTTCCTTCCTGTTGAAAAATAAACAAAATTTAAAGTTGGCACAGTGCTGGCTTGGTCTCGTCCAAACGATCCATCCGATTGGTACGGGCCGGGGGTTAGTCCGGTCAGAGGGCGAGTTTATGAGTCAGTTGCAATTTGTGGGTTTGTCATCGGCGAAGGCGTCGGCCAATGCGGCCGCGGATGTCAATGACAAGGTGACGGCGTTGTTCCCGGAGCAGGACGATGAGGCTGTGGGTACGGCGTTGGAACTGTTTAATCAGATGTCCCGGCAGATTACTGACTCCTACCGCACCCTTGAGTCCCGTGTTAATCAGTTGTCCGGGGAACTGTCCGCGGAATCGCAGCAGCGCCAGGCGGAGTTGGAGCAGAAGGAGGAGCTGGCAGACCGGCTTTCGACGCTTCTGCATGCGCTGCCGGCCGGGGTTGTGGTGCTCGACAGCCAGGGGGTGGTGACCCAGACCAATCCGGCGGCGATCACGCTATTGGGTGAGCCCCTTGATGGAGAGCGGTGGGTGGATGTCATTCGCCGTTGTTTCGCACCCCGCCGTGATGATGGCCACGAAGTGTCACTCAAGGACGGCCGTCGTGTCAGTATTGAAATTCGTACCATGGAAAACCAGCCAGGGCAGTTGATCCTGTTAACTGATTTGACAGAAACCCGTCATCTGCAGTCTCAGCTCGCCCATGCCCAGCGTCTTTCCGCTATGGGCAAGATGGTGGCTTCCCTGGCTCATCAGATTCGCACCCCGCTGTCGGCCGCCATTCTCTATGGCGGGCACCTCAGCCAGGAAGATCTGGACGAAGAGATGCGTCAGCGTTGTGCCTCACGATTGATGTCCCGTTTGACGCACCTGGAGCAACAGGTGCGTGACATGCTTATTTTCGCCCGAGGCGAGACGCGCTTAGCCGAGGAGTTGTCTGCCGACACCCTGGTCCAGGCGCTGGCTTCTGCACTGGAAGGATTGAAACTCCCTGCCGGTGTGTCGGTGGAGCTGAACGACCAGATCAATAGCGCAGCGCTGATGTGCAATCGCGATGCTCTGGTGGGCGCCTGTACCAATCTTGTGAACAACAGCGTTGAGGCCGGGGCGACCAAGGTTGAGGTTGCTGTTGTGTCCGTCGACGAGGAACTGGTGGTGCGCGTGAGTGATAACGGCCCCGGGTTTACCAGGGAGCAGGCGGGTCAATTGCTGGAAGCGTTCTATACCACAAAATCCCATGGCACCGGCTTGGGCCTTGCCGTGGTCCAGGCAGTGGTCAAAGCGCACCAGGGTCGGTTTGCGATTGATGCGCCTGCCGCCGGAGGTGCTGTTGCCATCATTTCCCTGCCATTGGTGCGTTCGTTGTCGACAGGTGACCGTCGGCAGCAGCCACCAAAGAATGACTGATCGGAGGCTACTATGGCCAAAGCCCAAATTCTGATTGTTGAGGATGACCAGGATCTTCGAGAAGCCCTGGTGACGACCCTTGAGTTGGCAAAATTTCGTGTCCGTGAAGCCGCTGATGCGGAGCAGGCCCTGGCGCAACTGGCCGAGTCGCCGGTGGATATGGTTGTCAGTGATGTGAACATGCCTGGAATGTCCGGCCATGAACTGCTGCATGAAGTACAAAGACGGTATCCCGGCCTGCCTACCATGCTGATCACCGCCTATGGCCAGATCAGCCATGCGGTGTCCGCGATGCAGTCCGGTGCCATCGATTACCTGGTCAAACCGTTCGAGCCCTCCGTGCTCGTGGATGCTGTGACGAGAGTCGTCGGCGGCGGTCGCCAGAAAAATGTCGATCAACCCGTCGCGGAGGATCCGATCAGTAAGCGGATGTTCCAGCTGGCGGCCAAAGTGGCAGCCAGTGACTCAACGGTGATGATTTCCGGGGAAAGTGGAACCGGTAAAGAGGTGTTGGCGCGCTATATTCACCAGCAGTCTCCCAGGTCAGACCAGGCGTTCGTGGCGATCAACTGTGCGGCAATTCCCGAGAATATGCTGGAGGCCATCCTCTTCGGCCACGAAAAGGGCGCCTTTACCGGCGCGGTTGCATCCTCTCCGGGCAAGTTCGAGCAGGCCAACGGTGGCACCATCCTGCTGGATGAAATTTCGGAAATGGATCTCGGCCTGCAATCCAAGCTGTTGCGGGTGTTGCAGGAGCGTGAGGTTGAACGGGTCGGTGGTCGCAAGACCATTGCCCTGGATGTGCGGGTTATTGCCACCACCAACCGAGATCTGTCCGATTACGTGCGGGAAAATAAATTCCGCGAAGACCTGTACTACCGGCTGACGGTCTTTCCCATGCACTGGCAGCCCCTGCGCGAACGCACACTGGATATCATGCCGCTGGCGAACGCGTTGCTGAAAAATCATTGCCGCAAGATGAAACTGACCGGCGTGACCTTCGCGCCCGATGCCAGGGATGCGCTGATGGCCCATCAATGGCCGGGCAACGTTCGCGAGCTGGACAACGCGATACAGCGGGCTCTGGTGTTGCACCAGGGAAATGTCGTCCATGCTGGCGACCTTTGCCTGGAACTCGGAATCACCGGGCGTATGGAAAGTGGCACAGCCAGCACGACATCTCCATCCTCGACACATCCGGTCGTATCCGAATCCGGGGCCGAATCCCTTGGCCTGGATGCTCAGGATGCCTATACCGAGGAAAGCTCTTCAGGCCTCGGAGCGCTCTCTTCCACGTCGCTGGGTGATGAAGTCCGACAGCGTGAATTCCGAATTATCATCCAAACGTTGAAAAAAGAGCGTGGTCGACGCAACCGGGCGGCGGAACAGTTGGGGATCAGCCCGCGCACGCTCCGATACAAACTGGCCCAGATGCGCGATGCCGGCATCGATCTGGATGCAGAACTGGCCGCTGCCTGACCACAGCCAACCGGCTCCTTCGTTCGGCACCTAAGGGTGCCGTTTTTTGTGCCCACGTCAAAAGATCGTCGCTGTCATTCGCCTTTCTCTCCGATTGTTCATTAACATTATGAAAAACAAGAGTTAATGTATGTTGGCCTGTGGTTTGCTTTGACCTGTTCAGATATGTCCAGGTCAATGGCTTGCCCATTTATACGGCGGGCCGGGAGAGTGAATCATGGTTCAGCGTGCTGACATCAACAGTGTCCTTTCAGAAATCCGCAATATGCGCTCGCAGATGATGGAGAATCAGCGGGTTGAACAGGACAACAACATCCGGGGACGGATGGACGGTCCTTCCAAGGTCCAGGAAACCTCGGACACTCCCAAATTCAGCGACATGCTCAGCCAGGCTGTGGGCTCTGTGAATGAACTCCAGCAGACATCAAGTGATATGAAGACGGCGTATGAAATGGGAGACCCCAACATGGATATCTCCCGCGTCATGATCGCGTCGGAAAAAGCATCCATCTCCTTCGAGGCATTGACCCAGGTTCGTAACCGGGTGGTGAAAGCCTACGAAGACATCATGAATATGCCGGTTTGATAGCGGAGCGGACCCATGGCCAGCGTACCTGCTGAAACCTCATCCTCGAACATGCCCGCGTCGCGGGGAGACGATACCGGCGAAAGCCGTAGCGACCTGATATTCGGCTTCAACCGGCTGAACCTGCTGCGACAGGTGGGCTTGATGGTAGGGCTTGCCGCCAGTGTCGCCCTTGGCGTTGCCGTGGTTCTCTGGGCCCAGGAGCCTAATTACCAGCCTGTGGTGGGGGATATGTCCGGCTACAATCCACAGGATGTCACAACCATTCTTGACGCCAACAGTATCGACTACCGTATGGACCCACGCACGGGCGCATTGCTGGTGCCCTCCGATGAGGTTTACAACGCCCGTCTGAAACTCGCGGCGGAGGGCGTCACGGACGAACAGACCATGGGCTATGAACTGCTGGATCAGGACAGGGGCCTTGGAACCTCTCAGTTTATGGAAACCATCAGTTTCCGTCGGGGACTGGAAGGCGAGCTGGCACGAACGATTGGCAGCATGCGCACGGTTCGCGCTGCTCGGGTTCATCTGGCGATTCCGGAGCGCTCGGTGTTCGTCCGGGATGCGCGCACGCCGACAGCGTCTGTGTTCCTCGAAGTGATTGCGGGTCGTCGCCTGGAGCAGGAGCAGATTGCCTCGATTGTTAACCTGGTCGCCGGCAGCATTCCGGAAATGAGCAAGGACAACGTGACCGTGGTCGATCAGAGCGGCAACCTGCTCACCGGTCGTGACGATGGCGGTGACAGCCAGCAGATTGAAGACCAGTACGATTACACTTCCCGTGTAGAGGACCGCCTGGCCCGCCGGGTTGCCTCCATGGTTAGGCCGGTGGTGGGCGACGGTCGTTTTCGCGCGGAAGTGACGGCGGATCTTGATTTCTCTTCGGTGGAACAGGCTGAGGAGCTGTTCAATCCCGAACAGCAAGCCGTGCGCAGCGAGCGCCAGATGTCCGAGCGGCGTGCCGGTGGCGGCGCCAGTGGTATTCCCGGCGCGCTGTCTAACCAGCCGCCCGCTCAGCCGACGGTTCCGGAACAGGCAACGGCCGATGACGAGGGCAACGTCCAGGCGCCACCTGTGAATGTGCGTGAAGAGTCGACCCGAAACTACGAAATGGACCGCACCGTGAGCTATATCCGCCAGGAACTTGGGCGCATAAAACGTTTGTCGGTGGCCCTGGCGGTTGATGACATGAAAGTGGTGGATCCCCAGACCGGCGAAGTCAGCTATGAACCCTGGCCCGAACAGGAACTGCAGCGCCTGACCATGCTGGTACGCGATGCCGTGGGGTATTCGGCAGCCCGGGGTGACAGTGTTACGGTGATGAATACCGCGTTTGCCGCCGAAGAGCAGATTGAGTTTGAAGCACCGGCGTTCTGGGAACAGCCGTGGTTCTGGGATCTGATGAAGCAGGTTCTCGCAGGCCTGGTTATTCTGGTTCTGGTTCTGGGCCTGTTGCGACCAACCCTGAAAAGCCTTTCTGGCGGTGGCCGCAGCGAGCGCAGGAGCGACTCCGGCGATGACGGCTATGACGGGCTTGATGGCATTGAAGGCGGAGACGCCTTGCGGGAGGCCATGCATTCACAGGACGATCTGCTTTTGCCCGGCGCGACAGACAGCTATGATAGGCAATTGAATGCACTGAAAGGCCTGATTGCGGAAGACCCCGCGCGGGTCTCCCAGGTGATGCGCCAGTGGGTGAATGTCGATGACTGATGAGAACAACCGCCAGCCAGATGCGCCGCAAAAGCCCCAGCGCAAGATTCCGCGGGTGGAGCAGGCTGCGATCCTGCTGATGTCACTGGGCGAGAACGACGCTGCCGAAGTGCTCAAGCACATGGGGCCGAAAGAGGTCCAGCGGGTTGGCGTGGCCATGGCCCAGATGAAAGACGTCAGCAAGGACGACGTTACCTATGTCCTGAACCAGTTTGTTGAGGCCGTTGGCGGTCAGACCGGTCTGGGGGTTGGCAATGACGACTATATTCGCACCATGCTCACCCAGGCCCTGGGGGACGACAAGGCCTCCAGCCTGATCGACCGTATCCTCATCGGTGGCAACACCACCGGCCTGGATACCCTGAAGTGGATGGAACCCCGTGCGGTGGGCGATATAATCCGCTACGAACACCCCCAGATTCAGGCCATTGTTATTTCCTATCTCGATCCGGACCAGGCCGCGGAGATCCTCGGCACGCTGGACGACAAGGTGCGCCTGGACGTGATGATGCGGGTGGCCTCACTGGAAAGTATCCAGCCACAGGCACTGCAGGAGCTCAACGATATTCTCGAGAAGCAGTTCTCTGGTGGCTCGGCTGCCCAGACCAGCCGTATCGGCGGGGTCAAGCGGGCAGCGGATATCATGAATTTCATGGACCGCAGCATCGAAGGCGGCCTGATGGATTCCATCAAGGATATGGACCCGGATCTGGCCTCAACGATCGAGGATTTGATGTTTGTCTTCGATAACCTCAAGGACATTGATGACCGTGGTATCCAGGCGTTGCTGCGGGAAGTCTCTTCCGAGGTTCTGGTTGTCGCGCTCAAGGGCGCCGATGACGCCGTTCAGGAGAAGATCTTCAAGAACATGTCCAAGCGGGCCGCCGAACTTCTGCAGGATGATCTGGAGGCCAAGGGGCCGGTACGGGTCAGTGAAGTGGAGTCCGCCCAGAAGGACATCATCACCGTTGCCCGTCGTATGGCTGAAGCCGGTGAGATCACCCTTGGCGGTGCTGGCGAAGAAATGATGTGATGAAAGATCCCCGTCGTAACCTCGATCGCATTCCCAAGGAAAACCTTACGGCCTACGAGCGTTGGGAGCTTCCGCTATTGGATGCGCGCGGGAACGAAGTGGCGCAGGAAGAAGATCGCGACGTTAAGCCGCTGACCGCTGCTGATATTGAGGAGATCCGCCAGGCGGCCCGTGACGACGGCCATGCAGAAGGTCGTGACGCAGGGTATCAGGCGGGTCTTGATGAAGGTCGTGAACAGGGGCACCGGGAAGGTTTGGAAGCAGGGCTTGCCGAGGGCCGCGGGCAGGGCGCCGAGGAAGGCCTGGCGGACACGCGCAAGGAGGTGGATGCCAAGCTGGGTCGGCTGGAGCATTTGCTTGGTGAATTACTGGAACCGATCAAGCGTCATGAAGACGAGGTGGAAACCGCGCTGGTCAACCTGACTACCGTTCTGGCTCGCTCAGTGGTGTTCCGGGAGCTTTCTCTGGATTCGTCCCACATCACCGATGTGGTTCGGCGAGCCATGACTGCACTACCATCCACGTCTGAGAACGTGCGTATTCACATTCACCCTGACGACTATCAATGGGTGAGTGAGGTTGCCGATAGGTTCGAGGCAGCCACCTCCATTGTTGAAGATGCTTCTGTTCTCAGGGGTGGCTGTAAGCTGGAAACCCGCCACAGCCTGGTTGACTTCACGGTGGAGAAACGATTCCAGAAGGCCGTTCAGGGCATGCTGGACCGACAACTGGATACCGAAACCGCCGGCGAAGGAGAAGAATTGGACGCCATGATGGGCGACCTTACCGACTTCCGGCACGATGTGCTTGACTCCGACGAGGATGAAGGCCATGACAGCACACCTGGCTGAACGCCTGACAAGGCTGCAGGACTATTTCAGCGATGAACCCCTGCCGGAGCTTTCCGGCCGTCTGACGCGCATGGTAGGTCTTACCCTGGAGTGTGTGGGCTGCCCTATGGTGGTCGGTGACCGCTGTGTCATTACCGGGCAGGGCGCCGGCACCGTGGAAGCGGAAGTGGTGGGTTTCGAGGATGACCGTGTCTACCTCATGCCGCTCACGGCCATAGAGGGGCTGCGCCCTGGTGCCAGGGTGGTGCCGTTGTCGGTGGCTAGCCGCGTTCCGGTAGGGCCCGAGTTGTTGGGACGAGTGGTCAACGGCAACGGCGAGCCGCTGGATGGCAAGGGCCCGTTACAGGCGGAAGCCCGGGTGTCTCTCAGTGGCGATATCATCAACCCGCTGGACCGTGCGCCGGTGCGTCAGTCCATGGACGTGGGGATCAGGGCCATTAACTCACTGATGACTGTTGGCCAGGGGCAGCGGCTGGGTCTGTTTGCAGGCAGCGGCGTTGGTAAGAGTGTGTTGCTGGGCATGATGACTCGCTTCACCAACGCGGATATCACCGTGGTGGGCCTGATCGGCGAGCGGGGCCGTGAAGTGAAGGAGTTCATTGAGGACATTCTCGGCGATGAGGGGCTCGCCCGATCTGTCGTGGTTGCCTCCCCCGCCGATGATTCACCACTGATGCGCCTGCGTGCCGCCATGCTGACCACCCGAATTGCTGAATACTACCGGGACCAGGGCAAGCGGGTATTGCTGCTGATGGACTCATTGACCCGCTATGCACAGGCCCAGCGGGAAATTGCCCTGGCCGTGGGCGAGCCTCCGGCGACCAAAGGCTACCCGCCTTCGGTGTTTGCCAAACTGCCACAACTGGTGGAACGTACTGGTAACGGCCGGCCTGGTGGCGGTTCCATTACCGCGTTTTATACCGTACTGACGGAGGGCGATGACCAGCAGGATCCGATCGCGGATGCCGCGCGGGCGATCCTGGATGGCCACATTGTGCTGTCCCGGCGATTGGCGGAAGAAGGGCACTACCCCGCCATTGACGTTGAGGCATCCATCAGCCGAGTGATGCCGCAGGTGACCGAGGCAGAACATTTTACCCGCGCCCAGCGCTTCAAGCAGGTCTACTCGCGTTATCAGCAGGCCAGGGACCTGATCAGTGTCGGAGCCTATGTAAAAGGCTCTGACCCTGAAACTGATTTTGCCATTACCCATATCGGCAACATGGGACAGTTCCTTCAGCAAGGGTTGAACGAAAGCGCACCGTTGGAGGACAGTGTCCAGCAGTTGCTGGCGGTGGTACCGGAAAGGCGCTCCCCCGATCGCTCCAAAACTCCGCCGCAGGCCGATGGAGGCGGTAGGTGATGCTCAGATCCCAGCGCCTTTCGGTCGTACTTACTCTGGAAGAACGCAAAGAAAAGGCCGCCCTGGAAAAAATGGCGGAAGCGCAGCAGCATCATGAAGCCCAGCGTCAGCAGATAGACAACCTTGAACGTTATCAGCGGGAATACCGGGAACAGATCCGCAGCAGCCAGAAAGGTGTGGTGTCTGTTGCTCGCCTCCAGGGCTGGCAGGCGTTTATCGCCCAGTTGGATCAGGTTATCGTACAGCAACAGAAACTGCTGACACAGGCGGAAGAACGGCTCCAGGTTTGCCGCGAAGAATGGCAGAAAGCCTGGGAGCGTCGCCGGGGGATGGAAAAGTACATAGAATCCTGCCGCCAGCATGAACAGCGTGAGCAGGATGTCAGGGATCAGAAACAGATGGACGAAGCCGCCGGGCGGATACTGTCGAGACGGCGCTGAGTGGGTTGGTAAATAGCAAAGGGCGGATGCAAATTCGGTGTTGTAAGCTATCCTTTATTTCAGGGTGCCTTGGGCACGCCTGTCATTTCCCGTTACCCGGCACGCATACCATGGAGGCTTCGGAATGCCGATTCATACGCATCGCAGTGACGATGGTCAGACCCTGACCATAAAGATTGAAGGGCGTTTCGATTTCAGCACCCATCAGGCGTTTCGTGATGCGTACGAACATGGCGACGAAAACGTGGCCAGTTTTATCGTCGATCTTTCGGACACCACCTACCTCGACAGTTCCGCCCTTGGCATGCTGCTGTTGCTGCGTGACTACGCGGGGGGAGACCGTGCGCAGATATGCATTGAAAACTGCAACAGCGATGTGCGCCGCATTCTGTCAATTTCCAACTTTGAACAACTGTTCGCGATTCGCTGAATCACCCGAGGAAGACGTCACGGAGGCCCGATGTGGATGATCCACTCCCAGAAAACCGGCCACTCCGGATTCTCATTGCCGATGACAGCGACAGTGATCGTCTGATACTCAAAACCCTGTTGCGCCGCCTTGGTCACGAGGTTGAAGACGCCGAAAACGGACTGGAAGCAGTCAGTATTTTCCGGAAGTCCGCGCCTGACATCGTTCTGCTCGATGCACTGATGCCGGTTATGGACGGAATGGAGGCAGCTCGTCAGATCAAGGTGCTGGCGGGAGAGCAATTGGTTCCCCTGATTTTCCTTACATCACTGTCGGACGCCGGCGCGTTGGCTCGTTGCCTGGAGGCCGGCGGTGACGATTTTCTGACCAAACCCTACAATCGCATCATCATTGAAGCCAAGATCAATGCCTTCAATCGCATGCGGCTAATGCACCGCACCCTCAGCCACCACCGAGATCTGATCCGCGAACGCAATAGCCAATTACTGGAAGAGCAGGAGACTGCCAAGCGGGTTTTTGACAACGTGGCCCATACCGGTTGCCTGGACGCGCCCAATATCCGCTTCCACGCGTCGCCGATGTCAATTTTCAACGGCGACGTGCTGTTCGCCTGCCCGCGCCCGGCCGGCGGCATGCAAATACTGATTGGGGACTTTACAGGTCACGGGCTGCCAGCCGCCATTGGGGCCATGCCCGTGGCGGAAATATTCTATGGCATGACCAGCAAGGGGTTCAGCGGCAGCGATGTGCTCAGGGAGATCAACCAGAAACTGGGCCGGATATTGCCCACCGGTATGTTCTGTTGTGCAGCGATGATCCAGGCGGATTTTCACCTGAACCAGCTGCAGATCTGGAATGGAGGGCTCCCTGATGGAGTGCTGCTGAGAAAGGATGGAATGCGTGAAACCATTGTTTCACGGCACCTACCCTTGGGGGTACTCGGCAATGCCCGCTTTGACGCAGGTATGGAGGTGTTCCATACAGAGCCGGGTGATACCTTGCTGATGATGACAGACGGTGTGATGGAGGCTGAGAACCGTAAGGGTGAGATGTATGGAGAGCAGCGTCTTGTCCGCTCGCTCGATGAGATGGGCCGGCAGGATTCACCATTTGAAACCATTATGGCCGGCATCCGTACCTTTACGGGAAATCAGCCCGAGCAGGACGACCTGACGTTGATCAGCCTGCGAATGGTGGAAGACGCGGAACTGGCCGGTATCTCCGAACGACTGCCCCAGTCGGCGCTGGAAGGGCCGGCGGAGTGGCGTTGTGTCTACGAGGTTCAGGATAGAACCCTGGGGCAGTTCAGTCCCCTGCCTTTGTTGTTGCATATCTGCATGGAGGTTCCGGGGTTGCGCAGGAAAAGCGGCGAGATATATACGCTTTTGTCTGAGCTGTACAGCAATGCGCTGGAGCACGGTGTGCTCGGCCTGTGCTCCGACTGGAAGGCAACACCTGACGGATTCGGACGATACTACGCCGAGCGTGAGCGGAGGCTGGCGGATGTCGCGGGCCACTTTATACGCTTCACGTTGACTCATACCATGACAGGCAGGGGCGGGCAGTTGGCTATTGTCTGCGAAGACAGTGGCAGTGGGTTTGATTTCCGCAGGGCACGTCCGGAAGCCGAAGATGAACATCGTTATTCTGGCAGAGGTTTGCTGTTGTTACAGAAAATTGGGCGTTCCCTGAATTACCGGGAACATGGCACCAAGGCTGAAATTATATATGATTGGTATTTTTCTGAGGTTACTGGCCGCGAGGGCAGTACCACCCAACAACCAGGGGGTTGGTCATGACGGACAAACCACACCTTGATGAAGAAGCGTTGGCCGAGTTGCAGGAAGTTATGGAGAATGAGTTCGACATTCTGATCAATACTTACCTCCATGATTCCTCTGACCGTATCGCACATCTGCGGGCGGCACTCGAAAAATCGGACGCAGACGCGTTCGCAAAGTCCGCTCACAGCTTCAAAGGCAGTTGCATCAATATTGGCGCCCCTCGACTGGGCGAACTTTGTTTCGAGGCGGAAAAGGCGGGCCTTGGCAATCAGTTGTCACAGGCCGGAGCGATGCTCGATGACATCGAGAATGAATTCCGACAGGTTGAGGGCACACTCAAGCGTTTTATTGCGTGACGTGAACGAATGGCATTGCTTTTGCTTTGATACCGTACAGGTACGCTAAAAAGCAGAATAAGCGTACTGAAAAGGGGTCTGCAGCGTTCAGATACCATCGTCATTCAGTAAAAGCGGCAAGAGGTTGCCATGTCCCAAATGGTTCTTCCCCAGGCTTCCCCACAGGGCCCACAGGCCGATAACGGTTCGAAAAGCGTCTCAGGCAACCGGGAAAAAAACGGCGACAGTCCGTTTGACTCTGTTTCCCGGGCGGAGCAGCAGAGGATTGACCGAAAACAGGCTGAAAAGCGTGACCAGGCGCGCGCTGAAGACAATGCCCGCAGCGAAAAAGCCGGTCTGAATAAACGTGAAAACGCAGGTTCTGATAACCTCGAGAAACCGTCAGCTGATGCTCAGGCTCGTAATGCGGATACCCAGCGTAAAAGCGCGCCATCAAACCCGTCCGCCGATGGAGAGGAATCTGGCCAGGCTACGGAAGAAGCGCGCTCTCCGCTGCTAGCAGATCAGGAGACTCCGGAGGAGGTCGTTCCCCTGACATTCACTGACTTGCAGGCCCTGCTGATGCCAGCGGGAGGCAATGCTTCGTCGGCGGCAATCGCTAACCCGCCAGGTGTGGGCAATGGCGCGATGCCGGGTGTGCAGGCTTTTGCCGGAATGATTGCCGGTTTGCCCGGGAATACGGCTGGCAAACACAGCCTACCGGCAGGTCAGGGCGCGGGGGCTAGCGCCTCTCAGGGGCTGGCGTTGACTGAGGCTTTGCTGTCGGGGGTGGGCTCCGAGGGATCCCGGCCACAGGAAACGCCGTCGCTGCAGGGGGCCATACGCTTTCAGTCTGCAGTGGAACTGGCTAATCAGCAGATGACCAACCCCAACGCCGCAAAGCTGCCTGCTGAGGCCGCTGCCTTGCGGGGATACACGACTTCGATTGATGTGCCGGTCAATCATGCAGAATGGGGCGACAAGCTCGTTGGTAAACTTACCTGGCTGACGGCCAGGAATATGTCGGTCGCAGAAATACATCTCACCCCGCCTGATATGGGGCCCATGGAAGTCAGGGTTCAGGTTCAGCAGGAACAGGCACATATTACCGTTCATTCCGCTAACCCGGCCGTGCGGGACCAGCTTGAACAGCACAGCCACCGTCTCAGGGACATGCTGAGTGAGCAGGGGCTGTCACTGGACCAGTTTGACGTCAGTGATTCATCGCAGCAGCAAGCCGGTGAGGATAACGCCGGGGAGGGCGGCAGGGATGAGGGGGCAGCACTTGCAGATGCCGGTTCCGACGATCAGGATCTTCCGTCTGAATCCCTTGATCTGACCTGGAAAGGCGAAGTTGATATCTTTGCCTGACCACGGCAACCCATCACCTGATGAATCTCCATCACTCTCCCTTTGCCCATCCTCCCCAGCAACGCTAAACTGCTGTTCTGATAGGGAGGATGGGGTTATCTGGCCCGTCCTTTGCTTAAACCTCTTTATAACCGGTCCGGTTGACGGATTTCTGGCAGATCTACGTTATGGCTGAAAACAATGCGCCTCCTGAGGCGCCGGCAAAGAAAGGCAAGCTCAAGCTGATACTGATGCTGATCGTGGTGATTGTTCTGGCGGTCGGATTGTCGGTCGTTGGTACGATGTGGTTCCTGGGCGGCGGCATCCCGGGCATGAGCGATGCAGAACAGGAAGACAGCGCGGAGCAGGTTGAAGTGTTTGTGCCCAGCACCTACACGGTGTTGGAGAAGGCCCTGGTCACTACGGTACAGGCCGAAGGGCGGCAGCGCTACGCTCAGGTGTACCTGGCTTTCGAAGCTCAGGATCCGGCAGCGCTGGCTGCGGCCAACCAGCACATGCCACTGCTTCGCAGTCAACTGATTGGTGTGCTCGGCGGCCGGGACTTTAATGAGTTACAGACACCGGAAGGCCGCAAAGCGTTGGCTGATGATATGCTGGCAACCGTTAACAGCGCGCTTGAACAGGAAGGGGCGCCGCCCTTGCTGGCTGTGCTGTTCAGGAACTTTGTCGTTCAGTAGAGAATGCGTTAGAAATGCATAGAGGTGTAACAGAGACTTACTAGCGACATACTAGAGAGTGCAACAGTGCCCGGCTAGGGCAGATATCACAGGCAGAGAAACGTATGCAGGACTTACTGTCACAGGACGAAATTGACGCGCTCCTCCACGGTGTGGACGACGGCGACATTGATACCTATGAGGAATCCGACGAAGCTGGTATCAAGTCCTACGACCTCGCCAGCCAGGACCGCATTGTCCGTGGCCGGATGCCCACGCTGGAAATGATCAACGAGCGCTTTGCCCGCTATACCCGAATCAGCCTGTTCAACCTGTTGCGCCGTAACGCCGATGTCTCCACCGGCGGTGTTCAGATCATGAAGTTTGGCGAGTACATCCATACCCTGTACGTGCCCACCAGCCTCAACCTCTGCAAGGTTCGTCCGCTCCGTGGAACCTCGCTGTTTGTGTTGGATGCCAAACTGGTCTTCAAGCTGGTGGACAACTTCTTCGGTGGGGAAGGCCGACACGCCAAAATTGAAGGCCGTGAATTTACCCCGACGGAAACCCGTATCGTACAGATGGTGCTTGACCAGGTTTTTCATGACATGCGGGAAGCCTGGCATGCGGTGTTGAAAGTGGATTTCGAGTACCTCAGTTCCGAAGTTAACCCGGCCATGGCCAACATCGTAAGCCCCAGTGAGGTGGTGGTTGTGAGCACCTTCCACATTGAGCTTGATGGCGGTGGTGGCGAGCTGCATATGGCGCTGCCGTACTCCATGATTGAGCCCATAAGGGATGTGCTTGACGCTGGCGTCCAGAGCGATATTGACGACGTGGATGAGCGCTGGGTCAGCGCCTTGCAGGAAGACATCAAGGATGTGAATGTTCCCATTAATACTACGGTTTGCCGACGGCGTATTTCTCTTCGCGATATTGCCAAACTGAAGGAAGGCGACATCATTCCCGTGGAAATCCCCGAGTTACTGACCCTGACTGCCAATGACATTCCGGTCTACAAAGCCACGATGGGAACCCGTGATGGCAAGCTGGCGCTAAGGATTCATGACCGGGCGACGGTGCCCAAAGTGAAAAAACAACTGAAGGTGGGACGCAATGGCTGACGACGATAAGAAAGACGAGCAGGAACTCAGCGAAGACGAGAAGCTCGCCGCCGAGTGGGAATCCGCCATGGAAGAATCGGGGGATGACGATGGTGAGGGCCGTGAGGACGAATGGGCGGCTGCCATGGCTGAGGCCGGTGAAAGCGAGGATGAATCCGGTGACAGCAAGGACAATGTCCGGGCCGCCCCCATGGAGGAGTTTCCGGAAGGATCGAACTTCAGCCAGGGCACTGGCCCCGCACCGGACCTGGATGTCATCCTCGATATTCCCGTGACCATTTCCATGGAAGTGGGTAACACCCAGATACCGATTCGCAACTTGTTGCAATTGAACCAGGGCTCGGTTATCGAGCTGGACCGGCTGGCGGGCGAGCCGCTGGATGTGCTGGTAAACGGCACCCTGATTGCCCATGGTGAAGTGGTCATGGTGAACGAGAAGTTCGGCATCCGCCTGACGGATGTGATCAGCCCCGGCGAACGCATCAAACGGTTGCAGAAGTAATATGGAGTGGATGCGTCGTTCAACTGTCCGTTACGGCCTTCCCGTCGCTGTGCTGACGCTTTCCATGCCTGCACTGCTGCTCGCCCAGGAGCAGGAACCAGCACGGGAAGCCGCCACAGCGCCAGATACCTTGGCCACCATGCTGACGCTGGGGGTTGGCCTTCTGGCAGTGATCGCTATCATCTTCGGTTGTGCCTGGATCGTACGGCGCATGAGCGGTATGAGCGGTGGCAATACCCGAGCTATTAAGGTGGTTTCGGTGATGCCCATGGGCACACGTGAGCGGATTGCGCTGGTCGAAGTAGGCGGAAAACAGATCCTTATCGGCGTTACGCCATCGGCGATTCGCACACTGCACGTGTTTGAAGAACCGGTGGTCAGTGCTGGTGAGCCCGTGTCCAGTGACTTTGCCCGTAAACTCCAGGGCATGATCGGAAAATCCTGGGGCTCCGGTTCTTCATCGAAGGAAGGTTCCTGACATGATGGTGCGTGTGTCCGGGCGTACCCTGGCTTTACTGATCCTGTTCATTCTCTCTGCCTGGGCCCCGGCGGCACTGGCTGATATACCCGGTATCCCGGCCTTCACGGTAACCCCTGGCGAGGAAGAGGGCGTTCAGGAATACTCCGTATCCCTGCAAATCCTGGCGCTGATGACGGCGCTGACTTTCCTGCCCGCCATGCTGATGATGATGACGTCTTTCACCCGTATCATCGTCGTCTTTGCGATTCTCAGGCAGGCCCTGGGGTTGCAGTCCACGCCGTCCAACCAGATCCTTCTCGGCCTGACACTGTTCCTGACGATCTTCATTATGAAGCCGGTACTGGAAGAGGTGAACGAAGTAGCGCTGCAGCCCTATATGCAGGAAGAACTCAGTTCTTTGGAAGCGGTGGAGCAGGCCAGCCAGCCGTTTCGGAAGTTTATGCTGGCGCAGACTCGCGAGAGCGACCTTGGCCTGTTCATGCGCATAGCCGACGAAGAATACGACACCGCCGAAGACGTTTCTTTCTGGGTGTTGCTGCCTGCTTTTGTGACTAGCGAACTGAAAACGGCATTTCAGATAGGGTTCATCCTGTTTATTCCGTTTCTGATTATCGACATGGTGGTCGCCAGTGTACTGATGGCGATGGGTATGATGATGTTGTCTCCGATCATCATTTCTCTGCCGTTTAAAATCATGCTGTTTGTGCTGGTGGACGGCTGGGCCCTGATCATGGGCACGCTAGCCGCCAGTTACGGGATATAGGGGAGCACGATCATGACACCCGAAACCGTTATCGATATCCTTCGCGAAGCTTTGTGGCTGATCGTAACGCTTGCCACCTTGATCATCGGCCCAGGTCTGGTAATCGGGCTTGTGGTCAGTACTTTCCAAGCGGCTACTCAGATTAACGAGCAGACCCTTAGCTTCCTGCCACGGCTGCTGGTGACACTCATCACCATTATCGTTGCCGGCCCCTGGATGCTGACCCAGCTTCTTGATCACGCGAACCGGTTGATCACCAGCATTCCCTACCTGATCGGCTGACCGGGTATGCCTACGGAAATAACAGCCGACCTGATCAACCAGTGGGTTGGCCAGCACCTGTGGCCTCTCTTCCGACTGGCCAGCTTCATGATGGTCATTCCCTTCATCGGTACCCAGCTGGTGCCCGGCCGTGTTCGATTGGGGCTGGCTCTGATCATCACCATATTGGTGGTTCCCATGATCCCTCCGGTACCGCAAGTGGATGCGTTCAGTGCCGATGGCGTGGTAATCACCTTGCAGCAGATCCTGATCGGCGTCGGCATGGGCTTCGCCCTCACGGCCCTGTTCCAGCTGTTCGTGGTGGCCGGGCAGATGATCGCCATGCAAATGGGTCTTGGCTTCGCCTCGATGGTGGACCCTGCCAATGGCGTCAACGTGCCGGTGTTGGCGCAAATCTACACCATCACCATCACCTTGTTGTATCTGGCGATGAACGGGCACCTGGTGGCATTTGAAGTCTTCATTGAAAGCTTCCGCACCATGCCTATTGGCCTCGAAGGTCTTGGGCAGACAGGCGTCTGGGAGCTGGCCCATCGCATCAGTTGGATATTTGCCTCCGCCTTGCTGCTGGCGCTGCCTGCGGTAACAGCCGTCTTCATCGTCAATATTTCCTTCGGCGTCATGACCCGCGCCGCGCCCCAGATGAACATCTTCGCCCTGGGTTTCCCGATTGGCCTGATTTTTGGATTGTTTTCCATTTGGGTGTTGCACGCCAATTTTCTGCCGCACTTTGATCAGTACACCCGAGAAACCTTCGAATTCATGCGAAACCTGCAGGGGCAACCGTAATCGCGGCCTTGCACTAAAGAAGACTGCCCATGGCCGAAGAGAACGACAACAGCCAGGAAAAAACCGAAGAGCCCACCCCCCGACGGCTTGAGAAAGCCAAGGAGGATGGCCAGACGGCGCGTTCCAAGGAACTGGCCACGATGGCCGTCCTGTTGGCCGGGGCTGGTGGCCTGCTGATGTTCGGAGCATCCCTTGGTGCGTCCATGGAAAGCATCATGCGGGACAGCTTTGTACTGGAGCGTTCGGCCATCTTCGATACCCGGCACATGAGCGTACAACTGATCCAGTCCGCGAAGGAAGCCGCCTTTGCGCTCGCCCCGCTTCTGGTACTGTTGCTGGTCGCTGCCATTGCAGGTTCCATCGGTATCGGTGGCCTGCTGATCAGTGGCAAGGCCATTGCCCCGAAGTTCAACCGAATGGACCCTTTCAAAGGTTTGAAACGCATGTTCTCCATGCGTTCGCTGATCGAACTGGCCAAAGCTATTTTAAAAGTGGGGTTGGTTCTGGCGATTGCCATCCTGATTCTCAATCTGCGCACTGATGATTTGCTCAGCATTTCCGAGGAGCCCGCCAGGTCTGCCATGGAACACGTTCTGTGGACGTTGGGCTGGAGCTTTTTCATCCTCGCCTGTGCCACGATTATCATCGCGTTGATCGATGTACCGTTCCAGATGTACGACCACCACAAGAAGCTGCGAATGACGTTGCAGGAGGTCAAGGATGAGTTTAAGGACACTGAGGGCAAGCCGGAAGTGAAAGGTAAGATCCGCCAGTTGCAGCGTGAGATGGCTCAGAGGCGGATGATGCAGGATGTGCCTGGGGCGGATGTGGTGATCACCAACCCAACGCATTATGCCGTAGCGTTGAAGTATGACCAGAAGAACATGGCGGCACCGATTGTGGTTGCGAAGGGGTCGGATGAGACGGCCTTTAAGATCATGGAAATTGCCCGCGAGCACAAGGTTGAGATTCTCCGCACGCCGCCTTTGACGCGGGCGGCTTATCACAATACCGAGATCGGTGGTGAGATCCCGGATGGCCTGTATATGGCGATCGCCCAGGTGCTTGCCTATGTGTTTCAGCTTCGTCAATTCCGCAAGGGACGGGGCGAGAAGCCCCAGATGCCGAAGTTTCCGATTCCTTCAGATTTGCGGCGCGATGTTTAGTTTGAGAGTCGTCTACTGTTAGCCTGCCACCACCGAAATGTCAGGCTACAAAAGGGCTAAGGCTGCGCCTCAATAACCCGAACCATAGGATCACGGCGGCTTTCCGGAATTGGAAGGTGGCCGTAAAAGTCGGCAGGGTTATGGACGGCAACGGAAGGAAAGCCGCAGTCAGTAAAATGTTCAGCGGCCTGCTGGTCGCCCAGGAAATGGAAGCTGACATCACTTCGGGTAACCGTGCTGAGCAGGCCGCCGAGGGATTTCAGGGCACCGCGTAACAGCGGCTGGCTCGGCATCAGGTAGCTTTCGGACAGATAGACCGAACCCGGGCGCTGTTGCAGGAGTGTAGCCAGGCGTTTCCAGAATTCTGAAATGACTGGCAACGAGAAGTAGCTGGTCAGTCCCTCGGTGACGACAACCACCGGTTCTTTGCTGTCGAATGCTCTCGCGAAAACCGCCTCCAGCGTCTGTTCACCGGATTCCGCCAGGATGTCGATGGGCATCACCTGATGGAGGTTGCCCAGGTGGCCGGATGTCAGGAGTCTTGCGGTTTTTTGGGTGGCCATGTCAGGGAGGTCGGCTTCCACCATGTGCAGGTGAGGGTGCCTGTCCCGCAAGCGGATACCCCGTGGCGACATTCCGCAGGCGATTTCCAGTACCTGGGTGGCGCCGCGGTCTAGGGCCTGTTCGATCAGGTGATCGATGATCAGGTGTCGCTGCAGCAGGAAGGTGCGGATGTTGCCGCCGATGAGTGTTTTGCTGCCGACCTCGAAGGGCGTCATCAGGTGATACAACCAGCGCCCCTGGTCAGTCAAAAGCACTTTGTCGGAGAGGCCGTACCGGTGCCATACGGCACCGGTATATAGGGCGGTAAAGCTGATGCCGGAGCTGTCAGCCGTTTTCATTGGCATGCCGTCAGTGGGTGTCTTTCTCATGGATTCTTGCGCCCCATGCTTCGCCTTTGCCTGGCAGGACCAGGTTGAGGGCTATGGCGACCACTGCGCAAAGGGCGATGCCTTCCAGATTACCAATCGCCATGCCGCCGATACCGAAGACCAGGGTGACAGCAACGATCACCAGGTTGCGTGCCTGCGACAGGTCGACCTGGTGGCGGATCAGGGTATTCAGGCCCACGACGGCGATGGAGCCGAACAGCAGGCAAAGGATACCGCCCATGACAGGCGCTGGTATAGTTTGGAGCGCGGCACCGAATTTGCCGATGAAAGCCAGCACGATGGCAATGCACGCCGCCCAGATCATGACTTTCGGGTTAAAGTTTTTGGTCAGCACTACGGCGCCCGTGACTTCGGAGTAGGTGGTGTTGGGCGGGCCACCAAGGGCTGAGGCGGCGCTGGTGGCCAGGCCGTCGCCCAGGAGGGTGCGGTGCAGGCCGGGTTTCTCCAGATAGTTTTTGCGGGTGACGGTACCGATGGCAAGGATATCGCCAATGTGTTCAATGGCCGGTGCGATGGCTACCGGAATCATGAACAGGATGGCTGCCCAACTGAACTCCGGCGCCACAAAATTGGGAATGGCGAACCAGGGCGCGTTGGTGATGGGTGACAGGTCCACGATGCCGGCAAAGGCCGACAGTATGTACCCGACAATAATACCGAACATGATCGGAATCAGGCGGAAGATACCGCTGGACCAGACAGCCATAACGACCGTCACGGCCAGGGAGATCATCGCAATCCAGATGGCAGTGTCGTAGGGCACCAGTTGTTGCGCACCGTCACCGGTGCGGCCAGAAGCCATGTGGACGGCAACCGGCGCCAAGCCAAGGCCGATCACCATAATAACCGGGCCGATGACCACAGGGGGCAACAGGCGGGTGATGAAACCGGTACCGCGCAGGCGCACCGCGCCGCTCAGTATTATATAAAGGATGCCCGCGGCCATCAGGCCACCGAGTGTTTCTTCAAGGCCGAAGCGGCCCTTGGCGGCAATGATCGGAGCGATAAAGGCGAAGGATGAGGCCAGGAAAATGGGAATCTGGCCGCCGGTGACAATATGGAAAATAAGGGTGCCAATGCCTGCGGTGAACAGTGCAACGTTGGGATCGAGGCCGGTAATCAGAGGCATCAGTACCAATGCGCCAAAAGCCACCAGCAGCATTTGTGAGCCGGCAATGGCCTGTTTCCAGACCGGGTCGGTGCTATGGTCCTGCATGGTTAGACGTCCTTCTGCTTGGTGCCGAAGATTTTGTCGCCGGCGTCGCCGAGCCCGGGAAGGATATAGCCTTTCTCGTTCAGCCTTTCATCGATTGATGCGGTATAGATCGACACATCAGGATGTTTCTCCAGCACCTTTTCCACGCCTTCCGGCGCTGCGACCAAAACCAGGGCGCGGATCTCGTTGCTACCGGCTTTCTTCAGCAGGTCGATGGTGGAGATCATGGAACCGCCGGTGGCCAGCATGGGGTCGATGATCATCGCCATGCGCTCATCGAGTTCACCTACCAGCTTCTCAAGATAGGTGCTGGCTTCCAGGGTTTCCTCGTTGCGCACCTGGCCGACAACGCTGACCCGGGCACCGGGAATCAGGGTGAGTACGCCGTCCAGCATACCCAAGCCGGCCCGCAGAATCGGTACGATGGTGATCTTCTTGCCCTGGATCTGTTCAATCTCCACCGGGCCGGCCCAGCCTTCAATGGTTTTCTTCTGCAGTGAAAAATCCTTGGTGGCCTCGTACGTCAACAGAGCACCTACTTCCTGAGCCAGTTCCCGGAAATTTTTGGTGCTGATGTCTGAGCGGCGCATCAGGCCGAGTTTATGGCGGATAAGGGGGTGCTTGACCTCGTGAATTGGCATGGGCTCACCTTTGCGTCTGGGTCGATGATTTGATTGGGCGCAGTAAAGACGCCAGCAAATGGCGCAAGGATACCGTATCTGGCCGAATCCGTCAGGCGCGGTGAGAAGAAAAGCCGTTAGGGGTGGTACGGATCTTGCGAATACCCCTTCAAACGATGCGTCTGCGTCAAAAAAACGACCCGCATAACCCTGCGGTTAACCGCCAATCGGAGAGTTTCCCGGCATGGACCGAGCGCTAGTCCTCAATAATGTCAAATCCCTGACGCGGGGTAATATCGGCATTCCCGTGATGTTGATGGGATTGCTCGGCATGATGATTCTGCCCATGCCGGCGTTCATGTTGGACGTGTTCTTCACCTTCAACATCACCTTGTCGATCGTGATCCTGCTGGTGTGTGTCTACGCCTTGCGGCCGATGGAGTTTGCCTCCTTTCCGACAGTTTTGTTGGTGGCAACATTGTTGAGGCTGGCGCTCAACGTTGCCTCCACGCGGATTGTTCTGCTCAACGGCCATGAGGGCGGTGATGCGGCCGGTAAGGTGATCGAATCGTTCGGCGCGGTCCTCATCGGCGGTAACTACGCGGTTGGCCTTGTCGTCTTCGCCATCCTCATGATCATCAACTTCCTGGTGGTGACCAAAGGTGCCGGCCGAGTGTCGGAAGTCAGCGCGCGTTTCACCCTGGATGCCATGCCGGGTAAGCAGATGGCCATCGATGCCGACCTCAATGCCGGTCTTATCAACCAGGAAGAAGCCAAGCATCGCCGGGCTGAAATCGCCCAGGAGGCCGATTTCTACGGCTCCATGGACGGCGCCAGTAAATTCGTCAAGGGCGACGCCATCGCCGGCCTGTTGATCCTGGCCATTAACCTGATCGGTGGCATTGCCATCGGTATGCTTCAGCACGGTCTCGATTTTGGTACCGCTACACAGAACTATGCACTACTGACCATTGGTGACGGCCTGGTGGCACAGATTCCGTCACTGCTGCTGTCGACGTCTGCAGCGATCATGGTTACCCGGGTAACGTCCAGCCAGGACATGGGCGGGCAGATACTGCAACAAATGTTCAATGCCCCCAAGGCGCTGGGTATCGCGGCCGTTATCCTCATCATTCTTGGCCTGATTCCTGGCATGCCGCACGTGGCATTCCTTGGTCTGGGTGCGATTGCAGGTGGTATTGCCTGGTACATATGGCAACAGGAACGCCAGACCGTCGAGGAGGATGGTGTGTTCCCGGTCCGGGGCGGCGGTGCCCGCCCGGCAGGCCCGGGGCGCGACCTGCCGCCCGGTGGTGAGGGCGGTGAACACAGTGCCCAGCTGCCGCCGCCGGGGGAGACCCGGGAGCTCGGTTGGGACGATGTGGCCACCGTGGATATTGTGGGCCTGGAGGTGGGCTACCGCCTGATTCCGCTGGTGGATAAATCCCAGGGCGGTCAGCTTCTCAGTCGCATCAAGGGGGTTCGTAAAAAGCTCTCACAGGATCTGGGCTTCCTTATGCCCTCGGTCCATATCCGCGACAACCTCGACCTTATGCCCAACGTTTACCGAATCACCCTGATGGGCGTCACCATTGCCGAGGCAGAAATTCACCCGGACCGTGAACTGGCGATTGACCCCGGTCAGGTATTCGGCAAGATCGAGGGAATAGAGGGCAAAGACCCGGCCTTCGGCCTGGATGCCAGCTGGATCGAGCCGGACAAGAAAGATCAGGCACAGACCCTTGGGTATACCGTCGTGGACGCCAGTACTGTCGTGGCGACACACCTTAATCAGATCCTCCAGAAACACGCCCACGAACTGCTTGGCCATGAGGAAGTCCAGAAATGGCTGGACCAGCTCGAGAAAGTGTCGCCAAAGCTGGCGGAAGAATTGGTGCCTACCACCGTTTCCATCAGCCTGTTGTTGAAGGTGTTGCAGAACCTGTTGAAAGAGGAAGTACCGATCCGCGACATGCGGTCTATCGCGGAGGCCATTGTCAACGTCCATCCGAAGAGCCAGGACCCGAAACTGCTGACCACGGTTGCCCGCCAGTCGCTGCGCCGGATGATTGTTCAGAGTATCTGTGGCAACGACGCAGAGATTCCGGTGATTACTCTGGACCCGGACTTGGAACAGTTATTGCTAAAGTCTATGCAACAGAGTCAACAATCCGGCGGTCAGGAAGACATCGGGCTGGTATTGGAGCCGAATATGGTTGAGAAGCTCCAACGGTCGCTCCAGGACAGCGTCCAGCGCCAGGAGATGCTGGGCAAGCCGGCGATTCTACTGGTTTCCGGGCCCTTGCGCCCGGTGCTGGCGAAGTTTGCCAGCTACGGAGTAGAGCGCCTGCACGTGCTGTCGTACCAGGAAATTCCGGATAACAAACAGATCACTATTGTCGCATCCGTCGGTCAGTAAAGGCCGCGGCTGGAAAGGCGGAAGGCGCTGGAAAGTGCTGACCGGGGAGGAGTCATCATTATGAAAGTAAAGCGGTTTTTTGCCCAAAGCATGGCAGAGGCACTGCGTCAGGTGCGGGATCAGATGGGGCCCGATGCCGTAATCCTTTCCAATCGTCGTGTGGATGGTGGTGTCGAAATTGTGACAGCGCTCGATTATGACGAAAACATGGCGCGTCAGCGCCTCGGTGATGCGGCACGGGAAGCCACCAATGGCTCACGGCTCGCCGAGTTGCAGGCGGAACAGCATCGCCGCCTGGAGGACGAGCTCGGCCGCTCCCGGGATCGTATTCGGGAAGTGCGGGAAAAGCGCGCGACCTATGGCAACGCGGTCTCGGGTGGGGAATTCGGCCACGCAGGCCTGTCGAAAGAATCGCTTGCCGATGGCGACATAATGGTTGAAGAGCCAACAGCTGCCAGCGCCGCCTATTCCGGTGAGCTGGCGCAAATGCGCGCGGAAATCAGTTCCCTTCGCGATCTGGTCAGTGCCCGGAACGGCGGTGAACCTGAACAAACAGCGGTGAACGCAGTACAGAAGAGGCTGTCTGAAAAGTTGCAGGAATTCGGTCTCGGACTGGAGCTTGCCAATTCTCTGTCCCGGCGTCACCGTGCAGGGCGGCTCGAGGATGGCTGGAAGCAGTCTCTGAAAATGTTGGCCGCCGGAGTCAAGACCGCGCGCACGGAGTGGGCGGAAGAGGGCGGTGTCTATGCCCTGGTGGGACCAACCGGGTCCGGCAAGACGACGACCATCGGCAAGCTGGCCGCGCATTACGTGCTGCGCCACGGCCCCGACTCCCTGGCACTGGTCACCACCGATCGCTATCGGGTCGCGGCTCATGAGCAACTATTCGTGTTCGGGCGCATACTGAACGTTCCGGTGCGGGTCGTGGACGAAACACATTCCCTGGATGACATACTGGACGAGCTGTCGGACCGCCACCTGGTGTTGATTGACACCGCAGGCCTGACCAGTACCGACAAGGGCTACGAAGAGCAGCTCATGGAGCTGGCTCGCAGTCACCACCGGATTCGAACCCATCTGGTGGTTTCGGCCACCAGTCAGCCGCGCATCATGAAATCCGTCTGGCATTGCTATAAGATGGCAAATCTTACGGGTTGTGTGATGACCAAAATCGATGAAGCACTGACCCTGGGTGAATCGCTGGGATTCGTCATGGAAACGGGATTGCCGGTGGCGTATTACACCGACGGGCAGAAAATCCCGGAAGACCTGCACCACGCTGAGTCCATTCCGCTGGTGCGGTTGGCCGTGGAGAGGCTGAAGAAACTCCAGCAGCAACAGGCAGTCGCTGTTTAAAAACAACACAGCCTGCGGTTAAACGCGGCAAGAGATCAGAGTCAGTATGAGCAAACCACATCCGGTACAGGTGATTGCCGTTTCCGGCGGGAAAGGGGGCGTTGGCAAGAGTAACGTTTCAGTGAACCTTGGCATCGCACTCGCGCAAATGGGACGTCGGGTGGTGCTGCTAGACGCCGACCTGGGCCTTGCCAACATTGACGTGCTTCTGGGTATTACCTCCAATCGCAATATCCAGGACGTGATTGCCGGTGAATGTGACCTGCGGGACGTGCTGGTCAATGGCCCCGGTGGTATCAAAATCGTCCCTGCCTCCTCGGGAACTCAGCGTATGACCCAGCTTTCCACCCTGGAGCATGCTGGCCTGATCAATGCTTTCAGTGAGCTCGGCGACCAGATCGATGTGCTGATTGTTGATACCGCTGCGGGTATTTCCGAGTCGGTGGTCAGCTTCCTCCGAGCCTCACAGGAACTATTGCTGGTCGTCTGTGATGAACCTACCTCTATTACCGACGCCTACGCTCTTATAAAGCTTATGAACCGGGATTACGGTACCAACCGCTTCCGTATACTGGCTAATCAGGTCAGGAATGAGCAGGAAGGTCGCCATTTGTTTGAAAAACTGACCCGGGTTACCGAGCGCTTTCTTGATGTGGCACTACAATATGTGGGTATGGTGCCGTATGACGAGGCCGTAAAAAAGGCGGTACAGCGCCAGCGTGCCGTGTTGGATGCCTATCCGCGAGCAAAAGCGTCGTTGGCGATCAAGAGCCTTGCGGAGAAAGTGGATAGCTGGCCGCTGCCATCGTCGCCCCGGGGACATCTGGAATTCTTTGTGGAGCGGCTCGTCGAAGTCTGATTTTGATCCTGTCACTGAATAGCCGGATACATGACATTGGCGAAAGAACTTGGAATCTACAACCGGACGGGTACACGAGGACCTTCCCAACTCGTTGAGGAGCAGGCCCCGCTGGTCAAAAAAATAGCGCTTCACCTCATGGCGCGGCTGCCGGCATCTGTCCAGCTGGATGATCTTATGCAGGCAGGCATGATTGGCTTGTTGGAAGCTGCACAGCGATACAGTTCCGACAAGGGGGCTACCTTTGAGACCTACGCCGGTATCCGGATCCGCGGAGCCATGGTGGATGAAATTCGCAAGGGTGATTGGGTCCCCCGATCCGTCCACAGGAACTCCCGCCGCATTGCCAAAGCCATCAAGGCTGTCGAGGACCGCCTGGGCCGGGAAGCTCAAGACTCGGAAGTGGCCGAGGAGCTTGGGTTGGACCTCGACGAATACTATTCCTCTCTGAGCGATGCCAACAGTGGCCGACTTTTTAGTCTGGATGAGCTCAATGAATCCGGCGAGCTGCCGATAGAAGAAACAGAGGACAGTGATAACCCATTGGATGGTCTGGCGTCTGACAATTTCCGGAAGAGCCTGGCCACTGCGATTGGTGACCTGCCCGAGCGAGAAAAGCTGGTGCTCAGCCTTTATTACCAGGAAGAGCTGAACCTGAAGGAAATAGGCGCTGTGTTGGGTGTTAGTGAAAGTCGGGTCAGCCAGATTCACAGCCAGGCCGCGCTCCGTCTGCGGGGGCGTCTTACTGGTTGGCAGAGCTGAACAGGCCGCCAGTCACGTTGAACGGCGTTGCCAGGCATTCTTTACTGTAGCCTTTTGGTAACCGGTGCTTTACAACCGGCCCAAAGGTCACACAATAAGCGGTTAAACTACCGGCCTGCTAGACTGTGAGCCGGAAGCCAAAAACGAATTCCGGGCGTTTTTAACTGGAGGTCCCATTGGACAAGAATATGAAAATCCTGATTGTGGATGACTTCTCCACAATGCGACGGATCATTAAGAACCTGCTTCGCGATCTCGGTTTTACCAATACTGACGAAGCAGACGATGGCAATACGGCACTGCCGATGCTCAGGAGCGGCAAATACGATTTTCTGGTAACCGATTGGAATATGCCAGGGATGTCCGGGCTCGATCTGCTCAAGGAGGTCCGTGCCGATGACAGCCTGAAAACCCTGCCTGTGCTCATGGTGACCGCCGAAGCGAAGCGCGACCAGATCGTCGCCGCTGCGCAAGCCGGCGTGAACGGCTATGTGGTCAAGCCCTTCACGGCTGCCGTACTCAAGGAGAAGATTGAGAAAATCTTCGAACGCATCCAGTAATCAGAGGTCGGACGGCTCCCATGAGCAATAGCAAAAAAGACCAACAGGGGCTCGACCCGGAGGTTACGGAGAAACTCCGCAGCCAGGCGGCCGAACTGCTTGAGCAGGTCAATGCCGGCGACTATGGCCGTGCGATGAGCCTGATCAATGAGCTGAGCGAGGTCAGGGACCAGAGCCTGTATCGGGAAGTCGGCCGATTGACCCGCAGCCTCCATGAGGCAATCCGAAATTTCCAGGTCGATCCCCGGAACGACGAACAGTCAGAAGCTCTGTCGAAGATGACCGATGCCTCGGATCGTCTGGAATACGTGGTTCAGATGACCGGCAAAGCAGCCAATCGGACCATGGATCTGGTTGAGGAGGCTATGCCCAAGGCCAGCGCCCTCCGTGATGAGGCCGCCGAGCTGAGAGACCAGTGGCAGAAACTTCGCCGCCGTGAGATGGCCCCGGCGGAATTCCGTGAGCTCTATGCCCGTATCGACACATTTTTCGTAACCCTGAATACCGATGCCGGGGCGATGTACGACAACCTGTCGGAAATTCTCCTGGCCCAGGATTTTCAGGACCTCACAGGACAGGTGATCCAAAAGGTCACCACTCTGGTTAAAGAGGTGGAAGAACATCTGTTGAGCCTGGTAGTGATGGCGAGCCATGTGGACCAGATGACCGGCACCGTGCATGAACTGGAAGAACGGGAAAAGATATCGGCGGAACAGGGTGTCGGTCCACAGATCAAGGCCGAAGAACGCGAAGACGTAGTATCGGGGCAGGACGATGTTGATGATCTTCTGTCCAGTCTCGGTTTCT
Source organism: Marinobacter sp. V34 (assembly GCF_055524115.1). NCBI lineage: Bacteria > Pseudomonadati > Pseudomonadota > Gammaproteobacteria > Pseudomonadales > Marinobacteraceae > Marinobacter > Marinobacter sp. V34. The sequence continues at coordinate 209,804 of NZ_JBUPZY010000003.1, read as the reverse complement.
GAGTAAAAGAGGGTAACGCATGGCGCTTGATGCCGATGAAGAGATCCTGCAGGACTTCCTTGTTGAAGCAGGCGAGATACTCGAAAAGCTGTCGGAGCAACTGGTCGACCTGGAACAAAACCCGGACGACAGTGATCTGCTCAACGCCATCTTCCGGGGCTTTCACACCGTAAAGGGCGGTGCCGGGTTTCTGCAGCTCGATGCCTTGGTGAACTGCTGCCATTCCGCGGAAAACGTCTTCGATATCCTGCGCAACCACAAGCGCAAAGTGGATTCCGAGTTGATGGACGTGGTGCTGGAAGCCTTGGATCACGTCAATGCCATGTTTGAACAGGTTCGCCATCACGAAGAACCGACTCCAGCTCCCGAGGAACTGATCGCAGCTCTGGACGCACTGGCGCAGCCGGCAGGGGAGTCGGCGCCAGCAAACGCAGCGGTCGCTCGCGAAGAACAATACGAGAGCGATGAAGCCAGTTCCGGTGACGATGGCGGTGATATTACCGACGATGAATTCGAGCGGTTGCTGGATGCCCTGGAAGAGGAAAAGACCGGCGCTCCGGTTTCCAGCGGCGACAGCAATGAGCCTTCCGGTGATGAGGGCGGGAGCGGAGACGACATCTCCGATGATGAATTCGAGGCCCTGCTCGACCAGTTGCACGGAAAGGGTCAGTTTTCAGGCCCACCTGAATCCAGCAAGGAAGTCCCTGACAGTCAGGATACATCGGCTGGCAACGTTGCCAGCGATGAGGCCGGTGACAGCAAGGGTGGCGGCGACCTGATTTCGGACGACGAGTTCGAAAAGTTGCTGGATGACCTGCATGGTAAGGGCGGTAGCCCCACGGCAGAAACTGCCGAATCGGCCCCTGCGCCTGCTGCGAAGCAGCCTGCCGCCAAACCTGCCAGTGCCAAGACTGACAAGCCCGCCCAATCGGCTGGTAAACCCGAAAAAGCCCCTGCGGAGAATGGCAAGGCAGGCGTAACACCTGCGATGCCGGCACGGGACGCCAATGCGCCGGTTGCCGAAACCTCGGTACGGGTGGACACCAAACGCCTGGACGACATCATGAACATGGTGGGTGAGCTGGTGCTGGTGCGTAACCGGTTACAGCGTCTGGGTGCCCAGAGTGAAGACGAGCATATGCACAAGGCTGTCTCCAATCTGGACGTGGTCACCACCGACCTCCAGGCCGCAGTGATGGCAACGCGGATGCAGCCCATCAAGAAAGTGTTTGGCCGCTTCCCGCGGGTGGTTCGCGATCTGGCCCGCAGCCTGAAAAAAGAAATCAACCTTGAGATGCACGGCGAAGAGACCGACCTGGACAAAAACCTGGTGGAGGCGCTGTCCGATCCTCTGGTCCACCTTGTTCGCAACTCGGTTGATCACGGTATAGAAGCACCCGATGTTCGTGAAAAGGCGGGCAAGCCTCGTCAGGGCCGTGTCACTCTGTCTGCCGAGCAGGAAGGGGATCACATCCTGTTGTCCATCGAAGACGACGGTGCCGGCATGGATCCGGATGTGCTGCGCCGAAAAGCAGTTGAAAAGGGCATCTATGAACAGGACGCCGCCGATCGGCTGACCAACACCGAGTGCTACAACCTGATTTTCGCCGCCGGGTTCTCCACCAAGGACCAGATATCCGACGTGTCCGGTCGCGGTGTCGGCATGGACGTGGTGAAAACCAAGATCAGCCAGCTTAACGGGCAGCTGAGCGTGGAGTCGGAGCTGGGTAAGGGCTCACGCATCGTCATCAAAGTACCGCTGACCCTGGCCATCATGCCTACCCTGATGATCATGCTTGGCGACCAGTCCTTTGCGCTGCCGTTGGTGAACGTGGTTGAGATCTTCCATCTGGACCTCAGCAAGAAGAACATTGTGGATGGACGCGAATGCATCGTGGTTCGAGACAAGGTCTTCCCGTTGTTTCACATCAAGCGATGGCTGATCAAAGGCGCAGCCGGGCAGCCGGAACCGGAAAATGCCCACGTGGTTATCGTGGCCATGGGCACGCGGCGCGTCGGTTTTGTGGTGGACCAGTTGATCGGGCAGGAAGAGGTGGTGATCAAGCCCCTGGGCCGGGCCCTGCAGGGAACGCCGGGTATGGCGGGTGCAACCATCACTGGCGATGGTCGTATTGCACTCATAATTGATGTTCCGAGCCTGCTTCAGAACTACGGAAAATAACGTTGCGGCAGGCCCAGGTTTAGGAGAAATGGATGACGGTTTCTGTCCTGGTCGTTGATGATTCAGGTTTTTTCCGCAAGCGACTGACGGAAATCCTGACCGCTTCCGGTCAGATCAAGGTGATTGGGGTGGCTACCAACGGGCGTGAAGGTGTCGAGCTGGCTGAAAAGCTGAGGCCTGATGTCATTACCATGGACTACGAGATGCCCGTCATGGACGGTATCAGCGCCGTCCGTGAGATCATGAAGCGACACCCAGCGCCGGTATTGATGTTCTCATCCCTGACTTACGAGGGTGCCCGGGTGACCCTGGATGCCCTTGAGGCAGGTGCCGTTGATTTCCTGCCCAAGAATTTTGAGGAAATCGCCCGGGATTCCAGCCAGCTTCAGAAAATACTCATTGAGCGTGTGCTGGATGTTGCTGGCAGTCGCCCAGGTGCAAAACCGTCTGCGCCGCCTCCTGCGACACCCCCGGCGCCTTCGTCCCGTAGCCCGGCACCGGCAAGACGCAGCGTGCCGGAACGGCCGGCGACACCAGATAGACCTTCTCGCAGCAGCTCCCCTGAGCCTGAAGCACCGGTTCGTCGTTCGATTCGCCGTGGGCCTGCGAAACACTACAGTGTGGTTGCCATCGGCACGTCAACCGGCGGCCCGGTGGCCTTGCAACGTGTACTGATGGCATTACCGGCCGGGTTTCCCGCGCCTGTGGTTCTCGTTCAGCATATGCCAGCCAGTTTTACCCCGGCGTTTGCCGAACGGCTGAACAAACTATGCCAGATTGAGGTGCGCCAGGCGGAAGACGGAGAAATGCTGAAGCCGGGCGTCGCGCTGCTTGCCCCCGGGGGCAAGCAGATGATGATTGAAAACCGGGGTGGCCAGGGCAGAGTCAGGATTCTTCCCGGAGATGACCGGCTTAACTACAAGCCCTGCGTGGATGTGACTTTCGGCTCCCTGGCCAGGAGTTTTCCCGGAAAGACCCTGGGGCTGATCCTCACGGGTATGGGGTCGGATGGAAAGGAAGGCTGTCGCCTTATGAAACAGTCCGGCTCCGATATCTGGTCCCAGGACGAAAAAACGTCGGTGATTTACGGTATGCCCATGGCCGTGGCCAAGGCCGGGTTGTCTGACGAAATCCTCGCGCTTGATGACATTGGTCCCCGCCTGACAGATGGGGTTAGCTGATGGATATTCTCAGCCTGCTGGGCGTCATTCTGGCCTTTGTGGCGATTCTCGGTGGAAACCTGTTGGAAGGCGGTGCCGTCAGCTCGCTGTTCAATGGCCCGGCCGCGCTGATCGTCATTGGTGGTACGCTCGCAGCCACTATCCTCCAGACCTCCTGGCCGCTGTTAAAGCGGGCCTTTTCCCAGGTGCGCTGGGTGTTCTTTCCGCCTTATATCAGCCTGGAAGATGGTATTGGCAAGGTTATTGACTGGAGCGTCAAGGCCCGTAAGCAGGGTCTGCTGGGGCTGGAAGGGTTGGCTGAGAAAGAATCTGAACGCTTTGCCCGTAAGGGGCTGCAACTGCTGGTGGACGGTGCTGAGACAGAAACCATTCGCAGCATCATGGAGGTGGACCTGGAGTCCCGTGAACAGAGGGATCTGGAGTCCGCTCGGGTGTTTGAGGCCATGGGTGGCTATTCGCCCACCATTGGCATCATCGGCGCGGTGATGGGGCTGATTCAGGTGATGACCAACCTCGAAGACCCCCAGTCACTGGGCAGCGGTATCGCCACCGCGTTTGTGGCCACCATCTACGGTGTGGCGCTGGCCAACCTGCTGTTCTTCCCGGTTGCCAACAAGCTGCGTGGCATTCTGCGGGAACGCACCCGTTATGAAGACATGATGATCGACGGCATCATCGCCATTGCAGAAGGCGAGAACCCTAAATCCATCGAGCTGCGCTTACGGGGCTTCCTGTAGTGCCGGCATCGGGCCAAGGGTAAGCTGATGAGACGACGCAGGCGGCAGGATGACGATCTTCACAACAAGGAACGCTGGCTGATTTCCTACGCCGACTTCATCACCTTGTTGTTTGCGTTCTTTGTTGTGATGTATTCCGTGTCGTCGGTGAACGAGGGCAAGTACAAGGTGCTGTCTGAAACATTGACAGGCGTCTTCAATGCCCCTCAGCGCTCCTTCCAACCTATAGAAGTAGGCGACCAGCCCCGGCGTTCGACTCCTCAGGCCGCTGAAGACGTGATTGAGCCTGCCGTAACCGAAGCACCTCAGAATCCTGCCATGAGCGCTGAAGGGCGCACCGAGGCGCTGCGCGCTATGGCGGACCGGTTGGCTTTGGAGTTTGACGAACTGATCAACCAGGGCGTGGTTACCCTGGAAACCAGCGACGAGTGGTTAGAGCTGAGTCTGCGCAACAGCCTGCTTTTCGGCAGTGGCGATGCCGAGCCCCATTACGATGCCTTCGAAGTGGTGGCGAAAATCGCCGCTGTACTCCGCAACCGGGATAATGCCATTCGGGTTGAGGGCTTCACAGATAACCGCCCGATAAACACCAGTGCCTTTCCCTCCAACTGGGAGCTTTCCGCTGCTCGGTCAGCGGCGGTTGTACGCATGTTGTCAATGGAGGGCGTTGAGGCCGAACGGCTGGCCGCTGTTGGTTACGGTGAGCACCAACCGGTGGCCCGCAACGACACCGAGGAAGGTCGCCGTCGCAACCGACGCGTGGTTCTGCTGATCTCCCGCGATGCCAGTATTCGTGGCGCGATGCGATAACACCTTTTCGATCATCACGTTGCAGAGTCATGGCGGAAGGTGCCTATAGGCGAGTTGGCACAATATCTGTATTAACGTCTGTACATCTTTAGGTCCCGGCAACCTCTTGCCGGATTGTTTTCAAGTTGAACGGATCGTGGCCGATAACACGGTATGCGTGCGGCGCTTCCGGAACGGGTATTTCTGGGGAATCAGTGTGGTGACGAGCTTGGCGATGGATTTGGTGACAGATATGGAGTGCACAGCGTGCGCATCTGGGCAGTAGCCAATCAAAAGGGCGGTGTGGGCAAAACCACGTCGGTTGTAGCCTTGGGTGGCCTACTGGCGGAGAGTGGTAAGCGTGTGTTGGTGGTCGATCTGGACCCCCATGGCTCATTGACCAGCTGGTTTGGGTATGACCCGGACACCATCGCCCACAGTGTGTTCGATCTGTTCCAGCATCAGGGCAAAGTGCCGGATGGTCTGCCGGCCCAGTTGATTACCGAAACCAGCTGTCCGGGGCTGTCCCTGTTGCCGGCCAGCACAGCGCTGGCAACCCTTGAGCGGAGGATGGTCGGTGTTGAGGGCATGGGGTTGATTGTATCCAGAGCCCTGGCCCAGTTGTGGGATGACTTCGACTACGTCCTGCTGGACAACACGCCGTCGCTGGGCGTGCTGATGGTAAACGCGCTTGCCGCCGCACAACACCTGATCATTCCGGTTCAGACCGAGTTTCTCGCCATCAAGGGACTCGAGCGGATGCTGCACACGCTCACCATGATCATGCGTTCCCAGAAAAACCAGCTTTCCTACACCATTGTACCGACGCTGTTTGATCGCCGTACCCAAGCATCGGTGAAAAGTCTTAACCAGTTGCGAAAGACTCACAGCGATACGCTCTGGCGTTTCGCCATTCCAGTGGACACCAAATTCCGCGACGCCAGTCAGGCCGGAGTTACCCCGTCATCCATGGATGCTGAAACTCATGGCGTTCGGGGATATGCCCGTCTGCTGAGTGATCTACAGGAAACAACACGCTCGGTGGCGGAGCGTCGGCATGGCTGACAAAAAAATGACACAGGTGGCGGACCCCAGCTCCGCCATTGCCAGCTATCTGGACGAACTGCTGCATACGGCGACGGATACCGCCCTGCGTGAAGAGCCGGAACCGCCAGAACCGGTCTCCCGAGAACGCACTCGCATCGCGCCAAAGCCCGCGCCCATTGTGGCCCGGCCGGCCGAGAAGGCGAAGGCTGAGTTGCGAAAGCCGGCAGCACCGGCCCCGGTGGTCGAGAAGGCGCCGGAGGTGGAGCCACCCCCGGTTGAGCACAAACAGGCTGCCGATATTCCGTCGCCTCCTGAGGTGGAGCCCCCGGGTCGGCCGGAATGGTCAGACAAACCTTTTGAATGCCTGATCTTTACGGTTGCAGGGCTGCAACTGGCGGTGCCGTTGATACTGCTCGGCGCCATTCACCGAATAGAAGATCCGGTGAAGCCGATTCCCGGCAGCCCCCGCTGGTACATGGGCATGCGCCCGGACCGGGACCGCAATCTCAGAGTGGTGGATACAGCGGAATGGATCATGGCGGGTCGGGCACCGGCGGGCGCACGGGACAACTATCGCTTCGTGATCCGGCTGGACAGTAGTGAATGGGGGTTGGCCTGTGACGATGTTGCGCAGTCGTTTACCCTGAAACCGGATGAAGTACGCTGGCGGACGGCCCGCAGCAAGCGGCCTTGGCTGGCTGGCACGGTCATTGACCACATGTGCGCACTGATTGATGTTAAAACCATGGCGGACTTGCTGGTCCGGGCTGAGCGGGAACACCACCTCGACCTGAGCTAGCAATCTCCGGTTACCGAATGAAACCGTGCTCTGCTGGCACGGTTTGTGCCCTGAACTATAGTATTGGGCACTGATGATGAATTTTTGACGATCAGGCTGCCCGCCGGGCAGCCGAACAGGAGATACAAGGCTATGGCATCCCCGAGCGGACAGCAAAATCAGGCCCAGGATGATCAGGTACTGCAGTACGTGACCTTCAGGCTGGATGATGAAACCTATGGCATCGACGTCATGCAGATCCAGGAAGTGTTGCGATACACCGAGATTGCGCCGGTTCCAGGTGCCCCGGATTACGTTTTGGGCATCATCAACCTGCGGGGCAATGTGGTCACCGTTATTGACACCCGCCGTCGCTTTGGCCTGGCGGATGCGGAAGTAACAGACGCGACACGCATTGTGGTAATGGAGTCCTCCAACCAGGTGATGGGCATCCTGGTGGATTCGGTTGCCGAGGTGGTGTACCTGAAAGCCAGTGAAATCGAGACCGCGCCCAACGTGGGGAACGAGGAAAGTGCCAAGTTCATCCAGGGTGTGTGTAACAAGAACGGCGAACTGATCATATTGGTCGAGTTCGACAAAATGTTGTCAGACCACGAATGGGCTGAAATCTCCTCGCTGTAACGCCGGCTTTGGCCGGACAGCAGGCTGGATGGACGCCCGGTGGTTTCAACGAACCGAGGACGTCCATTATGTTTGCAGAAATCTCTTCCCTGGCTCCGTGGCTCCCTACAGCCGCTGCCCTGTGCTTACTGTTTGCCCAGGGCCTGATGCTACGCCGTGAAAACCGAAAACTTCGAGAGCAAATGAAAGAGCGCTGCGAAACCCTTGGCCGCGAGCTCCACGCGACGGCCAGTGGCAGTATGGGGGTTGGGCAGCGAGTGGTCACGTGCGAGCGCCAGCTTCATGAATTGCGCGGTATGCTTGACGAAATGCGTCAGAATGATCCGTTGAGAATTTCCTACGATGAGGCCTCAAGGTTAGTGGACCTGGGGGCGGATATCGACGACCTGATGAACACCTGCGGCATTTCGCGGCCGGAAGCCGAACTGGTATCAGCGCTTCGTAAACGCCAGGCAGCCTGACCTATGAGCTTATCTGCCTAATCTTCACGGGGTCGTCCGGCGTCCTCTGGCGTACGGCCCTGAAGGTTGAAGGCAAAGGCGAGAATCTCAGCCACCACCCGGTAGAGTGTCTCCGGGATTTCGTCGTTCAATTCCAGTCGCGCCAGTATGCTGGCCAGCTCCGGGTTTTCGTACAGCGGCACATTGTGTTCACGGGCAATGCGGATGATTTCCTCCGCCAGCTCGTGGGTACCGCTTGCCGCAATGACCGGGGCTCTTTCGCCGTCGTATTTCAGTGCCACTGCCGCCGGTGAATCTGTTTTCCGTTGATCTGTACTCATACTCGCGTGTCCACCAGCCGGTGTTCGAGACGGGTGCTTGCACCCCTTGGTGTCCCCCGCCGGCACTCCAGGTCCACCACATCCAGACCGATATCCGAAAGGCCCTTGCGTAATTGTGGCAGGTCTTCCCGAACCTGGCGCAGCGTGGACTGCTTCTCCGCCCACACTTGTGCAGACACCTGATCCTGCCGCAGTGATAAATCAAAATGCAAAGGCCCGGCTTCGTCCAGATCCATGGCCAGTGAAAGGCGCCACTCCGTTGCCCGGGGGGTGCCAGAGGTTGTTTGGCCACCGTCTGCCGGGTCCTGCTCGATTCGTAACTGGGCAATCCGGGGTTCGTTGTTGGGGTTCAGCCAGGGGAGCTCCAGCAGCATGGTTGATACCGGCGTTGGCGCCTCGGCGGTGGTCCGGGTCGAGAGTATCTGGCTGTGCAACTGATTCACGGTAATGCGATTGAGCATGCCAGCCAGCAGCCTCAGCATCTGTCCAACCGTTGGCTCTGCAGACGCCTGTGGCGGCGGAGGTGGAAACGTATTGGGAAACTGAAGCGGTGCCTGTACCAGTTCCGGACTTGCCAGTGGTGTAAAGCGGTTGAAGGCGTCGGGGCCGTTCCCCTGTTGTGCAAGCAAGGTGGTGATGACCCGGCCGATGGCAAGCTTAAGATCGGGCAGGGCGCCCTCGGGCGTCCTCGCCAGCCGCGACTCGGCGAACAGCCCGCTTTCCTCGACCCACTGCCGTAGCTGGCTGGCCGCGCTGGGTTGAGTTCCGGCGCCCGGGGTCAGTGACTGGCTGGAGGGCAGCCGTGATACCAGTTGTTCAATGGCCTGTCTTACCGGTTGCGGAAGTGGCTGTGGTGGATTGTTGATGGGTGTTCCAGTGGGCGCAACGCTGTCGGGTCTCGCACCGCCAGTCAGCGTTGTCAGAATTCTGGCAAGGCCGGCATCAATGGACTGTTGCCAGGGCAGGCGCTGCGCCAGCGCCCGGGAGATCGTGGTTTCCGGCGTCTGGGCCAACTTGCCCATCAGTTGCAGTTCATTGCCCGCACGCATGACCTTGACCCAGTCACCGGTTTCCAGGGATGTGTCTCCAATGGCCGCCTGAACGGTCAGCGACTGCCCACGAATCTCCAGCAACAATTTCGCACCGGCGGATGACTGGCGGTTGATCACTTCTGCCACCCGTGCGAGTGTTGCCTCTTGATTGGCAAGCTTGAGCTGGTCAAGCTGAACACGGGCGGAGGCCGCGTCCAGCGCCGCTGAAGGTTGCCCCCCGGCAGGCCGCTGAACGATCGGCGCCGGTGACTCGGTTTTGGGTGGTGGTGTGGGGTTACCGTTTGGTAATTTCATTGCCACTGATTTGATGTCAGACAAGAGTATTCCTGAGGCGCTTTCGCTATAATACGCCCCGCCGGTAAGTATTGCCTTTCCGAACGTCTGAACCCGCCGGGTCAGTAATGTGTACACCAGCTCTGGGGCCCCGATGTCTGAGCCGTTACTACAGGCTGTCAATCTGCAGTGTGAGCGTGATGACCGGATGCTGTTCCGGGATCTTTCTGTCTCCATACTGCCCGGTACTCTGACCCGTGTCGAGGGGCCTAACGGCTCTGGCAAGACCACGTTGCTGAGAATTCTCGCGGGATTGAACGACAGTTACAGTGGTGACCTGCTCTGGCGGGGTAGCCCCCGTCATACCTACCGGGAGGAATTCCTCCGCAATATGCTCTACCTTGGCCATCGTCCGGGTATCAAACCGTTGCTCACCCCCATGGAAAATCTCCGCGCCTTAATGGCCGGGCGCCGGCATGTCACTGATAAGGTGCTTTGGCAGGCATTGGAAGGCACTGGCCTGGGTGGTTTCCAGAACGTACCCAGCCGTAATCTGTCCGCCGGACAGCAACGGCGGGTGGCGCTTGCCAGGCTGCTGGTTGCAGATGAGCCGCTGTGGATTCTGGATGAGATATTTACCGCCATTGATGTTCACGGTGTGGCTGCCCTGGAGCGACTTCTGGTGGACCGGGTAGCAAGTGGCGGCGCTATCGTGGTGACCACGCACCACGATCTTGATGCACCCTCGATGCACCGAATTACCCTGGGGGGAAGCCCTGACCATGGTCTCTGAAACTGGGTTGCCTGTTCGTACACCCGAGGAGTCGGTGGGTGCGTTATCGGCCATGAAAGCCGTATTCCTGAGAGATCTGAAAACGGCCTTTCGCCAGCCTCAGGATCTGCTCAATCCGTTGCTGTTTTTCGTCATGGTTGTAACGCTTTTTCCCCTTGGCGTTAGCCCCGAAGTATCATTCCTGAGAGAGGCGGGTAGCGGTATCCTGTGGGTTGCGGCGTTGCTGTCCGTGTTATTGTCGCTGGATCATCTTTATCGTCATGATTTCGACGATGGCACACTTGAACAACTGGTACTGCAGCCCCAGCCGCTGTTTTTACTGGTACTGGCGAAATCACTGGCCCATTGGGTGCTGACTGGCCTGCCGCTGGTGATGCTGGCGCCTGTTTTGGGTGTGATGGTGCATCTTGAGGGGAACTCTGTTGCCGTTCTGTGTCTAACGCTGCTCATTGGAACTCCGGTCCTCAGTCTTATCGGCTCTATCGGTGCGGCATTGACCCTCGGGTTGCGGTCGGCAGGTGTGCTCTTGTCCCTGCTGATCATTCCGCTGTACATTCCGGTGCTGATTTTTGGCACCGGTACTGTGATGGCAGCTTCTGAAAACGGACCGGTGGGCGGACAGCTTGCGCTAATGGGGGCGTGTCTGGTGCTGGCGTTGACACTGGCACCATTTGCGTCGGCTGCGGCGCTGAGAATCAGTCTGTCCAACAGTTAAAGGTAAAAAGGTAATAACCTGATGTGGCAAATTTTTCACAAGCTGGGGTCACCAAAATGGTTCTTCGGCATTGCCTCAACACTGATGCCCTGGTTGCTTGTGACAGGGGCTGCCCTGTTGTTGACCGGCCTAGTCTGGGGGGTGGTGTTTGCGCCACAGGATTACCTGCAGGGCAACAGTTACCGCATCATTTTTATTCATGTACCGTCCGCGTTTCTGGCTCAGTCCGTGTACATCATGATGGCAGTCGCTGCGCTGGTGACATTGGTTTGGCGTATGAAACTGGCCGATGTCTTCGTCAAAGCTGTGGCGCCGGTTGGTGCGGTGTTGACCTTCCTGGCCCTGTTTACCGGCGCGGTTTGGGGTAAGCCTACCTGGGGCACATGGTGGATATGGGATGCCCGGCTTACCTCGATGCTGATCCTGCTATTTCTTTATTTCGGGGTGATGGCGCTGGGAGCGGCCATCTCCGATGAGAAATCCTCCGCCCGCGCCGTGGCTGTGCTGGTTCTGGTAGGGGTGGTCAATATACCGATCATCAAATATTCCGTGGAGTGGTGGAATACCCTGCACCAGCCAGCGACGTTCAAGCTCACGGAAAAACCGAGTATGCCCGCAGAAATGTGGGTGCCTCTGTTGCTCTCGGTATTGGGGCTTTATCTGATATTTGGCTGGCTCGCCTGCCTGAGAATGCAGACCGACATATTGGCGCGTGAAGGCCGCACGCGCTGGGTAAAAGAACTGGTTCAGGCACAGGAGAACTGACCCGATGGCATTCGACTCTTTAGGCGCTTTCCTGGCGATGGGAGGCCATGGCCCGTACGTCTGGGCCTGCTATGGGGTGTTTTTCCTGCTGATGGGTGCCACCACGTGGTGGTCGCTGCGTCAGCGGCGGGTCGTTATTGCGCAACATCGACGCCGCATGGCACCTGTCACGTCGGCAGACGAGCGCCCAGCGGCGGCCAGCTTTACCCGAATTGAATCTTCACAAGACTGACTGGTATATCAAACATGCACCCGATCCGAAAAAAACGGCTTATCATTGTCCTTTTTCTCCTTGTCGGGGTGTCGGTGGCCGTGGCCCTGACTACCTACGCGCTGCGACAGAACATCAACCTGTTTTACGACCCGAGCCAGATTGCCGCCGGCGAAGCGCCGGTGGACGTTCGCATCCGTGCCGGTGGCATGGTGCAAGAGGGGTCGGTGCAACGTGATCCGGAGAGCCTGAAAGTAGAGTTCAAGGTAACGGACTTTACGTCGTCGGTACTGGTGGAGTACACCGGCATCCTGCCGGACCTGTTTGCCGAAGGGCAGGGCGTTGTCGCCATGGGGCGCATGGACGGTAATGGTCGTTTTGTCGCGGATCAGGTGCTGGCAAAGCACGATGAGAACTATATGCCACCGGAAGTGAACGACGCCCTCGAAAAGGCGGCCGGCAAGCGGGCTGCCATGCCCGGGGCAGCCAGTGAATCCAGCGCCGGTTACTAGCGTTGCTGGCCCACGTTTAAGAGAGTTGGAGAACCCTGATGTATCCGGAACTCGGACAGATCACACTGATACTCGCACTGTTGCTGGCAGTGCTCCTTTCCGTGGTCCCCCTGGCGGGCTCGGTGACGGGGCGTGACCAGTTGCTGGCTTTTGCCCGGCCGCTTTCTGCGGGCCTGTTCGTGTTTGTGGCCTTGGCCTTTGGTCTTCTGACCCATGCGTTTGTGACGGATGACTTTTCCGTTGCCTATGTCGCCAACAACAGCAATAGCATGCTGCCCTGGTACTACAAGTTCAGCGCGGTCTGGGGCGGCCATGAAGGCTCCCTGTTGCTCTGGGTACTGATGCTCGTTGGCTGGACACTGGCGGTAGCCGTGTTCAGTCGGCGCCTGCCGTCGGTAATGGTGTCCCAGGTGTTGTCGGTGCTTGGAATGGTCGTAGTGGGTTTCCTGCTGTTCACCATCATGACCTCCAACCCCTTCGATCGTACGCTCCCCAATGTGCCGGCCGATGGCGCCGACCTGAACCCGCTGTTGCAGGATTTCGGGCTGATCGTGCATCCACCCATGCTGTACATGGGGTATGTGGGTTTCTCAGTGGCCTTTGCCTTTGCCATCGCCGCGCTGATCAATGGCAAACTGGACGCGGCCTGGGCACGTTGGTCCCGCCCCTGGACGACGGTGGCGTGGGCTTTCCTTTCCCTGGGCATTGCCCTGGGTAGCTGGTGGGCCTATTACGAGTTGGGTTGGGGCGGCTGGTGGTTCTGGGACCCGGTTGAGAACGCCTCGCTGCTTCCCTGGTTGTCGGGAACCGCGCTGATGCACAGCCTGGCGGTGACTGAGAAACGCGGCGTCTTCAAGAGCTGGACCGTACTGTTGGCCATTGTGACGTTCGCCCTGAGTTTGCTGGGCACCTTCCTGGTGCGTTCCGGGGTGCTGACGTCGGTGCACGCGTTTGCCTCCGACCCGGACCGGGGTACTTTCCTGCTGGTGTTACTGGCGATCACCATTGTTTCAAGCCTGACTCTGTATGCGTTCAGGGCGCCGGTGGTGCATGTGCGCTCCCGTTACGGCAGCCTGTCTCGTGAAATCTTCCTGCTGATGAACAATGTGTTGCTGGTTGCGGCAACCCTGTTGGTGCTGGTGGGTACCCTTTATCCATTGGTTCTGGACTATCTGGATATGGGGCGGCTGTCGATCGGTGAACCCTTCTTCAACCTGACCTTCAGTCCACTGGGGATTGCCGCCGGCTTGATTTTGGGTGCAGGTATATTCTCCCGCTGGAAGAAAACCGACGGCGGCTGGCTGGGCCGCAAACTGTTGTGGCCGTTGGCAGTCAGTATCGTTGGCACTACGGCTGTGCTGGTCGGGTATGGCACATTCGAGCCCTGGGCGTTTGGGGGCCTGTTCTCAGCAATGTGGATTACGGTGGCGACCTTTTGGGATCTCTGGGAAAAGTCCGGGTCACGGAAGGGCCGTCTACACGGCCTGAAGCGCCAATCCCGCAGTTACTACGGCATGGTGTTCGGGCATCTGGGGTTGGCCATCACCATGGCGGGCGCGACGGTCGCCTCCAACTATGGCATTGAGCGGGATGTGCGCATGTCGCCTGGCGACACCGCGATGGTGGGGGATTATCGCGTTGCGTTTGCTGAGATTGGTAATCGAAGAGGACAGAACTTCACCGCGGAATACGGTCGTTTTGAGGTTTACGATTCGGATGGCGGTCTGATATCAACGCTTTACCCCGAGAAGCGCCGATACATGGTTCAGCGCAACACCATGACCGAAGCCGGTATTGACGGCGGTCTGTTCCGGGATATTTTTGTCGCCATTGGTGAGCGGGTGTCTGATGATGCCTGGGCGATCCGGCTTCAATACAAGCCGCTGGTCCGCTGGTTGTGGCTGGGAGCGCTGTTTATGGCCGCTGGCGGTTTCCTGGCGATTTCGGATCGCCGCTATCGCATTCGCGACAAGGTTGCGGCAAACGGCAAGGCCAAAGCGTCGAATGCAGGCGGTGAGCGCGGCGCAGACCCGGCAGGAGCGATATCATGAAGCGGCTGCTGCTGTTCACACCGCTGATCCTCGCCGTGGTACTCGGAGTGGTCCTGTTCGCCGGTATTGGTAAGGACCCCAACAAACTGGAGTCGGCTCTGATCGGCAAGCCGGTGCCCGAATTTCTGTTGACGGATCTCCACGATAAGAACCGCGAGCTGACCCGTGAGGTTTTTGAGGGTCAGGTGTCTTTGCTGAACGTTTGGGGTACCTGGTGCCCGGCCTGCCGGGATGAGCATGGCGACCTGGTGTGGCTGGCGGAAGAGAAAGGTGTGCGCATCGTTGGCCTTAACTATAAGGACAACCGTGACGACGCCCTGGTCTGGCTGGATCGGTTGGGCGACCCGTATCAAGTGTCGATCTATGATCCCCGTGGCAGCCTCGGGTTCGATCTGGGGGTCTATGGCGCGCCGGAAACCTATGTAATTGATGCCGAAGGTATCGTGCGTTACCGCCACGTTGGCGTGGTCAACGAGAAGGTGTGGGAGCGGGACATCAAGCCCATCGTCGACCGGTTCAGGGAGAAAATCTGATGTGGCGCCCGGTAATTTCACTACTGGTGCTGATTGCAATTGTACCGATGTCCGCGGCGGTCACTCGCGACGTATACGGTTTTGATACGCAGGCGCAGGAGCAGAGGTTCCAGACCCTGATTTCGGAATTGCGTTGCCCGAAATGCCAGAACCAGAACATCGCCGATTCCAATGCGCCGATTTCCAAGGACATGCGCGACGAGGTGTATCGGATGATGTCCGACGGCGCCAGCAATGAGGAAATTGTTGGAGCGCTGGTCGACCGCTTTGGTGAATTCGTGCGATACAAACCCGAAGTGGACAGCCGCACCATCCTGCTGTGGGCAACGCCAGCCATTGTGGTCCTGGGTGGCCTGATGGTGATAGCCGGGATTGTGATTCGTTCCCGCAGACCTGGTCAGGACAAACCGGCCCTGACCGATGAAGAGCGTGCGAGGGCGTCCAGGATGCTCGATGGCGATGATTCCAGTCGTACCTGACTTCAAACTACACTCCTTTTCAACCGGATTAATGACCGTTCTATGACACAGACCTTTTGGCTGACGGCCGCTGTATTAATCGTACTTGCCCTGGCGTTTGTGGTAGCGCCGTTGTTCCTGCACCGGTCCGGCCGGCGCGCCGAGATGGACCTGCGCAACCAGAACCTGCTGGCATATCGCAGCCGAATGGCGGAACTGGATCGCGAGTTTGAAGCCGGCGCGCTGGACGAGGAAAGCTATCAACAGCTCCGGGAAGAGCTGGCCGGCAGCATGCTTGATGATGTCCCGGATGCTGAGCGTGGCGTTATTGATTCACCGGATCGGGCCAGGGGCGGGAAAAGCGCCATCGTCATTGCGATTGCCAGCCTCGCGGTTATTCCCGCCGCTGCGGTATACCTTTACGGACAGTGGGGGGCCATGGACGACGTCGAGCAGTTCCGCACCATGCAGGAAATGATGGCAGCCGACAGTGATCGTCTGGGCCAGATGCAGGAACTGACTGCCAAGCTCCGCGAGCGGTTGGAGGACAATCCGGAGAACACCGATGGCTGGGCCATGCTGGGGCGTAGCTATATGCGCATTGAGCAGTATGAGGATGCGGCGTGGGCTTTCGAACGGCTGGCAGAGAGTATTGAGAATGATGAGAGCGGCAAAGCCGTCGCTTGGGGGTTGTCAGCCCAGGCAGCATTCTTCCTGAGTCAGGGTGATCTCAACCCAGAGGTGTCGAACGCCATTGAAAAGGCCAGATCGCTGAATCCGGACGAGGTCAATTCCCTCGGCCTGCTCGGTATCCATGCCTTCAGCCAGCAGAACTTTGAGGAGGCGATCCGGTATTGGGAGCGCATCGTGTCGGTGGCGCCCAATCATCCCCAGATTGCGTCCATCCGCCAGGGCATTGAGCAAGCCTACCAGCGCCTGGGTCGGGAGATGCCACAGGAGCAGCCGTCAGAGGTATCCGGGGCCGGCGTGACCGTCCGGGTGGAAATAGACGACGTATTCCAGGGCGAGATTCCTGACGACACCACCCTGTTTGTTCTGGCGCGTCGGGCGAACGTTGAGGGCGGGCCACCTCTGGCTGTGGCACGGCTTAGTGCGGGCCAGTTACCGATGGAGATCCGGTTGGACGACCGCTTCAACATGTCCGCGAATGCAAAGCTGTCGGAGGCGGGTGAAGTGCGCCTGCAAGCGCGCCTGTCGCGCTCTGGCAACGCCAGGCCCCAGGCGGGTGACTGGCAGGGCGCGGTGGATCAGCCGGTGCCAGTGGGTGAAGGCGAAAACGAGCCTGTCACCCTGGTGATTGACACCCAACTGGTGCAGTAATCTGTCACTGGCTGGTGCTCAGGCCCTGCGGGTAGAGCGGCGGCAACTGATCCCCGGGAGCTGATTCACCGGCGGTTCCACGCACGCGGATCAACGCTGCCACGAGCCGTTCTCCCTGCCAGGGCTCCGACGTGGCCGATTCACCGGGTGTCCCGAATAATCGCTGTTGAAGCTGTTCGATCTCGGCGGCCAGCTCGGTGTCGTTCAGAAACCGGTTCACGTCTGTTACGCTTTGGAAAGTGCGCTCCGGATGTCTTTGAGACATCCAGCGCACAAGCAGGTCGGTCGTCTTGGGCGATCCCGCCTGTGCTGCCTCACACAGATCCCGGAATAGCACCTTTTCCCTGTTATCTCCCTGGCTTGCCATGACTTTGTCAGAATTGGTGCGGCGCCTGCTGTACCACCAGGCCGCCAGTGTGATCAGCCAGCCCACCAGAACGGCCAGGGTGGCCAAGGGCCAGAATCCGGCACCTGATTCCCCGTCAGGCTGGCTGGAAGTCGGTTCAGTGTCGCCCTCGGTGGCATCTTCTTCGAAGCCGGCAGAGGTGTCGGGCGTGGTGTTAATCTGGCCGGGTATGCCCTCCACCGTCAGCGTACGTGGCGGAATAACCGCCACTTTTTCGCTATCGCTTTCAGTATCCCACCAGGGGACCCGGATTTCGGGCAATGTCAATTTTCCCGGTTGAACCGGTACCAGTGCCGTGGTTTGGGCCAGTGTCGAGGTCAGCCCTTCGGTGTCAGGTGTGGTCGTGCGCTCGGGCTTTTCAGGGTAGGCCCTTATGCTATCGGGCATCCGTTCAGGAAACGGCGGTAGGGATTCGGCCGGCAGGCCCTCCGCCCTCATGGTTAGGCTTCTGGTGAGGTTCTGGCCTGCTGTCAGGTTCTGGTTTGGTGGCAGTCCGGACTCATCCAGCTCCAGCTTGCGGGTGGGCAACCAGGTGTCGCCGCTGAATCCTGCCGGTACACCCTTGACGGTGATATCAAACAGGTTGGCGCTGTCGCGCAGAAACTTCAATTGGCCCTGCTCATTCCGGGCCTGACCTTCAAAACGGATAGGTTGCAGGCTGAGTTGTCCCTCACGTTGGGGAAACAGTGCGTAGCGGCGTTCAACCACGCGATACCGAACACCGTCCCGGTAGCGGGTGTACTCGTTCTGCTTGCCCAGTGATTCGACAATGGCATCTGGGTGCTCCGGTTCGGAGAGCTCGCCGCGAATGAGGTTGCCGGTGAAAAACAGCTTGATGGTGAGCACCAGCTGTTCCTGAACGTACACTTCGTCCTTGTCCGCGGCCAGCTCGATAAAGCTGTCTCTTTGGGCCTCGGTCTCCTGATCGGGTGGGGTGCCGCTGATAACCTCAATGGTGACGGGGGTTGAACGGGACTCGCGGAAGCTCAGGGACGGAATGGTCAACTTGCCGGTCTTTTTGGGCGCGAGCTGATAAGTCCATGTGATCTCGCCCACCATCTCATTGTTGACAGTGCGGATGGAGTATTGCTGATTGCGGGCGAGAATTTCGAAATCGCCTTCTACCTTTTCGATGTCCGGCTTTGGCAGACTCGACAAGTCAAAATCGAACAGGTTTCCCAGATTGATATCGATTTTGGTGCTGCCTTTGACGCTCAGGGTAAGCACCTCTCCCTCGTAAAGGCGGGTTCTGTCGGGTTCAGCGGTGAGATCGTTCGCTGCCATGGCCGGCCCCGCCATGGAGACAAGCAGCAGTATCAGAACAAATGGACCGGTCAGCCGGCTTACCATGGTGTGTCGCCCTCGTCAGATGGTGTTTCTCGTTCCTGGTATTGTTGCAGGAATTTGCGTCTTAGCAGGCCGCCCGGATTATCGGGCACGCGCCGGAGCCATTGTTCCTGGCCCTGGGTTAGTGGAGAGGTGTCCAGTTCCGCCGGCGCCCTGGATGCCTGGCCGTCGCCTTCCGAAGAATCGGCATCACGCTGGCGCTGTTGATCACGCTCCGCCTGCTTTTCCTGAGTCTCGTCTTGCCCGTTTTGCTGGCTATCCTGTGGCTCGTTGTTCTGCTGTTCATTCTGTTGATTGTCAGGCTGGTTCTGCCCCGCCTGATCTGACGGGTCGCCGTCCTGGTTCTGGGTATCTGACCCATTTTGTGAGTTCTGCTGGTTGCCCTGTTGCTTTTGATCGCCTTCCTGGTCTGAAGATTCACTGCCGTCTCCGCTGGATTGGTTCTGTTGCTGCTCCAGCATTTGTTTGACCAGGTCTCGGTTGAACAAGGCGTCTTCATGCTCAGGTTGTTTCGCCAGTGCATTCTCGTAAGCTTTGAGGGCTTCTTCCAACTTGCCAGCACGGGCCAGGGCATTGCCGCGGTTATAGCTTGCCATTGGCGTGTCTTCGCTGGCGAACGCGCCCGCTGCGGATTCATAGTCGCCCGAGCGATAGAGTGCGCTACCGCGCCATTGCGGATCGTCGAGAATTCTGGCGGCCTGTTCCGGGTCCTCTTCGATCAACGCCGGCGCACGCTGGTCCTCCCGGGACCAAAGGGCGTCCCAGTCCATGGCCATTGCGGGACGTGGGGTGAGGGGCAAAAGTGTTACCAGTACCACCACCATGGCACCGCGACGCCAGCCGAGCAGGGCCAGTGGCGCTGCCAGCCACAGTAGCCAGTAGCCATCGTCCTGCCAACGGTTGACCGTCAGATCGCGCTCGCTGTCTTCCCAGTTGTCCGAGTCGATGGGGCGTAGCTCCAGGGTGCGGATGTCCTCGTCCGTAATGGTCAGGCTGTGACTGTCTCCACCATTGCTTTCTGCCAGTTCCTCCATGCCTGCGGGGTCCGCACGAGTAATCACGATATCGCCACCGTCACGTATGAATCCCTGGCGTGCCAGCGGTATGGGTCCCCCCTCTGAGGTGCCAACGGTCAGTGTGCTGAGCGCGAACCGGCTGCCCGTCAGGGTATCGTTAATGCGTGCGAGGTAACGCTTGTCCACATTGTCCGCAATCAGTAACAGTCGCCCGGTTCCGGGGGCGCCCTGTTCCAGAAGGTCAAGACCACGTTGTATGCCGAGATCGGTCCGGTTTCCTGCAGCCGGCATGATCACCGGTTCGAGTACCTCCAACATGCCCTCGATGGTATTGCTGTCGTCCGTCAGTGGGGTGACTGCGTGAGCGTCAGCCGCATAGACCACCAGAGCCGTTAGGCTGCCCTCCCGTGCCTTCAGGACATCGCGAATCTTGCGCTTGGCCACGGTCAGGCGGTCGGGTGTTACATCGGTGGCAAGCATCGATAACGAAAGATCCAGCACGATGACGAGACTGTCGTTTTGTTGTTGAAGTGGCGTGGGCGCCTTACGCCACGCCGGGCCGGCAAGGGCAACGGCAAGCACTACGATGGCCGCTACGACCGGCAATACGGGCGAGCGTTTTTGACTGCCGGCAGCACCAGACTGGCTAATCAGTGGACGCAGCAGTTGCGGCGGTATCACGCGGCTCCAGCCGCTGTCGCTCTGGCGGACACGTTTAAACACCATCGGCAGAACAAGGGCGACAAGGAGTAACAGCAACCATAGTGGGCGCAAGAAGTGAAAATCAGCCATGACTTCCTCCCGGTGCGTCATTTCCGGTCGCAAGCCGGTTGCTGGCAATTCTGGCGCCCTGGAGTAGCAGCCAGATCAGGACCGCAATCCCGGCAGGCCAGGCGTACAGTTCCGTCACCGGTCGATAGTGCTTGCCTTCCAGTTCGATGGGTTCAAGCTGGTTGATGCTTTCATAGATCAGCTCCAGTTCGGGTAGGCTGCGGGCCCGGAAGTACTCACCGCCAGTCTGCTGGGCAATTCGCGTCAGCAGACCTTCATCAAGGTCACGGGATGGGTTGACGCGGCGGGAGCCGAGCAGCCCACGTTGGACCATGGTTTCAGCACCAATCCCAATGGTGTAGATGCGTACGCCAGCGGCTTTTGCAATCTCCGCCGCCTTGTCTGGCGCTATCTCACCAGCGGTGTTGGCGCCATCGGTCAGCAGGATCACCACACGTTGCTCCTGAGGACGATCACGAAGGCGCTTGACCGCCAGACCAAGGGCGTCGCCGATGGCCGTGGCCCGTCCGGCCATGCCGATACCTGCCTCATGCAGCAGCGTGCGAACGGTGGCCAGATCAAAGGTCAGTGGCGCCTGGATATAGGGTTCCGTACCGAACAACAGCAGCCCCAGGCGGTCACCCTCACGGCGCTGGATAAAGTCATCCAGTACGCGCTTCACCGCTTGTAGCCGGTTTATGCTGCGGCCCTGGATGACCATGTCCTGTTCGTCCATTGACGGGGAAATATCCACTGCCAGAAGCAGGTCACGGCCGCTGACCGGCAACTGTACCTGTTCGCCGACGTGTTGCGGGCGCGCCAGGGCCACGACCAGCAACAGCCAGATCAACAACAGCGCCAGTTGCTGCCAAAGGGGGGCGTGACTGCCGCTACGGCTGACGCCCGGCAGGTCTGACAGCCAGTGGCCGACCGGGAATACAGGTGCCTCCACAGCCTGAGCACTGCGTTTGCGTAAACGGATAATCAGGGGTACCAGAACCAGCAACAGGGCCCATGGAAATGCAAGGCTCAGCATTTCTGGCCTCCCAGCCAAACACGGGCGAACGCGACAGCATCACTGGTATGGCACTCGGGGGTCGGTTGCCAGCTGCTGTTCACCATGGCTTCCACCACCGGGCGTGAGGCTATGCGATCCTTCGGGCTGGTTTCCAGAAGAAAGCGAACCCAGGGTTCGCCGGACAGGGATTCCGGGAGCCGTTCGGGGTAGCGGATACGCGCGGCTTGTTTCAGTAAAGCGTTCAGAGTACCGAACCATTGGCTGTTGGGTGTTGCTGCCTGCTCCAGTCTGTTCAATTCTGTGTTGGCGGTTTTCAGCCAGCGGTTTTTGCGCCATTTCCTTCGGATCAGCACGAAAGCCAGAATGCCCAGGGCAATGGCGACAGCCATTAGCAGCCACCAGCCAGGCGCAGGTGGCCAGAAACCTCCGGGTTGTGGCAGATGAATGTCTCTGAGCCGGCTCAGTGGGTCCTGTTCCATCATGGGTTCTTTTCGGTTCCTGTCATCCGATGTGACCTCGGGGGCCAAGCAGTGCTTGCAACGCCAACGCGGGCTGGTCGCCGGTCATGACGCTGGCGGGTTGTACTCCCGCCGTTCGAAAGCACTCATCAAGGGCCTCAGTATGCTGGCGAACCTTGTCCGCATAGGCCTTCTGAAAGCGAGGGTTGCTGCTGTCGAACCATACCGGTCCGTCCTCGCCGGCAATGGCGAAGCGACCGCTTTCAGGCAGCTTCAGTTCCAATGGGTCAACAATTCTCAGTGCACTGACCGTGTTGTGACGTGCCAGTGAACCGAGTAGCCGCGACGTTTCAGTGGTAATGGACAGGAAGTCGCTGATGACGAATATGCGGCTACCGGTATGAGCCACCCGGCGTGCTTCTCGCAGTGCAGTATCCAGGGTGGCGTTTTCCGCGCTGGCGGCTGCGTCGGCATTCGAGTTGCGCGTGCTTCTTTGCTGTCTTGCCACGGTGTCGAGGAACCGCAGTACCGATTTCTTGCGCCGCGCCGGGCGCTGTACAGTGAGCTCGTTGCCATTGAAAACGATGCCCCCCACCTGGTCGCCAGACCAGAGGGCAAGCCAGGCCAGGATGCCAGCAATCTGGGCGCCGCGGACCTGTTTGTAAGCGCCGGTGCTGGCGAAAAACAGTGAAGGCCCGAGGTCGCAAAGCAGGAGCACGGGGCGCTCGCGCTCCTCCTCATAGAGCTTTGTGTGTGGCGACTGCCGTCGGGCGGTCACCCGCCAATCGATGCTGCGGATATCATCCCCAGGCTGATACTGGCGTACTTCAGCAAAGGCCATGCCTCTCCCGCGACGGGGAGAGCGTTGCAAGCCGGCTTGCCGCGACCTGACCGGACGGGCAGCAGGCAGCTTCAATGCGCGCGCGTCTGCTTGCAGGCGAATGAGGCCGGAAAGGGGAATATGGGTTGCTGGCTCTTCGGGTGTCATGGTCACGGTGTCAGGCTGTTACCGGAACACGGTCTATCAGGCGCTGGATAATGGCATCTGCAGTCAGGCCTTCGGCTTCGGCTTCGAACGTCAGCAGAATACGATGGCGAAGGACATCGAAGGCAATGTTCCGAACATCGTCCGGGCTGACGTAGTCCCGTCCTTCCAGCCAAGCCATAGCCCTGGCGCAGCGATCCAGCGCAATGGTGCCTCGTGGGCTGGCACCAAAGGCCGTCCAGCGAGCCAGTTCCGGATCGAGTGACGCTGGGTCACGGGTGGCGAGTACCAGGGCAAGCAGGTATTGCTCGACGGGCTCTGACATGTAGATGTCGGAAATCGCATGCCGGGCCTCGAAAACCTGTTCGGCCGTCAGGCGGACTTCGGCGGCAATCTGTCCGCGGCGGTAGTCGTTACGCGCCAGATGGAGGATCTCTTTCTCGGCCACGGCTGAGGGGTAGTCAATCACCACATGCATCAGGAATCGGTCGAGCTGGGCTTCAGGCAAGGGGTAAGTGCCTTCCTGTTCGATGGGGTTCTGTGTGGCCATTACCATGAACAGGCGATCCAGAGGGAACGTACGCATGCCGACACTGACCTGGCGTTCGCCCATGGCCTCGAGCAACGCTGACTGTACCTTGGCCGGTGCGCGGTTGATTTCGTCTGCCAGCACCAGGTTATGGAAGATCGGGCCGTGCTGGAACTCGAATTGTCCGGTTTCGGCTCGGTAGATCTCACTGCCGGTCACGTCGGATGGCAGCAGGTCCGGAGTGAACTGGATGCGGTGGAAGTCGCCTTCGAGGTGGTCGGCGAGGGCCTTGATGGCAGTGGTTTTTGCCAGGCCGGGAGCGCCCTCTACCAGAAGGTGGCCATCGGCCAACAGGGCAATCAGCAAACGGTCCACCAGTTTTTCCTGGCCAATGATCCTTTTTGCTAACTGAGACCTGAGCTCTCCAAACGTATGCTGTAATGCCATGGGGGGTGTCCACTCCTACTGCAGAGACGGTTCGCGTAAGTAGATGCCGCAGTTTTCGCATCTGTGGGGCAAAAATCAAGGCTTTGACTATGCTTATGTGACGGTACACCGATTACGTTTATTTCACACTCACAGAGGTCGACTATGAATGCGCTGACGATCGCCAGCAAGGAACAGTTTTTCCAACAGCTGGACGAAGCTTTCGCTGAAAAAATAGCGAAAACCGAAGCGAAAAAGATCAGTGAATTCGCGAAGCAGCATTATGCTCACATTCCTCTTGAAGAACTTATAAGTCGACGATTTTCCGATACCTATGGGGCTATCCTCGCAGCCTGGCAGTTTCTCCAGAAACGGTCCGCCGAGGAAACCCCTGTGTCCGTGTTCAACCCGGACCTGGAAAGTGACGGCTGGCAGTCAACCCACACTGTCATTTTCATTCTCCATCCGAACATGCCGTTCTTGATCGATTCCCTGCGAATTGCCATTAACCAGCGGGAAATCGGTACCCACTCCATTCAGCACTCTATCCTTCAGGTGGAGCGGGACACTCACGGCAAACTGAAAAAACTGCATCCTCCGAAAAAGAAGTCCGCCAATGCCAGCTACGAGGCGTTCATTGTGCTGGAGATTGACCGACACAGCAGCCCGGAAGACCTGAGATCGCTTGAAGAGGTGCTGCAGACCATTCTTCACGAAGTCCGCATAGCGGTCAGCGATTTTCCGATTGTGACTGAAAAAGTCAATGAAATCAGCCGGGAGTTGGATAATACCACGGCTGGTATTGACGAGGAGGGAAAGGAAGAGGCGAAGGCGTTCCTAGAGTGGCTGGTCAAGGACCATTTCACCTTCCTCGGCTACGACGAATACGATTTCGCCAAGGACAAGAGCGGACTGGTGGTCCGCCGTGTGGAGAATTCCGAACTTGGTATCCTGCGGGTGAACAACGAGCGCCCGGATCGCGTTCGGCTCAATGAACTGCCACAGCGCACCCGGCATGAAATGACCCGCACCGACGATATCTTCATTTTCGCGAAATCGGCCCAACGTTCGCGGGTTCACCGTCCGGCGTATCCGGACTACATCGCCGTCAAGAAGTTCAACAGCAAGGGCGAAGTGGTCGGCGAGCGCCGTTTCCTGGGGTTGTATACCTCACGGGTCTACAACGAGCGCCCGGATGAGATTCCTCTGTTGCGCCGCAAATTCCAGACGGTCATGCGGCGTTCGGGCTTCCTGCGTGATGACTACGCGGGTAAGGAGCTGGATCAGATTCTCACGGTGTACCCCCGGGACGAACTGTTCCAGATAGAGCCCGGAGAACTGCTGTCCATCGCCAAGAGCATTCTCTACATCCAGGAACGTCGCCGTATCGAACTGTTCATGCGGGAAGACGTGTATGGCCAGTTCGTGACCTGCCTGGCGTTCTTCCCCAGGGATATCTACAACACGGAGTTGCGCCTGAAGGTAGAGCAGGTGTTGTTGGAGACCCTGGGTGCCGAGGATATCGAATTCGTGACGCATTTTTCCGAGTCGGTTCTGGCGCGGGTGCAGTTCACGATACGGGTGCCCCAGGTGGAAAACCGGCAGCTGCCGATTTCCGAGATTCGCGACAAGGTCATCGGGCTGGCGCAATCCTGGCGTGATGGCCTGTTGGAAGCGCTGACAGAAGCCTATGGCGAAGAGCAGGGTAACGAGATGTTCCGCGTATACTCCGGCGGTTTCCCTGCTAGTTATAAAGACATGTTTTCGCCCAGGCGTGCCGCCATCGATCTTGAGCATATATCCGGCGCGGCAGAGGAAGCGCATCTCACCATGAGCTTCTATCGGGCTCTGGAAGAGGATGAAAGTACGCTCCACTTTAAGCTTTTCTACCCGGATGAGCCGTTGCCGCTGTCAGATGTCATGCCCATTTTCGACAATCTGGGGTTCCGGGTGATCGGAGAGCACCCCTTTGAAGTCAGCGACCGGAAAGGCAAGACGGTATGGATACATGACTTCACTCTGCAGGCACATAGTGGGAAAGTCGTGGATATTCACCGTATCCGGCCCATTTTCGAGGATCTGTTCCGCCGCGTGTGGTACGGCGATGCCGAGAATGACGCCTTTAACCGGTTGCTACTGTCCTCCTACATGAGCTGGCGGGAGATCGCCTTGCTGCGGACCTATGCCCGTTATATGCGTCAGATCCGCTTTTCCAACAGTCAGACCTTTATCTCCAACACCTTGGTCAATCATGTGGACTTGACGCGGTCATTGCTGGAATTCTTTGAGGTGCGCTTCAATCCGGAGCGTTATCAGAGCGAGGGCAAAAGCGCAGCTGCGCAGCAGAAGCTTGAGATCGAGTTCAATGCTGGCCTTGACGAAGTGGAGAATCTGAGTGAAGACCGGGTGCTACGCCTGTTCCTGGAGTTGATGCAGGCTACCCTGCGTACCAACTATTACCAGCCTGATGGTGATGGCAATACAAAACCGTATATCAGCGTGAAATTCGACCCTTCATGCATTCCGGATATGCCGCTGCCCATGCCCATGTTCGAGATTTTCGTCTACTCACCACGGGTTGAGGGTGTGCATCTACGCGGCGGCAAGGTGGCCCGCGGCGGCTTGCGCTGGTCCGACCGGTTCGAGGACTATCGCACTGAAATCCTCGGGCTGGTCAAAGCCCAGCAGGTCAAGAACGCGGTCATCGTGCCGGTCGGTGCCAAGGGCGGTTTCGTGGCCAAACGCCTTCCGGACATGTCGGATCGCGAGGCCTTCCAGGCCGAGGGTATCGAAGCCTATAAGACCTTCATCCGTGGCCTTCTGGACATTACCGACAATCTGGGGGATGCAGGTATTCAGCCACCAGCCTCGGTGATCCGTCACGATGAGGATGACCATTACCTTGTCGTGGCTGCGGATAAGGGGACTGCAACCTTCTCAGACATCGCCAATGGTCTGGCGGCGGAGTACGGCTTCTGGATGGGGGATGCCTTTGCCTCCGGCGGCAGCAACGGCTATGACCACAAGAAAATGGGCATAACCGCCCGCGGAGCCTGGGTGTCCGTGGAGCGCCATTTCCGTGAGC
Organism: Marinobacter sp. V34; assembly: GCF_055524115.1. Taxonomy (NCBI): domain Bacteria; kingdom Pseudomonadati; phylum Pseudomonadota; class Gammaproteobacteria; order Pseudomonadales; family Marinobacteraceae; genus Marinobacter; species Marinobacter sp. V34. The sequence continues at coordinate 182,922 of NZ_JBUPZY010000003.1, read as the reverse complement.
TGGGCATCAACCCGGCGCTGGATGAGTTCACCGCCATCGGTATCGGTGATATGGCGGGAGACGTATTTGGTAACGGCCTGCTTTCCTCGGAAAAGACTAAGTTGGTTGCCGCTTTTAACCATGTGCATATTTTTATCGACCCGGCGCCGGACGCGGCCAAAAGCTACATAGAGCGTAAGCGCTTGTTCGAATTGCCTCGCTCATCCTGGACCGATTACGACACCAGCCTGATTTCCAAGGGCGGCGGCGTCTTCAATCGCAGCGCCAAGTCCATTCCACTCAGCCCGGAGATGAAGAAACTACTGGGCATCAAATCCGACCGTGTGCCGCCCAACATGCTGATTACCCATATCCTGAAAGCCCAGGCGGATCTGCTCTGGGTGGGTGGTATTGGCACCTACGTCAAGGGTCAGGGCGAGTCTCACGGTGACGTGGGGGACAAGGCCAACGATGCGGTTCGTATCAATGGCTCCGAGCTTCGTTGCAAGATTGTGGGCGAAGGTGGGAACCTGGGCCTGACGCAGTTCGGCCGTATCGAGTTTGCCTTGCGCGGCGGCCGGCTTAATACCGATTTCATCGACAACTCTGGCGGTGTGGATTGCTCTGACCACGAGGTCAACATGAAAATCCTGCTGAACCAGGCGGTTGCCATGGGTGACCTGACGGACAAGCAGCGCAACATCATGCTGGAGGAGATGACGGACGATGTCGCCGCTCTGGTCCTCAAGAACAACTATCGGCAGACCCAGGCCATCAGTATTGCCAGTGTGGGGGCCATTACCCGGCTCGAAGAATATCGCCGGCTGATGAACACCATGGAAGGCGAGGACAAACTGAACCGTAGCCTGGAATTCCTTCCCGATGACGAGACCCTGTCCGAGCGCAAATTGGACAAGAAGGGATTGACGCGTCCGGAACTGTCCGTGTTGATTTCCTACGTCAAGGGCGACCTCAAGCAGACCCTGATTGACAGCAGTCTGCCGGATGAGCCTTTGCTGGCCGGCGAAATGTATAAGGTGTTCCCCATGGATCTTACCCGCAAGTTCTCCAAAGAGCTGGGTGAGCACCAATTGCGCCGTGAAATCATTGCTACCCAGATCGCCAATGACATGGTCAATCACATGGGGATCACCTTTGTGGAGAGGCTAAAGCAGTCAACCGGCTCGGATGCGGCTTCGATTGCGCTGGCCTGGATCATCGCTCGTGATGTCTTTCGGCTGGACACCTGGTGGGACAAGGTGGAATACCTGGATTACTTTATCCCGGCCAAGGTTCAGATGGATCTGATGGGTGACCTGATGCGGTTGATCCGCCGCGCCGTCCGCTGGCTGCTACGCAACCGCCGGGCAGAACTCGGTATTCAGAGCCATATGGAGCGTTTCGCCGACAGCGTCTGGAAGATCACGGCCGACCTGCCGGATTACCTCGGGGAGCAGGCCTGTGCTGATTGGAAAAAACGCCATGACGAACTGGTTGGATCAGGTTTGCCGGAAGATCTGGCCTCTGTGGCGGCAGGCACCAACTACCTGTATTCCTCACTCGGTATCATTGAGGCCCGCGAGGCAACGGGTATGCCGCTGAAGACGGTTGCCAACCTCTACTATGATCTCGGAGATAAGCTGGATCTGAACTGGTTTGCTAACGCCATTGCCGCCCTGGTGCCAGCGTCTCACTGGCAGGCCCTGGCGAGGGAGAGTTTCCGTGAGGACCTGGACTGGCAACAGAGGGCCTTGACCACCGGTGTGCTCAAACTGGCTGACAAGCCTGGAGATGTCAGCAGCGCTGTAGACCGCTGGATGGCGCGGCACAGCACCATGATCAGCCGCTGGAAATCCATGCTGACGGAACTCAAAGGGGTACGTGAACCGGAGTACGCCATGTTCTCCGTTGCGTTGCGAGAGCTGCTGGACCTGGCCCAGACCACCATGCATGAACATCACGATAACTCCCTGACTCAGACCAGTTGATGATTGATTTATGTCGCCGATTGCCGTTCAATTCGGGCAACGTTGATCAGTGGGAGGAGGTTTGATGGGGCAGCTCGATCATTTGCTGGACAAAAACAAGGCCTGGGCCGATGGCATCAAGAACCAGGATCCTCAGTTTTTTAACCGCCTGTCCAACCAGCAGGCGCCGGAATACCTCTGGATTGGCTGCGCGGATAGTCGGGTTCCGGCCAACCAGATTGTTGATTTGATGCCGGGTGAGCTGTTTGTGCACCGAAACGTGGCCAACGTGGTGGTGCATACGGACTTTAACTGTCTGTCGGTGCTCCAGTTCGCCATCGACGTGCTCAAGGTCAAGCACATCCTCGTCGTCGGTCATTATGGCTGCGGGGGGGTTAAAGCGGCCCTGCACAACGAGGGCTTTGGCGTGATTTCGAATTGGCTTCGGCACGTTCAGGACGTTCGCGATAAACATCAGGACATCCTCGATGGTTTGCCGTCCGATGAAGACCGCGTGGACCGCCTGTGTGAGTTGAATGTGGTGGAGCAGGTTGGTCATGTCTGTCAAAACAACATTGTGCAGGAGGCTTGGCGTCGTGGACAGGCGTTAACGGTGCACGGATTTGTCTACGACGTGGCCGACGGCATCCTTCGGGATATGGGGCTGTCCATCAGCTCGGAGGCCGACCACGAGGCAGTCAAGCAAAATAGTATTGATGAACTGGTGTTACGCCCGGTCCGTGCGGGGCGCCATAAAAACTGACACAAAAAATGTAAAATTGTGTCAATTTTTCGTGACAGGCGTCACTTTCTGACCCGGCGCGTCATCACAGTTAACCTCCTGATGGGTTGTTACACTTAATTCGTAACATCTCAGGAGGTTAACTATGCGAGAGATCGTTCAGAAAGCGCTCAGTGCCATGAGTCAGCGTAAAACGACGCAATCCACCCAGGCTCGCCGCCGCACAGGTGAGACTACGCCGCAGCCCGAATCGGCGGAAGATTGGAGTATGTCGCCAGAAGACGCTTTGCGAGCTAACACTGTTGCCCGCTACAAGTAAGTGGCCGGAGCTGGAATTCGCCGGTTTCTGACCGTCAGGGCCAAGACTCTGAGTTCAATTCCGGTTAGAGTATCCCGCCTGTTATGAACGCCGGGATACGCTGATCAATGCCTGCACTGCCTAACTCCCACGAAGCCCTGCTCAAGAATCAGAATCTGTTGCGTGGTCGCCTGGCCATTATTGGCGTGGTTGACCCAGCGTTGCTTCCCCTGTTGTCGGGCCAGGGACTGACGATTTCCGAACATTTTGGCAATTACCAACAACTGCGGGCTGCCAGTGGCTGGACGGCCGCCTTTGGCTACGACGCTTCGGAGTTGTCACCGGGAACCGCCGACACCATGGTGGTGTTCCTCCCCAAGGCCCGATCTGAGTTGTCAGTAAGACTGGAGTTGGCGCTTTGGCTGGCGGCCGAGGGCGCTCGACTGGTCCTGGTGGGCGAAAAAAAAGAAGGTATTTCGGGCGCTGTGAAACAGTTGAAGGGGCTTGCACCTCAAGCGTCAAAGGCAGACAGTGCCCGTCACTGTCAGGTCTGGCAAGCCGATAGTCTGCCCAGGCGACCAGCGTTCGATCTTTCACATTGGCTTCAGTGGCATCAGGTTGAATGCGCGGGAATTGGATTCAGGGTGGCCGGTCTGCCCGGTATATTCAGTGACGGTGAGCTTGATGACGGTACCGCCATGCTGTTGCAAACCCTCGCCGATTCACCGTTGGAGAAAGGACCAGTGCTGGATTTTGCCTGCGGAGCAGGTGTTATTGGCACCTGGTTGCAGTTGCATCAACGAGCCAGAGGGCAGGGCACTTTTCCGGTTGAAGGCGTGGACGTGCAGTCTCAGGCCGTTGCCTGTGCCCGCGCGACTTATCGGGAGGCCGGCGTGGATGGCTTGATCCATGCTTCCAACGGTTTGTCTGGAGTTGAAGGCCGCTATGCCAGTGTTGTTACCAATCCACCATTCCATACCGGTATTCGCACCGATACATCCATGACTGAGCAGTTCCTGCAGGGCGTGGCAAAGCATCTGGAGCCTGGTGGTGAGTTACGCCTGGTGGCGAATACGTTTCTTCCCTATGAAACACTGATCCGTCGTCATGTCGGGCCGGTCAGGGCGATCACCAGCGATCGGCGTTTCACGGTCTGGTGCGCCCGCCGTCACTGAATTGTCGCCTGATTGTCATACGGCCGTCATTGCCATCGGACAAGGTACGAATAATCCTTGAGCAGGCCGGTGGGGGAAACCGATGCATCAATACCGGAGCGTTTTCATTTCCGATGTTCACCTGGGATCCGCCGATTGCCAGGCGGACTATCTTCTGGATTTTCTCGACAACATCAGCTGCGAGACCCTGTATCTGGTCGGGGATATCGTCGATCTGATTGCCATGCAGCGGCGGGTGCACTTCCCGGAAAGCCATCAGGCGGTCGTGAGGCGGTTTATAGCCATTGCCGCTTCCGGAACGCGGGTGGTTTATGTGCCCGGCAATCACGATGAGTTTCTGCGGCACTTCTGTGGCCAGACGCTGGCAGGCATTGAGCTGAGGCAAAAAGCCATCCACACCACGGCGGACGGTCGCCGATTCGTGGTCTGCCATGGCGACCAGTTTGATCAGGTGGTGCGATGCAGCCCGCTGATGCTGCTGGTAGGGGATAGGGCTCACGGCCTTCTGCTGCGGCTGAACCGCTGGTTCAATGCCTGGCGGCGCATACGCAGAAAGCCATACTGGTCCCTGGCGGCTTGGGTTAAAAGCCGTATCGGCAAGGCGCGGTCATTCATTCGACGCTTCGAGCTGGCTGCTCTGACGGCGGCGGAGCGCGGGCACTATGACGGTTTTATCTGTGGTCACATCCATTCCGCTGGCTTCCTTCGCAGTCAGGAAGGCCTGTACTGCAACGACGGCGACTGGGTAGAGCACTGCACGGCACTGGTGGAGCGACACGACGGTAAGCTGGATATTCTGCACTGGTCCGAACAGCCGGTCATCCTTGCTTCGGAGCCAGCGCAACCCGCCCCTGAATTTAGCGGCGGCCAGCGCCCTGTCATTGACGTGCTGTCGCCAGCGTTTATCGAAAGCATCAATGCGACGCCAAAATAGCTGTTTTATCAGGGCAAAAAAAAGCCCCTGGGGTGAGGGGCAAGAAGGTTTGCTACCACAACAAACGGTGCAACCTGAAATCGTTCTGTCAGAGTAGGGTTAATTTCTAGAGTAATCAGCCTAGAATGTCCGCAGTTTTCTGAAAGACGATGCGGATGCCTAAAATGACAAGTGAGGTTCTAACATTCAGTGGCGGGCGCTTGCTGCTGAGACGCCCCGGCGGAGGCCATACCCTTCGGGCCTGGGATGCCGCTGATGAGCAGCTGCTGGAGCAGGTTCTTGAGCGTTGCACTCCGCAGAGCCATCCACGGGTGTTGATCATTGATGACCAATTCGGCGCCCTGACCCTCGGCCTGGCGCCTTTTTCCCCTGTTTCCTTTTCGGATAGTTGTCTCCTTTCCGAGTCCCTGGTTATTAATGCCCCGTCCGATCTGCCTATTCCTGTTCCAAAGAACTGGCTGGAGCCGCCGGAGGGGCCCTTCGACCTAGTGGTTATGAGGATTTCCCGGCAACTGGACTACCTGGCGTGCTTGTTGCGATGGGTCAACGGCGTTCTGGCCCCCGAAGGCGTGCTGATTGCCGGTGGCATGATCAAGCATCTGCCGTCGCACAGCTCTGACGTATTCGGAGAGCTGGTCAACACCCGGGAAGTCTGTCCGGCTCGCAAAAAGGCGAGGGTGGTTGTTGCCGCTCGGGGTGTGCATACGTTGCAGGGGTGGCCGGATTTCTGGCGAGGATACCGGTTGTCGTCTCAACATGAGCTGTTGGGTATGCCCACGGTGTTCGCCAGAGGAAAACTGGATATCGGTTCGCGGCTGCTGCTGCCAGCCATTGAACGGAAGATTGCGGACCTCCCTCCTGGAGCACGGGTAATGGATCTGGCTTGCGGGAACGGTGTACTTGGGCTGACGGCTCTGGCCCGTAGTCCTGCACTTGAGGTTGTGTTTGCGGACGTTTCCAGTCAGGCGGTTGCCAGCGCGCGTCGCAACGTCCTGGCGGCTTTTCCGGAGGCTGTCGCGAGTTTTTACCACAGTGATGGTATTCCGGAGGCGATTGGCTGTTTTGATCTGGTGCTGTTAAATCCGCCGTTTCACGAAGGCGGTGTGGTTGGTGACCATATCGCCCTTCGACTCTTCAGCCAGGTGGCCCGGCAGCTGTCCCCTGGCGGCTGCATGTTGTTGGTGGGGAATCGACACCTGGGCTATCACCGCAGTCTTCGGCGATACTTCGGGCAGGTACGACAACTTGAAGCAAATCCGAAATTTGTGGTGTTCGAAGCCTCTGTTCAGGAGGGCGCTCGGTCATAACCCATTCGTGCCAGGGTGTCGACGATGGTCTGAGTCTGACTATCAATCTCAATGTTAACGCGGCCACCGACTGTCATGTCGGCAAAGGTGGTTGCACGCAGGGTCTCGGGGATCAGGTGAGCGTTGAAGCGATTTTCCGTGACGTCGCCAATGGTCAGGCTGGCCCCGTTGATGGCGATGTAGCCCTTGGGAAAAATATAGCGGGCCCATGCCTGCGGAACCTCGAATTCGATGGTGCAGTTGTTCTCGGGCCGGTCGATCGCCACGATATCAGCCGTGGTGTGCACATGGCCGGAGAGAAGGTGCCCGCCGATTTCGTCGCCTATCCGGGCCGCACGTTCGAAATTGACATGATCCCCCGGCTTCAGTTTTCCCAGAGTGGTCAAGCGTAGCGTTTCCTGCATGGCATCGAAATAGAGGTTCTGGCCTTCCTGTCGGGTCACCGTCAGGCACGTGCCGTCGATGGACACTGAGGCACCAATGGTCACGTTGTGAGCCTGATCCTCCGGAAAGCGGATGCTGAAGCTGCTCAGACCGGGCACGGCGGAAATCTCGTCAACGATAGCAATACCCTGAACAATGCCTGTAAACATGTCTCAACCTCGACTACTAGTGGCTGTAGCCGTCTAGGGCCACACTTGATGGGGGCAAGGATAGCGATCCTGCGGGCCGGTGCCAAGCCATCATGACCGTCTCGGGTATATCGCTGTGACTCAAGGATTCGAGCGGTTTGCCGATACACTGTATGGGCAGATGCAGACGGCAGCTATTGGCCCAGTGACTTATGACGGACAATCAACCATGGCAGAGAACGAAAGCGTACGCCAGAGCACCAGCGATACCGCGCGCGGGGGAGAGCCCCTGCTGCGTAGAGGTCGGCCTGCGGACCCGCGCCCGGAACCGGGTGATGGGGGGCGGTCGGACGCCGCTGCTACTGGTGCTGAATTTCCTGCCAATCGACCCGAGCGGGGAGCGTCGGCCTCAGCAGATCGGCTTGAGACTGACGAAATTCCAGCGAGCGATAAGGCTGGCGAGGAGTCGTCGACAGGTGACAATCCCCAGAATATCGAAAAAACCCTGGCTGAATCGCGTCAACGCAAGCTCCGTTTGATGCTGCGCCAGTGTGACCGTGTGTTGCTGCTGGATTTCGACTTGTTGGCTCTGCCGGATTGGCCGGATAACTACACACTTGCTGCAGCCCGGCGCAATCGTGACATCTGGCTGTTTGGTGCGTTGTTGGCAGCGGTGGTTTTTCTAAGCGGTATGACCGGCTTTGTGCCCGCGTGGATTGCTGGCGGTGGTTTTGGTGCCTTTGTCATCATTCTGCTATTGGGAGTGCCAGGTATTCGTCGCCTTTACACGTCGCGGCCCTCCTATCTGGATCTGGTCATCCGCCGTCAGAGGCTGCTTCGCGATGCGCGTAAGCACATCGAACATCTGGAAGGGAAAGAGGGGTTGGTGTGGCAGTGCGCTCGTATGGCCGAGTTTAACTCGGCTCTGAAAGCGACCCGATTCAGTGAACTGCTGGCATTGTCTGAGCGGCGGGTACTGGCTCGAAATCTGACCCGGCGGGAGCATATCCGCCTTTATCTGATCTACCTTCTGGAAGCTGAGAAAGCCTACGCCCGGGCGCAACAGGATTTCTTCGAGGGTCATCAGCAGGCCATTGACCGGGGCTGGTCATCGGTAGCTGCAGAGCCGGAGAACAGAGCTTGACATAGTTGCTGCTCAAACGTATGTTTCAAACAGACGTTTGCTTAGAGGCACTGATAATAAAATGGCTCAGTCTGATACGGTTGACCGAATTCTTGATGCAGCGGAAGAGCTCTTCGCCGAGCGGGGGTTCTCCGAAACCTCCCTTCGCATGATTACCAGTAAGGCTAAGGTAAATCTCGCTGCTGTCAACTACCACTTTGGTTCTAAAAACGCCCTCATCCATGCGGTGTTCGCTCGCTTCTTGACGCCATTCTCCGCCACGCTGGAAGATGCGTTCGATGATCTGGAGGCGAAATGCGACGGCGAACCGCCAACACTGAACCAGACTCTGTGGGCGCTAACTGAAAGCGCGGTACGCATGCCCCAGCGCAATGAAAAAGGTATTTCCATATTCATGCGCTTGCTTGGGCTGGCCTATACGCAGTCCCAGGGCCATCTTCGGAAATTCCTTGAGCAGGAATACAGTCAGCCGTTCAGTCGCTTTATGCGGCTGCTCAAGGAAGCGACACCACAATTGTCGGCGGTGGACCGCTACTGGCGCATACAGTTCATGCTTGGTGCCACAGCGTTTACCATGTCCAGTAGTGATGCCCTGCGGGATATTCTGCAGAACAAGCTTGGTGTGGAAACCACGGTTCAGGAAATTGCAGCTCGACTTGTACCCTTCCTGGCGGCGGGAATGCTGGCCGATGATGCCATGCTGGTACCGCCCGCCCATAAAACCTCGGTTGCCTGAGTTGCTCGCTCTCGGTTAGGCTTCCGGTTGGTTTGTTCGCCGGGAGCCTGACACCGAATGCCAAGACATCCTGTATCCACGCCTGTTCCCGGAATCGAGATCAGTCTCAGTGCGCAAACGCTGACGCTATTTCCCGACGGCTCATCAACGCCTCTATCCTATCCCGTTTCGACAGCCCTGAATGGTCCCGGTGAGCGTCAGAGCACTGGATGCACACCCAGAGGGCGGCATTACGTGCGCGCGATGGTTGGGGGTGGTCTTCCCTTGAATACCGTATTTATCGCGCGCCGCCCCACTGGCGAGGTTTATTCCGAAAGGTTGGCGCTTCAGTCTCCCGAGCGTGACTGGATACTGTCCAGAATCATCTGGTTATGCGGACTTGAGTCAGGGAAAAATCGTGGCTCCGGGGTCGATAGTTTTCGCCGGTTCATATACATTCACGGCACACCGGATACTGAACCCATGGGCGTTCCGCGCTCCCATGGCTGCATACGCATGAGGAATACCGACGTTGCTGACCTGTACGACCGTGCCTGGCCGGGCATGCCGGTCACAATACGATAGCGCCGGCGGTTGTCAATAAACCGAGGGAAACGATGATCGAAGAAGCACCTTCCATACTCAATACCTGGATTCAGGACTGGAATCTGCTGTCAGAAAACTGGCGAGTAGGGCTCGTGGTTTTCGCCCTGGTGGCCGGCACCGCCGTGGTTGCCTACATTGCGAGTTTCATCGTGGGCGCTGTCGAACGGCGTTTCCAGAAAACCGACAACCTCTGGGATGATGCCTTGCTTCACGCCGCGAGGAAGCCGGTGGTGGCGTTTGTCTGGCTGCAGGGTGTGTTCTGGGCCGCAGAGGTCGCCCACCACTACTCGGAAGCTGAAATCTTCTCGGTCAATAAGACCATCTTGCAGATTGGCTTTGTCTTTTTGCTGGTGTGGACGCTGCTTCGGCTAATCAAGCAGGGGGAGCAGATTCTCGCCTCGCCCCTGAAAATGAAAAAGCCGATGGACTACACCACGGTCAATGCGGTGAGCAAGCTGTCTCGAACCGTTGTTATCATCACGGCGGTATTGATTGCCATGCAATCTCTTGGCTACAGCATATCCGGGGTGCTGGCCTTCGGTGGTGTTGGTGGTATCGCTGTGGGTTTTGCCGCCAAGGATTTGCTGGCCAACTTCTTTGGCGGGTTCATCATCCACCTGGATCGGCCATTCAAGGTTGGTGACTGGGTTCGCTCTCCCGACAGAAACATCGAGGGAGTAGTCGAGCACATTGGCTGGCGGCTGACCACGATTCGTACCTTTGATAAGCGCCCGCTCTACGTGCCGAATGCCACCTTTACCACCATCGCGGTGGAGAACCCCTCACGCATGCATAACCGCCGTATCTCTGAAACCATCGGTATCCGCTACGTGGATGTCAGTGGCATGGCTGAGGTCGTGGCAGACATCCGTTCGATGCTGGAGAGCCATGAGGATATCGACCAGGACGAGACCCTGATCGTGAACTTCCTGGCCTTTAACGACTCGTCGCTGGACATTATGGTGTACACCTTTACCAAGACCATCGAATGGGTAAGGTTCCATGAGATCAAACAGGACATACTGCTGAGGATCAGTGAAATCATCGAAAGCCACGATGCCGAGGTTGCCTTTCCGACTCGCACGCTTCACCTGCCTGATGGTGTGCGTGTCGCGGCGAACGGCAAGCAGGCAGAAGATCGCGGCGATTCGGATTCCTCAAATGAGGCCGTTGCCGAAGATGTTGAGCAGGGGCGCGCGCCTGTCTCGGGGAGCAGGCACTCCTCGGAAACACGTGGTGATAGCAACCAGGCTGACGGGGACTGATTATGGGTGCGAATAACCAAATCGCCCCCGTGGGGATCATCGGGGGAACCGGGCTCACGACGTTGTCTGGATTGGAGATTACGGGTGAGTGGGTTGTCGACACGCCCTGGGGTGAGCCGTCATCGGTTTTGGTGGGCGGACTCCTTGGGGATCAGCCGGTGGTGTTCCTGTCACGCCATGGAAACCCCCATCGCATTCCTCCGCATCAGGTGAACTATCGCGCCAATCTCCATGCCCTTCATCAGGCAGGAGTGCGTACCGTAGTCGGCGTTAATGCCGTTGGTGGGATTCATGCCGATATGGGGCCTGCCCATATCGTGATTCCCGATCAGATCATTGACTACACATGGGGCAGGGCGGGTACGTTCTTTGAGGGCGAATTGCAGGAAACAACGCACATCGACTTCACCTTTCCATATTCTGAACTGGCCCGGGTGCTGTTGATTGATGGAGCCCGTGCAGTGGGGTGTCCGTTCTCGGATTTCGGTGTATACGGCGCGACGCAGGGGCCCAGACTGGAGACTGCGGCAGAAGTACTTCGCCTTGAGCGGGACGGCTGTGACCTTGTGGGTATGACGGGAATGCCGGAAGCGGCGCTGGCGGCGGAACTGAAGATGAATTACGTCTGCCTGGCGCTGGTGGTCAACCGAGCGGCGGGTAAGTCAAACCACATCATTACAATGGAAGAGATCGAGGCTGCTATCGGCCTGGGCATGTCCGGCGTCAAGCGGATCCTCGAAATTTCCATCAGTGGCCTGGGCGCCCTTACTTCTCAATCTTCTTGAAGAACACCAACACGCCAATAGTGGGGGAGTCGAGGAAATGGACCTCCTCGCTACGCATGCGGCGTGTTTCCCTTATCCAGGTAACCAATTGCGCCTTTGGCTGGTTGGCACTGGAAACCTGCACCTGATCTGCTTCTGCAATGTCGCCTCCCGCGGCCATTGAGGCCAGTGAGTCTCGGGCTTCATCGTTTTCGACGGTGGGCTGGTCGTTACCTGTGTTGCCCTTACCCTGGCCGAGTGCAGCCTTTTGTTGTGACAGGGGCTGCCAGTGGTTGAGGTGGACATCCACGTGGAGATAGCGTTGTCGATCGATGGTGATGTGGCCTTCCACTTCGCGGTGTCCGGCATCGGCGAGCCAGTCGCCGATAGCGACCCTCAGGGGGGCTCCGTCAAAATCGGGGGGGAACGACTGGTACCACCCTGTGGCCAGGAGTATCCGGAAGCGACCACTATTTTCCAGCCGGTTGGCGGCTGATTGAAGGTGAAGCTGATTTCGTGAGACCAGCTGCCGAGTGGTTTCCACGTTGCCGTTGCGGTCCACGGCCCGAAGTACGTCATTGATGTCAGTATTTGGCGGCTCAGGAATGCGGCTGGCCATTTTCTCATTGACGTCGGCCGGGTCGACGATCCTTTCGAGGATCACGAACTCAGCCCGGTAGTAGTCCTCACGGGGGGGCTGGGCTTGCGACGCAGCGTTGTCACGCCCCTGTTCTTCGGATGTTGCGCCTGCGGCGGGGCCGGATGATTCCTGGGCTGATACCCAGGGTGACAGGGCCAGCAGGGCCGCCAGAAATAGGGCTGGTGTTCCGTACAACGGTTTACCGGGCGTTCGCAAGGGCATTGCTCCAATGTTCCTGTTAATCATCAGGGGGCGCTGAACCAGTTGTGTCAGGAGGCCAGCTGCCCCAGCATGTCGGAAATGCCGTCGAGTTTACCACTGGTTGAGGTATCCTTCAGCCGGAAACGGAAACTGTTGGCGCCTTCCAGCCGATACTGGTCTGGAGAGGATTGCACTTTCTTAACCAGAACCAGTGGGTCCACCGGCGTAGAACTGCCGAATTCCAGCCTGGCCCATTCCTTTCCAGCGTCCACCTTCACGATTCCCAGGGCTTCTGCGTGGATCCGGAGCTCAGACTGTCGAATCAGGTTTTTTGCCGGTTCCGGTAATAGTCCGAAGCGGTCGATCATTTCAACCTGAAGTTCTTTTAATCCATCTTTATCGTTCACGCTGGCGATTCGCTTGTAAAGCATGAGCCGGTTATGGACATCGGGTAGGTAATCGTCGGGAATCAGCGCCGGTATGCGAAGGTTCATTTCCGTACCGTGGCTCAACGGCAGCTCTGCGTTAGGGGTTCTGCCGTCGCGTATTGCCTCCACGGCTTCGTCCAGTAGCTGCATGTAGAGCGTAAAACCAATGCTTTCAATCTGACCGCTTTGTTCTTCCCCCAGCAGCTCCCCGGCGCCGCGAATTTCGAGATCGTGGGTGGCCAGCATGAAGCCAGCGCCCAGGTCCTGTGCCTCCGAGATCGCTTCGAGGCGCTTTTTCGCGTCTGTGGTGATGGACCGGGGTGGTGGTGTCAGCAAATAGGCGTAGGCCTGATGGTGAGACCGCCCCACACGGCCGCGGAGCTGGTGCAGCTGTGCGAGCCCAAACTTGTCCGCGCGTTCAATGATAATGGTGTTGGCACTGGGAATGTCGATGCCGGTTTCAATAATGGTGGTACACACCAGCACGTTAAAGCGCTTGTGATAGAAGTCCGACATGATCTGTTCCAGCTCGCGCTCGCGCATCTGGCCATGGGCAACGCCCACGCGTGCTTCCGGGATCAGTTGGCGCAAATCCTCGGCGGTTTTCTCGATGGTGGCCACATCGTTGTGCAGGAAGTACACCTGACCGCCACGGAGTACTTCCCGCAGGATGGCTTCCTTGACCATGGCCTCGTCCCGCTGCCTCACAAAGGTCTTTACCGATAGGCGTCGCGCGGGGGGCGTGGCGATGATTGACAGGTCCCGCAGGTGCCCCATGGCCATGTTAAGGGTGCGGGGAATCGGCGTGGCAGTCAGGTTCAGCATATCCACTTCGGCGCGCAAGGCTTTCAGGCGTTCTTTCTGCTGTACACCGAACCGGTGTTCTTCATCGATGATCACCAGGCCCAGGTTCTTGAACCTGATGTCGCCTTGGAGCAGTTTGTGGGTGCCAATCACGATATCGGCTTTGCCTGCTTCGATTGCTGCCATCGCTTTGGTGGTTTGCCCGCCGCTCCGGAAGCGGCTGAGCAGCTCGACATGAACGGCGGTATCCGAGAAGCGGTCGCGAAAGGACTCGTAATGCTGCTGAGCCAGCAGGGTGGTCGGCACCAGCACAGCGACCTGCTTGCCGGAGTACGTCGCCATGAAGGCCGCGCGCATGGCCACTTCGGTCTTGCCGAAGCCAACATCGCCGCAGACCAGTCGGTCCATGGGCTTTTCGCTGACCATGTCCTCGAACACGGCCTCAATGGCCGCCTGCTGGTCCGGGGTTTCCTCAAAGGGGAAGCCGGCGGCAAAGGCGCGGTACGCCTCTTTGGGGTCTTCAAAGGCAAAACCCTTGCGGGCTTCCCGGCGTGCGTAGACGTCCAGCAATTCCGCCGCGGTATCGCGGATTTTCTCCAAAGCCTTTTGTTTGGCGTTGCTCCAGCGGTCCGTGCCCAGCTTGTGTAGGGGCGCATGATCAGTATCCGCACCGGTGTAGCGGGATATCAGGTGCAGGCTGGAGACCGGTACATAGAGTTTCGAGCCCCCGGCGTATTCCAGCATCAGGAACTCGCTGGCTTCGCCTTCAACGGTAATGGTTTCCAGGCCCTGGTACCGGCCAACGCCATGGTCTATATGAACCACCGGCGCACCAATGCGCAACTCGGACAGGTCCCGGTACCCGGCGTCGTCCGCCTCCGTTGGCTTTTCCCGGCGCCGACGCTGCAGCACGCGCTCACCAAAGAGTGCTGTTTCGGTGATCAGAGCGATGTGATGGTCTGGCAACAGCAACCCATATTCCATGGGTGCGACGGTAATGCCGAGGGTGGCAGACGGGTCGCTGACAAAGGCCTGCCAGTGTTCCAGAGTTGACAGTTTGAGGCCATGGTCGGCCAGGTTCTCAATCAACGCCTCACGTCGGCCGGAGGATTCTGCGCAGATCAGGACCCGCCCGTGGAACTCACTGATAAAGCGCTTGAGGCGGCCGGCCGGGTCCGCGGCACGGCCATCCATTGCGACATCAGGCATAATGTCGGTCTGGCAATTCCTGCCGCCGGCGGACTCAGTGGTTTCCGTGGTCATCGTTACTCGGGGAAATCCCTTGAGCAGACCGAAGAATTCATCTTTCTGAAGGAAAAGTTCCGCTGGTGGCAGGATAGGGCGCATCCGGTCGTGGCGGCGGTCCTCGTAGCGGGCGCGGGTGTCGGCGTCGAAGGCGTCAGCGGCCTCGTTGAGCCCGGACGCTGTGAATACCAGAGTTTCTCCAGGCAAGTAGTCAAACAGTGTTGCCGTCTGCTCGAAGAACAGGGGCAGATAATACTCTATCCCCGGCGGTGTAATGCTGTGGGTGACGTCCTGGTAGATCGGGGCGTCCTTATCGGCGTGCGGAAACTGCTCAAACCACCGATTGCGGAACCCTGATCGGGCTTCCTTGTGCCAGGGAAACTCGTTGGCGGGCAACAGCTCAATTCGTTCAATTCTGTCGATCGAGCGCTGGGTTTCCGGGTCGAAGGTTCGCAGTGTTTCAATTTCGTCATCGAACAGGTCAATGCGGTAGGGGCGGGTGGCGCCCATGGGGAAGATGTCCAGGATGGCCCCGCGTACCGCGTATTCGCCGTGTTCATAGACGTTATCGGCGTGCCGGTAGCCCGCAGATTCCAGTTGCATGCGCCAAGTGTCGATATCCAGTGACTGGCCAACCTCAAGAAGCAGGGTGTTGCCCTGCAGGTAACTGACCGGAGGCAACCGATGCATCAGGGTGCGGGCCGGCACCACCAGGACGCCGTGGTTTGTCGTTGGCAACCGGTGCAAGGCCCGGATTCGGCGAGAGGTAATGTCCTGGTGTGGCGAAAACAGGTCGTAGGGCAGGGTTTCCCAGTCGGGCAGCGATAGCAACTCGAGACCATCCGGCGTAATGGCCGGTTGATCTTCATCGGTGGGCAGGCCCAGATAGAATCGCATGGACTGCTCGAGGCGGATGGATTCCTCGGTGCTACGGGTTATTACCAATGTCAGACCCTGGTGGGCCCTGGCGCTCTCGCAGATGGCCAGGGCGTCACTGCTGCCATGCAGTTGCCCCCAGATGCGATGATCCGCAGCCTTGACAGGTGCGACCGGCGCAACCAGTGCGGGATGGCTGTCGGAGTGGGCGGCGTGCGTCATGGGCGGGATCTTTCTCCTGAGTACAGTAGGGTCTGGGAGTGGCGAGGCGCGTATTCTACCGGCCCGATGCTTCGCTGTCATGACAGCAGGACGACAGTTACGAAAGGATTAACGGGGTGTATTTGCTGTCTGAGAAATAACGTTGGATAATATGGCCCCTATTTTCCAGGTTCCAACTGCAGAGGTTCAAGCGTGAGTCACGAACAGATCAACCAGCACCTGTCTAACTGGACGGAAAGAGAATCCACTGCGGAAGCCATGATTCCGCTGATCGGTCGGCTCTACCGTAAAAACAATGTGGTCACGTCCGTGTATGGCCGGTCCATTATCAACCAGTCGGTCATCGACATCATTCGCGCGCACCGCTTTGTGCGCCAGGTTGAAGACAGCGAGCTGTCCGTTCACAACACCTTGCCTATTCTGCAGGCGATGGACAAGATGGAGTTGGGGCGCGGGCACGTCGATATTGGCAAGCTCGCGGTGAAGTTCAAGGAAGAAGGCGGATCTCTTGATGACTTTCTCAAGCGAGAGATTGGCCCGATTGTCGGCCAGTATCATACCCAATCCCAGGAAGATGCCGAAAACGACACCAAGGACGTGGTCCTGTACGGCTTCGGACGGATCGGGCGATTGCTGGCCCGGATCATGATCGAAAAGGCCGGTGGCGGCAACAACCTGCGTCTGCGTGCCATCGTGGTCCGTCAGGGTGGGGCAAGCAATGACCTCGAAAAGCGTGCTAGCCTGCTGCGCCGTGATTCGGTTCACGGTCCGTTCAACGGTACGATTAGCGTGGACGAAGAGAGCTCTGCGCTGATCGTTAACGGCAACTTTATCAAGGTGATCTACTCGCCGGGCCCAGACCAGGTGGATTACACCCAATACGGCATTAACAATGCGATCGTCATTGACAACACCGGTATCTGGCGCGACGAAGCTGGTCTTGGTCTGCACCTGAAATCCAAGGGAGTCAGCCGGGTTCTGCTTACAGCGCCGGGTAAGGGTGACATCAAAAATATTGTGCACGGCATTAATAACGACTGGATCACTCATGAAGACAGGGTCCTGTCAGCGGCATCCTGTACCACCAATGCCATTACACCGGTGCTCAAGGCCATTTATGATGAGTACGGTGTCGAGGACGGACATGTCGAAACGGTTCACTCCTACACCAACGACCAGAACCTGATCGATAATTACCACAAGGGCAGCCGCCGTGGTCGCAGTGCCCCGCTAAACATGGTTATTACCGAAACCGGCGCCGCGAAGGCCGTCGCCAAGGCGCTTCCGGAATTGAAGGGTAAGCTTTCCGGTAACGCCATTCGCGTTCCCACTCCGAACGTGTCCATGGCAATCCTGAATCTCAACCTGGAAAAAGACGTAACGGTGGAGGGCGTTAACGAATACCTTCGCGATATGGCGCTGCACTCCGAGTTGCAAAAACAAATCGACTTCGTTAACTCGCCGGAAGTGGTTTCCACCGATTTCGTCGGTTCCCGCCATGCTGGCATTGTGGATGCGCAGGCCACCATCGCCAATGGCAAGCGCCTGATCCTCTACGTTTGGTATGACAATGAGGCCGGTTACAGCGCCCAGGTGATTCGCGTGGTTAATCAGATGGCGGGTGTTACTTACCCGATTTTCCCGAAGCGGGTTAGAGGCTGACGGGCCCAAAAGTGCTCTGAGGCAGTTAAGAAACCCCGGTCGTTTTGGCGACCGGGGTTTCTTTTTGGACTCATGTAAACCACTCTCTGATTACGTTAAGGCACAAACTCCGTCGGGTTTCTGGTGGAAATAGTATTCCTTAATCTCTATAATTGGCGCGATTTTGGGTACGTCTGACACCCGCTTTCCATCGCTTTTCCCTAACCGGATGCCTGGCTGTGATTAACGCCGGTGGATCCGTTGCCCTGGCGCCATCATTCGGTTCAGGCCGGATTGGCACAACTGGGCGGCAAACGTCGGGCGTTACAAATCCATCGAATAGTTTCTGATGATTGGATGAGGCTAATGATCAAGATCAAAAAAGGCCTGGATCTTCCCATCAGCGGCGCTCCTGAACAGACCATTACAGACGGCAAACCCGTTCGCCATGTGGCGTTGATCGGTTTTGACTACGTAGGCATGAAGCCAACGATGGCTGTGAAAGAAGGTGACCGTGTAAAGCGCGGCACGCTGCTGTTTACGGACAAGAAGACCGAAGGCGTTCGTTATACCTCACCGGCAGCCGGTGTGGTCAAGGAAATCAACCGCGGCGAACGCCGTGTGTTTCAGTCGGTGGTCGTTGAAATCGACGGCGATGATGCTGAAACCTTTGCGCGTTACGATGCGTCTGATGTTGCTGGTCTGGAGCGTCAGCAAGTCGTCGATAATCTGGTCGAGTCCGGGTTGTGGACAACCTTCAAGACCCGTCCCTACAGTAAGGTGCCCGCCATTGATACGGCGCCGCATTCCATTTTTGTATCTGTGATGGACACCAACCCCCTGGCGGCGGACCCAACGGTCATCATTCGTGAAAATGGCAAAGCTTTTGAACAGGGTTTGCAGATTATTTCCAAGCTCACGAATGGCAAGGTATTTGTGACCGGCAAGCCCGGTTCCGACGTGCCGGTTCCGTCTGGTGACAAAGTGGAAGTACAGCAGTTTGACGGTGTTCATCCGGCGGGAAATGTTGGCACCCACATTCATTACCTTGACCCGATTGCAGGTGACAAGGTGGTGTGGAGTATCGGCTACCAGGACGTTATCGACATTGCCAGACTATTTGAAACCGGAGAGCTTTCGGTAGGTCGGGTCGTCGCCGTTGGTGGTCCGAAGGCGTTGAAGCCGCGCCTGCTTCGTACTCGTGTCGGTGCAGATCTTGCTGAGCTTCTGGAGGGCGAAATCGCCACCGATTGCGAAGTTCGTACGATTTCCGGCTCAGTGTTTGGTGGTCGTCGTGGTGACGGACCGTGTAACTATCTCGGTCGCTTTGCCAACCAGATTTCGATCTTGGAAGAGGGCAACAAACGAGAGTTCATGGGCTGGCTCTCCCCTGGAGCCAACAAATTCTCGATTATGAACATCTATCTGTCCAAACTGGTCGGCGGCAAGCGGTTTGATATGACCACCACGACCAACGGCAGTGAGCGGGCGATGGTGCCGGTGGGCGTGTACGAAAAGATCATGCCGCTGGACATTCTGCCGACCCAGTTGTTGCGGTCTTTGATCGTGGGCGACACTGAAATGGCACAAAAGCTGGGTGCGTTGGAGTTGGATGAAGAAGATCTGGCACTGTGTACCTTCGTGTGCCCGGGTAAATACGAGTACGGTCCGATTCTCCGCGAGAACCTGACCCGAATCGAGATCGAGGGCTAAAACGATGGCAATCCGACAGTTTCTCGATGGTATCGAGCATCATTTCGAAAAAGGTGGTAAGTACGAGCGCTGGTATGCGCTATACGAGGCGGTGGATACGATTTTCTATTCGCCGGCGAGCGTGACGTCCACTACCTCTCATGTGCGTGATGGTATTGATCTCAAGCGCATCATGATCACGGTTTGGCTGTGTACTTTCCCGGCAATGTTCTTCGGTATGTGGAACATTGGCTTTCAGGCCAACAGCTTCCTGGCTGAGAACCCGGACGCACTGATGGGTGACGGTGGTCTGCGTACTGCCTTTATCAGTGCCCTGGCCGGCAATAATGCTGCCAGCATCTGGGACAACTTTGTCTACGGCATGGCGTACTTCGTGCCCATTTACTTCGTCACCTTCGTGGTGGGCGGTTTCTGGGAAGTGCTGTTTGCCACGGTACGTCGCCACGAAGTGAACGAAGGCTTCTTCGTGACTTCCGTGCTGTTCGCCTTGGTTTGCCCTCCGACCATTCCGCTTTGGCAGGTCGCTCTTGGTATTACCTTCGGTGTGGTCATTGGTAAAGAAGTGTTTGGCGGCACCGGCAAGAACTTCCTGAACCCGGCCCTCACCGGTCGTGCCTTCCTGTATTTTGCCTATCCGGCCCAGATTTCCGGTGACACGGTTTGGACGGCAGTCGACGGCTTCAGTGGCGCAACGGCTCTGAGCTGGGCTGCAAGCGGTGGCTTGGAAGCGCTTGAAGCACAGATAGGCTGGATGTCGGCCTTTATGGGCTCGATTCAGGGCTCCATGGGTGAGACCTCAACGCTGGCAGTGTTGATCGGCGGCATTATCCTGCTGGGGATGAAAATCGCGTC
The DNA here is from genome assembly GCF_055524115.1 of Marinobacter sp. V34. Classification (NCBI taxonomy): domain Bacteria; kingdom Pseudomonadati; phylum Pseudomonadota; class Gammaproteobacteria; order Pseudomonadales; family Marinobacteraceae; genus Marinobacter; species Marinobacter sp. V34. The sequence continues at coordinate 162,832 of NZ_JBUPZY010000003.1, read as the reverse complement.
TTATCGTATTGTCGGTGGGGTGTTGATTGGCATGATTGCAATGTCTTTGCTGCTGAATATCGTTGGCTCAGATACCAATCCGATGTTTGACGTGCCCGCACACTGGCATCTGGTGATGGGTGGCTTTGCCTTTGGCATGATGTTCATGGCGACTGATCCGGTGTCAGCGGCCATGACCAACACGGGCCGTTGGTGCTTCGGTATCCTGGTTGGCGTGATGACCGTGCTGATTCGCGTGATCAACCCGGCGTTCCCGGAAGGCATCATGCTGGCAATCCTGTTTGCCAACCTCTTTGCACCGCTGATGGATCACTATGTGGTTCAGGCCAACATCAAACGGAGGCTTGCCCGTGGCTAAAGCTAAAGAAACTGTCTCCAGAACGCTGATGGTTGCGCTGGTGCTGAGCGTTGCGTTCTCTGTCGTGGTGTCGACAGCGGCGGTAATGCTTCGACCGGCGCAGATCCAAAACCAGAATCTGGACATTCGTTCTAACATCCTGGCAGCTGCCGGAATGCTGAAAGAGGGCGCAACGGCTGAAGAGATCGAAGAAACCTTCTCTCGCTTCGATGTTCGACTGGTCGACCTGGAATCCGGTGATTACGTTGAGCCCGAGGCGGTCGGTGTGAAGGAGCCAATGAAGTACGACATGTACAAAGCGGCTTCTGATCCGTCCATGTCTGTTGATATTCCTGCATCGGAAGACAAGGCAGGCATCAAGCGCCGCCCGAACATTGCCAAGATCTACACCCTGAGTGAAAACGGTGAACTGACCAGGGTGGTGCTTCCGATCCATGGCTACGGTCTGTGGTCCACCCTTTACGGGTTTGTGTCGCTTGAGGGTGATGCTAACACCATTGAGGGCCTGGGCTTCTATGACCATGCCGAAACTCCGGGGCTTGGTGGCGAGGTGGATAACCCTCGCTGGAAGAGTCAGTGGGTTGGCAAGGAAGTGTACGGCGATGAACTGGAAAAGCCGCAGATTCGCCTGGTCAAGGGTGGTGTGGGTTCCGGAGCAGCCGACAAGGAACATAAAGTCGACGCGCTGTCTGGTGCGACCCTGACGAGCCGAGGTGTGGAGCAACTGGTCAACTACTGGATGGGCGACCGGGGCTTCGCGCCGTACCTGAAAAAACTTCGTGAAGGGGAGGTCTGATCATGGCAGACGCTTCAGCCAAACAGGTTCTCTTCGAGCCGATATTCAGTAACAACCCCATTGCCCTGCAGATTCTCGGGATCTGCTCGGCACTGGCGGTGACCACCAGCATGAACGTAACCCTGGTTATGTGCATGGCGGTTATCGCGGTAACGGCCTTCTCGAACCTGGCCGTGTCGCTGGTTCGCACACAGATTCCCGGCAGTATCCGGATTATCGTGCAGATGACGATCATCGCCTCCCTGGTTATCGTTGTTGACCAGGTGCTCAAGGCTTATGCCTACGAAATCAGCAAGCAGCTGTCGGTATTCGTTGGTCTGATTATCACCAACTGTATCGTTATGGGCCGTGCTGAAGGTTTCGCCATGAAGAACGGCCCCTGGCTGAGCTTCCTGGATGGCGTTGGCAATGGCATGGGCTATTCCGTTCTGCTTATCTTCGTGGCGTTCTTCCGAGAGCTGCTTGGCGCGGGTTCGCTGTTCGGTGTATCTATCATGCCGGTCGTCAACGAAGGTGGTTGGTACATCCCCAACGGCCTGTTGCTACTGCCGCCGAGTGCATTCTTTATCATTGGCCTGGCGATCTGGGGACTGCGTACCTGGAAGCCTGAACAGGTAGAAGAAGCGGACTTTAAAATGTCCCGCCACACCGTTAAGGAGGCTTTCTGATGGAGCATTATATCAGTCTGATCCTGAAGGCCATTTTTGTCGAAAACATGGCGCTGGCTTTCTTCCTGGGGATGTGTACCTTCCTGGCGATCTCCAAGAAGATTGAAGCGGCCGCTGGCCTGGGTATCGCCGTTGTCGTGGTACTGACCATTACGGTGCCGGTGAATAACCTGCTCTACAACACCATCCTCAGGGAAGGTGCGCTGGACTGGGCTGGTCTGCCGAATGTTGATCTGAGCTTTTTGGGCCTTATTACGTACATTGGTGTAATCGCGGCGCTTATACAGATCATGGAAATGGTTCTGGACAAGTACATGCCGGCCTTGTATGCCGCCCTTGGGGTGTTCCTGCCGCTGATTACCGTGAACTGCGCCATCCTGGGTGCATCACTGTTCATGGTTGAGCGGGACTACACCTTCAGTGAGAGTGTGGTTTACGGCTTTGGCGCCGGTGTCGGCTGGGCGTTGGCTATAATCGCTTTGGCCGGTATCCGCGAAAAGCTCAAGTACAGCGATGTTCCCGAAGGGCTGCGTGGCCTGGGTATCACCTTCATTACCGTTGGTCTGATGTCCCTCGGCTTTATGTCGTTCTCAGGTATTTCACTGTAATCAACCCGGTGATTCGATTTAACGAAAAGGCGAGACCATGAATACAGAAATTATTCTCGGCGTGGTCATGTTCACCGTTATCGTGCTGGCCCTTGTCGCGGTCATTCTCGCGGCACGGTCCAGACTCGTAAGCACCGGTGATGTGACCATTGAAGTCAATGATGACCCAGAGCATACGCTGACAACGGAAGCTGGCGGTAAGTTGCTTGGAACCCTGGCCGGAAGTGGTATCTTCCTATCCTCTGCCTGTGGCGGCGGCGGTACCTGTGCCCAGTGCAAGTGCAAGGTTCTGGACGGTGGTGGCGCCATGCTGCCCACGGAAAAGACCCACTTCACCAATCGTGAGGAAAAGGAAGGCTGGCGTTTGTCCTGCCAGGTTCCGGTGAAGCAGGACATGAAGGTAGAAGTGCCGGAGGAGTTCTTTGGCGTCAAAAAGTGGGAATGCGAGGTCGTCTCCAACCACAACGTGGCTACGTTCATCAAGGAACTGGTACTGAAGCTTCCCGAAGGCGAAGAAGTGGACTTCCGGGCCGGTGGTTACGTCCAGCTTGAATGCCCCTCCTATGAAATCCCATTCAAGGATTTCAAGATTGAGGAGGAGTTCCATGAAGATTGGGACAAGCATGATATCTGGCGTTACAAGGCCATTAACAAGGAGGAGACCATCCGCGCTTACTCCATGGCCAACTATCCGGAAGAGAAGGGTGTTCTCAAGTTCAACATCCGTATTGCCACTCCGCCTCCTGGAACCGACCACAACCCGGGCATCATGTCGTCCTACGTCTTCAACCTGAAGGCCGGAGACAAGGTGACGGTGATGGGGCCGTTCGGTGAGTTCTTCGCCAAGAAGACCGATGCTGAAATGGTGTTCATTGGCGGTGGTGCTGGCATGGCGCCCATGCGCTCCCACATCTTTGACCAGCTCAAGCGCCTGGAATCCAAGCGTAAGATCAGCTTCTGGTACGGCGCACGAAGTGTCCGGGAGATGTTCTACGTAGAGGATTTCGACCAACTGTCGGAAGAAAACGACAACTTCGAGTGGCATGTGGCGCTATCAGATCCGCAGCCGAACGATAATTGGGAAGGTGAGACTGGCTTCATCCATAACGTGCTCTATGAAAAGTACCTGAAGGAGCATCCGGCTCCGGAGGACTGTGAGTACTATATGTGTGGGCCTCCCATCATGAACGCTTCGTGCATCAAGATGCTTAAGGATCTGGGTGTTGAGGACGAGAACATTATGCTGGATGACTTCGGGGGTTAATTAGCTCACATGACATTCAGCATGTTCCGACCCGTCAGGGTGGTTGTGGCCAGCGCCTTACTGGTGCTGGCCGTGGCCGCGCTGGCGGGTTGTTCGTTTGAGAAAGAGGAAAAGGTCTGGGAGATCGCCGGGCCGGTGTTTGGTACTCGTTATCATATCAACGTCGTATTGACGGATGATCCGGAACGACTGGAAAATCTGTCGCAAGGCATTGAAAAGGTTCTGGAAGGCGTGGACACGTCGATGTCCACATGGCGTGAAGATTCCGAGCTCTCTCGCTTTAATCGTCTGGACGATCAATCTGAGTGGGTGGAAATCTCAACGCCGCTCCACGAAGTGCTTGCTACCGCTGATCAGGTTTCTGAACTGACCGATGGAGCCTTCGATGTCACCATCGGCCCGGTGGTCAATCTGTGGGGCTTTGGGCCGGATGCCCGTCCAGAGACGGTCCCCAGCGACGAGGAACTCGCGGCCAGGCTGGCAGCTACCGGTTATGGCAAACTGGACCTTCGAGCTGATCCCCCGGCACTGAGGGCGAGCCCCAATCAATACATCGATCTGTCAGCCATTGCCAAGGGCTACGGCGTGGACGCGGTGGCCCGTTACCTGAAAGATGAAGGCGTCACCGCATATCTTGTTGAAATAGGTGGCGAAGTTCAAGCTCATGGGCACAAGCCGGATGGTGAGGCCTGGCGCCTGGCTATCGAGCAGCCTGTTTCCGAGATGCGTGAAATCAATCGTGTGGTTGCCCTTGACCGACATGCAATGGCAACCTCAGGCGACTATCGTAACTACTACGAATCGGACGGTCAGCGGTTTTCGCATACAATAGACCCGAAGGATGGCCGACCGATAAGCCATACACTGGCGTCGGTGACGGTGATTTCGGGCGACTGCATGACGGCAGACGCTTTGGCAACGGCCTTTAACGTGATGGGGCATGATCAGGCGAAGGCGCTGGCAACGCGCGAGAACATAGCCGCGTATTTTATTGTCCGGGGTGACAACGGGTTTGAAACGGACTACACACCTGCGTTTTCCTCGTTCCTGACACATTGACGGAGATGCCTTATGGGTACTTTTCTGCTGGTCCTGATGATTGTCGTACTGCTGGTGGCAGCGATGTCCGTCGGGGTCATCTTTGGCCGTAAGCCGATCAGTGGCACCTGCGGTGGGATTGGTGCCATGGGCATCAGCAAGTCCTGTGATATCTGTGGTGGCAGCACCCAGAAATGTGAAGAAGAAAACGAACGCCTTGCCAACGACGGCAAGTCCGCGGAGGCGCTGACGTATGATGCCTCCCGTTCAGACGACCGCTGATCCGGCGTCCACCAACTTATAAAAATCCAGGGAGCTTCTGAAAAGCGCCTGCGCCCTGCCAGTGCGTGCCTGCAGGGTCTTTTCAGAGGCTCCCTCACGACGTAGATAAGGAGTCACTGCAGAATGGCAGAACATCATTACGACGTCGTCGTTATCGGCGCGGGCCCTTCGGGAGAAGGTGCAGCGATGAATGCGACGAAACACGGCAAGCGTGTCGCAATCATCGAAGACAAACCCACCGTTGGCGGTAACTGCACCCACTGGGGCACCATTCCTTCCAAGGCGTTGCGTCATTCGGTCAAGCAGATCATCACCTTTAACACCAACCAGATGTTCCGTGATATCGGCGAACCACGCTGGTTTTCGTTTCCCCGCGTTTTGCAGAATGCGCAGAAGGTGATCGGTAAGCAGGTCAAGTTGAGAACCCAGTTCTATGCTCGTAACAGGGTGGATCTCATCAACGGCCGTGCCAGTTTTATGGACGCCAACCGCATTGAGATTCGCGGTAATAAATCCCATGAGATCCTGCATTTCAAACAGGCGATCATTGCAACCGGCTCTCGTCCGTATCTACCGCCGGACGTCGACTTCCGCCACCACCGCATCTACAACTCCGACACAATTCTGAACCTGTCCCATACTCCCAGAACTCTGATCATTTATGGTGCTGGCGTCATTGGTTCTGAGTACGCATCGATTTTTGCCGGGCTGGGCGTGAAGGTAGACCTGATTAATCCTGGCAGTCGCCTGTTAACGTTCCTGGACGATGAGATATCAGACGCGCTCAGTTATCACTTGCGCAACAATGGCGTTCTGGTGCGACATAACGAAGAATATGAATCGGTGGACGGTGACGACCACGGTGTGGTGTTGTCACTGCAGTCCGGCAAGAAAATCCGTGCCGATGCGTTTCTCTGGTGCAATGGCCGCAGCGGCAACACGGAGAAACTGGGCCTTGAGAACGTTGGGTTGACCCCTAATGGTCGTGGGCAGCTTGCGGTGGACGACCATTATCGGACTGAAGTGGAGAATGTCTACGCAGCCGGTGATGTTATTGGTTGGCCGAGCCTTGCCAGCGCCGCGTATGATCAGGGGCGGTCCGCATCTTCTGATATCGTCAAGGATGACTACTTCCGGCTGGTATCGGACGTGCCGACGGGTATCTATACCCTGCCGGAGATCAGCTCGGTTGGTAAAACCGAGCGGGAACTGACCGAAGCCAAGGTTCCCTACGAAGTGGGGCAGGCGTTTTTCAAGGACCTGGCGCGGGCCCAGATCACCGGGGACCCGGTGGGCATGCTCAAGATATTGTTCCACCGCGAATCCCGCCAGCTTCTTGGGATTCACTGTTTTGGTGATCAGGCTGCGGAAATCGTTCACATCGGCCAAGCGATCATGAACCAGGAAGGCGAGGCCAACTCCCTGAACTATTTCATCAATACGACCTTTAACTACCCGACCATGGCTGAGGCTTATCGGGTAGCGGCGCTCAACGGCCTGAACCGGATTTTTTAGCTGGTGATTGCGGGCCGAGTGCCCGTGTTTTCCGCGCTCTCCTGGGGCGTGGGAAGATGCAGGGCCGCTTTTGCGCGGTTGTCGAAAAACATGCGCGTGCTGGTCGGGTAGTCGGTGATGATGCTATCGACGCCCTTGGCTTCAAGCTGAACCATGTCGTGAATGCGGTTTACCGTCCAGGTGGACACGTGCATGCCCCGCCTGTGGGCGTCCTCCACGGTGGACTTGGTGCAGATACGCCAGCCAATACAGAGAAAATCGCAATGCAACCGGGCTGCAGTATTGACCGGTTTCGGGAATTTCCGGTCTGTTACCAGCCCAATCCGCACCTTGCGGTCACGGCGGCGGGCTTCCTGCAGAAACCAGCTGTCGGAGGAGGTGATGACCACTCGGTTGTAAAGGTCGCGACGTTGAATGATTTCTGTCAGGCGATTGCACAGAATGTTCAGTCGGTGACGGTTGTCTTTCTTCACTTCCAGTTGCAGATGCTCGAAATCCGGAAATTCGTTGAGTAGCGCCTCCAGGGTTGGGATGCCTGCTTTCCGGGGCCAGGATGTGGTGTTGCGTCGGGCGTCCATGTCTGCCAGTTCGGATGCTGTGTAGCTGGCAACGCTGCCTTCCTCTCCGGTGGTGCGGTCAACGGTTAGGTCGTGAATGACCATTGGCGTCCCGTCTTTTGACAACACCAGATCAAGCTCAAAGTGCCGAACCCCGTGGCGGTAGGCATGGGTAAAACCGGCCAGGGTATTTTCCGGGGCTTCCCCCTTTGCGCCCCTGTGTCCATACACAATCATTCTGGAGAAGATTCCTTCAGACGGTTATAGATTTGCTGGCGTTTCTTCCAGGTGTCGTGGCACAGCTGAATGTCTTCCAGATACGCCGGTAACTCCTGCATCAACAGGGCCTGAGGGCCATCCACCAGAGCTTTCTCCGGCTTCGGATGGAAGTCTACGAGTACCATGTTGGCGCCCGCTATAACGCCCTGAGCGGTTGCGTGCATGACATCCAGAACGCCGTCGGGTGCGCGCTCGCGGCTGCCGACCGAGTGGGACGGATCGACGCATACTGGCATGCGGGTAAGGCGCTTTACAGCCGGCACGTGGGCAAAGTCCACCATGTTGCGGTGGGGCTGCCCAGCTTCGGTTTTCATACCACGCAGGCAGAAGATCACGTTGGCGTTGCCTTCGCTGGCCAGATATTCTGCGGCGTTCAGGGATTCGTTCAGGGTGATACCGAAGCCGCGTTTAAGCAGCACCGGGTAAGTACTCTGGCGGCCAATGGCTTTGAGTAACTCAAAGTTTTGCGTATTACGCGTGCCCACTTGCAGCATCACACCGGTGGGGCGCCCCAATTGCTCCAGGCAGTGGTCGATCTCTTCAATGTGGCTCTCGTGGGTGATCTCCATGGCAATCACCTTGATGCCATGTTTGCCGGCTTTCTCAAACACCCAGGGCAGGCAACCCTTGCCGTGGCCCTGAAAAGAGTATGGGTTGGTCCGGGGCTTGTAGGCGCCCATGCGGGTGCAAACCTGGCCGTTGTCCTCAAGCGCCTGCATCATCTGCTCCACGTGCTCTGGCACGTCAACGGCGCACAGGCCGGCGAATATGTTCAGGTTGGACTGGTCGAAGGTTACATCGTTGTAGGTGAAGCCACTCTGGCGCCTGTCGTCCTTGTGCCGTCCCAGAATCCGGTAGTCGTCGGAGATACGTATGGCGCGCTCCACGGCGGGTAGGGCCTCAATCTCGTCCTTGTCCAGGGATTTGGTGTCGCCCAGCAGGTATACCTCTGTCAGGCGCTGCTTGGCACCCTGGACCTCGTGCACCCTGACCGATACCCCTGGCAGGTTCTCCAGAAAATGCATGGTCTGGCGATAGGCTTCGCTGTCCAGCGCGGTATCCGGGTGAAGAATGGCTAACATACTTGCTCCTTGAGAGTCAGTCAGTGCCTTCAGCGCGATGGCGGGCCTGCATGAATTCCCTGTGGTTAAGATGCAGTAGATCCGCCATGCGGCGAATAAGGTGTTCTTCGTACTTGTCGATTCGCCCGTCGGCGAAGGCCACCCGCCAAATGCTCTCGAGCAGTCGCTGTTTCTCCGACTGGTCCAGCTGTTCGTTGATCATGCCGGTAAATTCGTAAAGAGAAGTGGCGTCATCCGCGTGGCTGAGCGCATCCTGAAGGATCTCTTCCGCCTCCTCACGGGTTACCTGATGAGCTTCGACAGCGAAGCTGACAATGGTCTTGAGCTCCTCGTCGTCCTGATCGTTGTCGACCCGGGCCAATTGCACCATCAGGGCAGTGGCGGCCACCGCTAGCTGATGGCTGTCAGGCTGCGTCGGTTCATCTTCGGGCGAGCCAAACAGGCTCTTCAGGCGCTCAATCATAGTATCAGGGCTCTCCTCCGTGGGATTACTGGCGTCAGGCGGCCTGGGACAGGCGGCGGACGCGGTTTTCAAGTTCTATCTGGTCGTTGGTAAAGCGACGTATGCCATCGGCGAGTTTTTCCGTGGCCATGGCATCTTCGTTGGACTCCCAGCGGAACAGGCGTTCATCAATCTCGCCCGGCCGGTCCGAGCTCTTCGCGCCCTCAGCGGACAACTGGCGTGTTAGATCGCCGGGATCGTTCTCCAGTTCCTGAAGCAGAGCTGGGCTGATTGTCAGACGGTCACAACCGGCCAGCATTTCAATCTCGCCGGTGTTGCGGAAACTGGCGCCCATCACCACCGTCTTGTAGCCGTTGGCTTTGTAGTAGTCGTAGATGCGGGTAACCGACTGGACACCGGGGTCTTCTGCGGCCGGGAACGCATCACGGCCGGTGGCGGCCAGGTGCCAGTCGAGGATGCGACCCACGAACGGCGAGATCAGGAAGGCGCCGGCATCGGCACAGGCAGCGGCCTGGATATAAGAGAACAGCAGGGTGAGGTTGCAGTGTATACCCTCTTTCTCCAGCTGCTCAGCGGCGCGAATACCTTCCCAGGTGGACGCAATCTTGATCAGCACCCGGCTGGTATCCATGCCGAGGTGGTCATACAGCTCGACCAGGCGCCGTGCGCGGGAGAGGGTGGCATCGGTATCGAAGGACAGCCGGGCATCCACTTCGGTGGAAACCACGCCTGGTATGCGCCCGAGAATCTGCTGGCCTGCCAGCACAGCCAGCATGTCAGTCGCGTAGGTCAGCTGCTCGGCATCGGAGCCACCCTGTTGGCGGGCGGCTGCCACGGCTTCGTCCAGCATCGGGCGGTAGGCCTCGGAGGCCGCGGCTTTGAGAAGAAGCGACGGGTTGGTGGTGGCATCCTCCGGTTTCCACTGGGCAATAGCGTCCAGGTCCCCGGTATCGGCAACCACCGTGGTCATGGTTTTCAGTTGTTCGAGCTTGCTGGTCATTCGTCCTGTCGTCCTGATCGATTTTTATTGATCGCCCGTTTGGCGGGCGCTTTGGGTCATACGCCTACAATAACGGGCCGCCCTGACAGGAACAAGACAGTATTAAGGTAACAAGGTACTCAGGCTGGCACTATCGTGGCGTCGGCAGGCTCGGGAACTTTCGCCATGGCCCGTTCGATGACTTGAATTCCGGATCCGGGCTTGTGGGCGTTCTCACTGATGTAGCGGCGGAACTGGCGACCGCCAGGCTGCCCGTGGAACAGGCCCATCAGGTGGCGAGAGATGTGGCTGAGGTAGACGCCACGGTCCAGTTCACTCTGAATGAATGGTAATACAGCTCGTAATGCTTCGTGTCGTGAAGAAATCGGCATGGGCTGCCCGAAAAACTCGGTATCCACGCCAGCCAGCAGCCACGGATTATGGTAGGCCTCGCGTCCGAGCATTACGCCGTCCGTGTGCTCAAGGTGCTCCCGGCATTCGGCAAACGTCTTGATGCCCCCGTTGATGATGATCTCAAGATGCGGGTAGCGGGCCTTAAGGCGATAGACCCAGTCGTATTTCAGCGGCGGTACGTCCCGGTTCTCTTTCGGGCTCAGACCTTCGAGAACGGCAATCCGGGCATGCACTATAAAGGTACGACAACCGGCCTGGGAGACCTTCTCGATAAACTCACACAGATCGTCCCAGGATTCACGGCCATCGATCCCGATACGATGTTTGACGGTTACCGGCAGGCTGGTGGCGGCGATCATTGCTTGCACGCCCTCGGCCACTTTGTCTGGGTGTGCCATCAGGCAGGCGCCGATCATGTTGTTCTGCACCCGGTCGCTGGGGCAGCCTACATTCAGGTTCACCTCATCAAACCCGTATTGTTCAGCCAGATTGGCGCAATGGGCCAGTTCCTGTGGGTTGCTGCCACCAAGTTGCAGTGCCAGTGGGTATTCCGTCGGGTCGTGTCTCAGGAATCGAGCGGTATCGCCGTGGATTAATGCGCCGGTCGTGACCATCTCGGTGTAGAGCAGGGTGTGCCGGCTGAGTTGGCGCGCCAGATAGCGATAGTGGCTCGTGGTCCAGTCCATCATTGGGGCCACGCAGAAGCGGCGAGAGGGCTTCAGGGAGGGCGTTTCCTGTGGCGCGTTCATGTTCATCGACTACTCAGCTATACCATTAACAAGTGTTTCAAGGGGCGATAGTTTATCAGGAAAGCACACCTTTTGACTTGAGGGTATCTGCGAAAGGTAGTGCAAACACGGATGCCTTGGGTGGATTCACGAACCGTTGACGCGGCAATTAATGCGCGACAGAATGCTGTATAAATAAACAGTATTTGGCCGAAGGTGTACTTAACTCGGCCTCTCAAATTTCTATCAATCAGGTAGAACCGTCATGACAGCACAAAGTCCGGTATCTTTTGTTGAGGTTAGGCGCCGGTTTGAATTCCGGAGCATTGAAGTCGGTCGTTGGGTCACACCGCCTGAACGGGACAGAGCGGCAGGCAAGTTCTATGAGGCTTTGTGCGATCTTATGGCTATCCTTCAAGGGCCGGAACATCTGATCTCGTTGCGGGGATCACTGGGGTTGCAGTATGGGATCGGTGGCCGACCGGGTGTTGCCGCGCACTACATCCCTGCAACCCGGCAATTGGCGCTGGCGAAGAATGCGGGTGCGGGGAGCCTGGCCCATGAATGGTTTCACGCTTTCGATCATTACATGGGGCATAAGGCTTTCCGCCGCATGGGGAGTGGCGGATTCGCGTCCAGTGGTTGGCTGGATAGCGCCGACCAGAAGGCGCATCCCCTCAACAAACGATTGGGCGCCTGTTTTCAGGCCATCCTGCTAAATGAGGATGGCGTCAGCCCCAGTTCGTTGTTTCAGTGCTCGAAGCGGGCCGATACGCAAGTGAAGGTGCTTTATTATGCGAGACCTGAAGAGCTCTGTGCCCGGGCATTTGAAGCATTTGTTGAAGACAGTCAGCCACAGAACAATTTTCTGGTCCGTGGCACGGTGTATTCTGACGAGGCCAGGGCAGGCCTCTATCCAGAAGGGCAGCACCGCCAGCGAATCAACGACGCCTTTCGGTGCTACTTTGTGGCATTGGGTGCTGCACTTTATCGTGAACACATTGAGGTTGGCCCTGTTGGCCAATCTTTGTCGTCAACTTCCTGAGATCATCCACACCCATTAAATAACAAGGATAGGGTTGCCTCATGAACGACTGCATTTTTATCACTGGCGCTGGCGCCGGTATTGGCCGGGAGACCGCCCGTCTTTTTGCCTCCAAGGGATGGTTTGTCGGTGCTGCGGACCGTGATGAGGCAGCTCTGGCTTCGCTTAGCGGTGAGTTGGGGGGTGAGCGGTGTAGTACCCACATTATGGATGTGGTGGACGAGGCATCGGTCAGGCAGGGCCTGGCAGACTTTACCAGTCGTACGGGTGGCCGGCTGAGGTTGCTTCACAATAATGCCGGCATTCTGAAAGTCGGCCCGTTCGAGAAGATCAATTTGGCCGCGCATCGCGCCGTGGTTGAGGTCAATGTGATTGGGCTGATGACGGTTCTGCACGCCGCGTTTCCCTATCTGAAGGCAACGCCGGGTGCCCAGGTGGTGAACATGAGTTCAGCCTCTGCCGCCTATGGGATTCCGGATTTCGCGTCATACTCCGCCAGCAAGCATGCTGTACGTGCGATGACCGAGGCCCTGGATATTGAATGGGAGCCGCACGATATCCGCGTGTGTGATCTGATGCCCCCGTTCGTGAATACCGGCATGGTGCAGCACAACGAGCAGGGATCTCGTTTATTTGAGCGCCTGGGCGTTAACCTGACTCCGGACGTTGTTGCAGCGCAGGTGTGGGCTCAGGTCGAGCAGCCGCGCCTGCACCGACCAATTTCCATGCAGTTTCGGGCATTGTGGCCCATCGCCAAATCCGCGCCCACGTCCTTGACCCGAAGTGTGCTGAGAAAACTCTGGCGTCAGTAGTTGCCATCCGGGCAAGGCGACAGACCGCTATATTTGGTACTCTTTCAGGCCTTATCAACGGGGTATTCGGGAGAGCTATGCAATGCCGGTCATGATTCAGGCGCTATTGCCGGTGTTTGTGTTGATCCTGTTGGGTTATCTGTTCCGACGCTGGCATTTTCCAGGGGGCGACTTTTGGCCCCAGGCAGAACGTTTCACCTACTACGTACTTTTCCCGGCGATGTTGATCTTCAAGCTGGGCCAGGCTCAGGTGCCAGCGTCAGCCTACGGCGATATCCTCATTTTGATCGTTGCCATGCTGGCGGCGATGACGCTGGTGCTCATTGCGCTGCAATGGATCTGGCGTTGGCCGGGGCCGGTATTCTCCTCGGTATTTCAGGGCGGTATCCGTTTCAACTCCTACGTTGCCTTGGCGACCGCCGGTATGTTGCTTGGGGATGACGGCCTGTCCCTGATTGCCATTGCCGTAGCAGTGAAAGTGCCGCTGCTAAACCTGCTTTGCATCCTGATGTTCTCCGTGGTCGCGGGGCGGGAAGCAGGACAGAGTGCGGTGAAATTGAAGCCTGTGTTCAAGGCTGTCGTCTCCAACCCATTGATTATTGGGTCAGTGGTTGGAATGTTCTGGAGTTATTTCCAGATTGGCTTCCATCCACTGGTGGCCGGTATTATCAAGCCATTAAGTGACCTGGCGTTACCACTGGGCCTGATGACTGTGGGTGCTGGCCTGCAGTTAAAGGCGCTACGCGGGGCCTCCATGCCATTCCTGGTGTCCTCAGTGGCAAAGCTGGTGAGTTTTCCGCTGCTCACTGCCGGATTGGCCCTGCTGCTTGGCCTGGAGGGGATGATGGTTCAGGTGGCCATACTGTTGGCAGCGCTGCCAACCGCCACTTCTTCTTACATCCTGGCGCGCCAGCTTGGTGGTGACGCGCCGTTGATGGCGGGCATCATCAGTGGCCAGACGTTGCTGGCCATGGTGACCATTCCCCTGCTACTGGGCATCCTCTGGTAGGCACTTGAGTACAGCGTCTGCAAGGCCCTGTTGAAAGGCGGTGTAGCCGTCTTGATCGGTTTCAATATCGGTGGCGAGTGGGTCCCAGGTACTGAACGTTATGTCCAGACCTTCGGTGATTGAACGCCACCATTGACGGTTGAACTGAGGCTCAGTCAGCAGGCAGGGGTGATTGGCGTTGCGCAGCTTCTCTTGGACTTCTGCAATGTGGCCGGCGCCTGGAGACAGTTCCGGGTTCAGCGTCAGAATCCCCTCCAGGTTCAGGTTGTAGTGTCCCACGAAGCGGGTGAACGCGTCGTGGTAGGTGAAGAGGTCGATGTCGCGAACGGGGGTCAGGCGTTGATTGATCGCTGCCTCGGCCTCCGCCATAGCCTGCTCGAAACGCGCTAGATTGGCATCAAGCGCGTGGATGTCGGCACCTTCCACGGTTGCGAGTACCCTGTGAATATCCCGCGCCATTTCCACTGCCAGGGCCGGATCCAGCCAAATGTGCGGATCCTCTCCGGAGCCGTGGTCGTGACGATGGTCGTCATGACCGCCTGATTCCTCATGGTCGTCATGGTGGTTGTGATGCTCATGTTCGTCATGGTCACCGTGATCGCTGTCCGACTGCACTTCCGGCACGTTTTCTCCGTGCATGAGTGAATAGGTGCGATCCCGGAACTCGCTTCCGCCGAGCAGCCGTGTCAGAAAGGTTTCCATCTCCGGGCCCACCCAAAAAATGGCGTCAGCAGTTTCCAATGCCCTGCGTTGTGAGGGTTTCATTGAGTAGTTGTGCGGGCTGGCGCCAGGCTGAACCAGTGTGGTGATTTCCACATCGTCAGTGGCTATGGCTTTCACCAGCAGTTCGATGGGCTTGAGTGAGGTGACAACCTGGGTGCCTGCCAGAGTGCTGGCGGATGCCAGGAGTGCGGCTGCGCACAATGCGATGGCGCCTGTAAAACGGCTAATGATCATGTTACTGAGACTCTGGAAAGTTAATGGTACGTTATAATATAACAATTAAGGCGGCGAATGAAGAGCGCGATCGCCTGACCATGCGAAATCCGGCTGTGGCCGGTATAATGCGTGGCTTTTAATGCATAGCCTTTTTCAGGCTGACACCATCAGGATGTTTTCATGACCGTACGTACCCGAATCGCACCGTCTCCCACCGGTGATCCTCACGTTGGCACTGCCTTCGTGGCGCTGTTTAATCTGTGCTTTGCCCGTCAGCACGGTGGCCAGTTCATACTGCGGATTGAAGACACGGATCAGGTTCGCAGTACGCAAGAGTCTGAACAGGATATCCTGAATGCCTTGCGTTGGCTCGGGCTGGAGTGGGACGAGGGCCCTGACGTAGGCGGCCCCCATGGTCCCTACAGGCAGTCAGAGCGGAAGGACTCATATCGTCAATACGCGCTGGACCTTGTCACCCAGGGACATGCGTTTTATTGCTTCCGCACACCGGAAGAGCTGGATGCCATCCGCGAAGAGCGTAAGGCCCAGGGCTTGAATCCAGGTATCAAGGGAGACCTGGAGCTATCGGAGGAAGAGGTCAAGCGTCGTCTGGATGCCGGTGACCCCTATGTTATCCGGATGAAAGTGCCGGAAGACGGCATTTGTGAAATAGACGATATGCTGCGCGGCACCATCGAAATCGACTGGTCCCAGGTAGACAGTCAGATCCTGCTGAAATCCGACGGCATGCCCACCTACCACCTGGCCAATGTGGTTGACGATCACCTGATGGAAATCACCCACGTGTTGCGTGGAGAAGAGTGGATCAACTCCGCGCCGAAGCACAAACTGCTGTATGAGTACTTTGGCTGGGACATGCCGGTACTGTGCCATCTGCCTCTGCTGCGCAACCCGGATAAGAGCAAACTGTCCAAGCGCAAGAACCCCACCAGCATCAACTTCTACGAGCGCATGGGGTTCCTGCCGGAAGCGGTCACTAACTACCTGGGCCGTATGGGCTGGTCCATGCCGGATGAGCGGGAGAAATTCACCCTGGATGAAATGATCGAAAACTTCGACATCCAGCGTGTTTCCCTGGGCGGCCCGGTTTTCGACGTGGAAAAGCTGCGCTGGCTCAATGGCCAATGGATCCGTGACGACCTCAGCGACGACCAGTTCGTCGAGCGCATGCGCCATTGGTGGTTCAACGAACAGGCCCTGCGGGACCTGGTGCCTCACATCAAGGGCAGGGCGGAAGTGTTCAGCGATGTATCGCCAATGGCCTCGTTCATGTTCTCCGGCATGCTCAATCTCAAGCCGGAAGACTTCGATCACAACAAGCTGGATGAGGGCCAGGTCAAGCGGGTGCTCCAGTTTACCCTGTGGAAACTTGAAGCCCAGCGCCATTGGAGCAAAGAGAATATCTTTGCCGACGTCAAAGCTCTTGCCAAGGCCATGGAGCTGAAGATGGGCGATTTCATGTTCTCCATCTTCGTCGCTGTCGCCGGTACCCCTAACTCCTGGTCTGTCATGGACTCTATGGCTCTCCTTGGTCCGGACATGACTCGGTCACGCCTGCGCCATGCTCTTGAAGTAATGGGTGGATTCTCCAAGAAGGAAACCAAGAGGGTGGAAAAAGAATACGCGGCATTGCTGGCGGAATAACCAATTTGGTGAATTAGTAAGCGACTAGAACAGGGATGTTCACGAAACTGAAAAAACGTTGGAAAAAAGGTTGACGCCCTAAGGGTCGATCCTTAATATACGCAGCCGTTGAGGGGCCATAGCTCAGCTGGGAGAGCGCAACACTGGCAGTGTTGAGGTCAGCGGTTCGATCCCGCTTGGCTCCACCAATTTCTAGTCCCCTTCGTCTAGTGGCCTAGGACTCCGCCCTTTCACGGCGGCAACAGGGGTTCGAACCCCCTAGGGGACGCCAATGCGGCTCAACCGGTTTAGTCCACCGGTAAGCCATCAAAAAAACCGCCTTCGGGCGGTTTTTTTGTGTCTAAAGGAAATGTCAGCGGGACGCAATAGCCCCTTTGCCGACGCCTTCATATGCCTTGACCCGAATGGCATCCTCCGGAAACTCGGATTTCAACTGTCCGGCAATATGCGCCGCAATAAGCTCCACAGTAGTATCCGAGTCCAGCATATAAACCCGACTCTCCGGCAATGTCAGCGCAAATTCCCCCTGATTGGCCTCGTATTCAAAGGTTACGTACGCTGTACCGTCTTCGGCCACCCAGCGTTGGGTTACGTCCTCCTCGGAGCCCACGTAGATATCCTGCCACCGCTTGGCCCATTGATTCTCGAGGTTCCGGTCTCTGTGCCCGTTACGGTCAATCCGGATAGGCGAGCGATGCCCGTGGGCAATCCGTTGGCAATTACCCATGTGTTTCTTCAGGCCGTGAACATAATGGTAGTAGGCCCCTTCAATCACATCTTCGCGCAACGCAATGTCCACGTTCGTCACGTTTGCTGGCAACACTGCCCGTAATTCCTGCTCCAACAGCCGGGCAACGGCAGAAGGCACCACACGATCAGAAGATAGCCAAACCACCGCTTCGTCCGGGGAGCGATGAAGAATGTGGGTGCCGTTGGTCAGGTGCCAAGTGAAGCTGTCTGGCTCATCCTCGGTCCACTCAAGCCCTTTGTAGGCTCGAGGTATCACCAGCCGGTGATCCACGCGCTCGTCGATAACCCGTTTGATGGTGCGTTTGACGTTGCTGAAATCAAACACCATACCTTGGTCATCCAGTTCTCCTCCGAGCACGACATCGACAATCCAGCTTTCACCAACGAGGCCCCTGGAAGCATCCAGGTAGGCGAAGTCGATAACCGTCAGATTGTCTACGAAAAGGTGATTCATCGGAGGTGCCCGGAAAGATGAGGTTGATTGATGGGCGGATTCTAGCAAAAATTCGCTAACGCTAGCAGTCTTGCGTGTGTCGCAGGGCAAAAACAAGGGGCAGGTGAGTGGGCCAGGGCAACTCGGATAATCATGATGCGTTTGCAGTACTGGTGCTGGCTGCCGGCGCCTCACGCCGAATGGGGAGGGCCAAGGCGTTGTTGCGGGTGGGTTCCGGTACGCTCCTGGACCATGCTATCGGTCAGGCCAGGCTGCTTGGGGGATCCGTCACGGTGGTCGTCGGTGGCTGGTACCCGCTGGTCCGCTATCGTTGCCGGAGCCACCCGTCTGCATGGGTGATTGCCCAGGAATGGCCGGAAGGGATGTCAGCCTCTTTGAAAGCCGGTGTGGCAAGTCTCGGGCCGGGAGTGAAGGGGGTGTTTGTGGTGCTGCTGGATCAACCACTAATCCCGTCGGATGCGATGCTTGCACTTGCCGAGGTGGCGCGGACGAATCCGTCGCAGCCTGCTGCCGCGGACCTGCGGGGAAAGCCGGGGGCGCCGGCTTACATTCCCCGACGCTTATGGCCCGAAATCATGGCCCTTGAAGGGGATAAGGGAGCCGCTGTCGTGCTGGCACGACATGGCGCGACCCGGCTGCCTATGGCTGGCGCCGAGTCGGACATGGATACGCCCGAGGACTGGCGACGCATCAACAGCGAATCAGCCGAACAGCCCTGATAACCAGGCTATGCCCACTGCAAAAATACCCAGGCTGGCAGCCAGGCCGACGGTGTAGATGCGCGAGGTGGCGGAGCGCTGCTGTGCCACGAACAGGTCAATGGTTCTCTGGGCGATGTCCTCGGCGGTTTCCCGGGAGATTTCGTGGGCCTGTTGGATGGCCTCCGACTGCAGGGTCTGCCAGAACTCGGTATCGATGGTTTGTACGCTGGTTATATGATCCTTGAGTTCCGCCATGTGGTCACTGGTGAAGCCGGTGTTGCGAGAAAGATCTTTGCGCAGATCCGCCAGTTCCCGGCCCAGGTTCAGGTTGACTTCAGCGGCCACGTCGTCACGCAGGTTGCGTGTGCGCTCTTCGATCATATTCATCAACGTGTTCAGGCGTTCCTCAACCGCCGCTTCCTGCTTCTTGCCGGATTCGTCCAGTACCCGCTTGAGATGGTCAAACTGCTCGTCGAACAGCGAACTGAGTAATTCGTGCAGGCGGTTGTTGATGTGAGTTTTTACTGCTGAGCGGGCGATCTGTTCGATCAGATCACTGGTCAGGGGTACAACCTGGGGGCCGCCGTTGTCACTTGCGGGTAGCCCATCCTCGGCTTTTGGTGACATTTCCAGGGAGGCATCGGAGGGAATATCCAGGATATCGTCGTCCGATGTTTTCGGGCCTGCATCCAGTTCCGGCGGTTCGGGCAGGTTGCCTTCGGTCACATCACTGTTGAGTTGGTCGAGAACGAGGCTAAGCCCTTCTGTGTGTGGTGGTTTGGTCAGAATGTTGTAGACACCGAAGTTGCGGGCTTCCTCCATGAACGATGACGATTTCTTGGAGGTGCACATGATGATGGGGATGGCTGCAGTGTCCGGATTGCCCTTGATGGCCTTGATGGCCTCCACACCATTCATCCCCGGCATAAGGTGATCCATGAAAATCACGTCCGGACGCTGGTGGGACCTCAAAAAATCCAATGCCTCCTCCGCCGAGCCGACCATGTTCACTTCCATGTCCCGGCCTTCCAGCAGTTTGCTCAGGGCAAATCGAGCCACTTTCGAGTCGTCTACCAGGAGTGCATTCTTGATCGCCATGTTACAACCTCAACCTTTACAGCGTGTGTGTTCGTTATCGGGCGGGTGTTTACCAGCCTTCAAGTGTCGGGCATTGGGTCGCCCGGTAGCTTTTCTCCCGATAACAAACACCGGGCTCCTTGGTCCGGGCGGTAAATATCTCCCCGGCTGCTGTCGTCAGGCGGACTTGTCCGTAGGGCTCGCCGTACCGGAAGGTCGCCTCAATCGAACTGCCATTGGGGTTCAGTAGCAGCCCCTTGCCGTGGAACGAACCTTCAATATACTGACCTTCGTATTTTTTTCCATCGGCAAAGACTTCCTTGCCTTTGCCGTGGAACTCGCCGTTGGAGAACGCCCCTTCGTAGTGGCGTCCATCCGGATAGGTGAGGGTGCCTTCGCCGTGAAACTCATCTTCCTTGAAACCGCCAACATAGAGCATGCCGTCTGACGTGGTCAGCGAACCATGCCCGTTGAGCCTGCCTCCTGACCATTGCCCGGTGAGAATGTCGCCATTGGCCATGGTGAGCGTGCCCTGGCCGTCAAACTGATCGTTGCGGAACTGGCCGGTGTAGCGGGTTTCGTCTGCGTCTCGCCAAGTGCCCTCGCCATGACGCTGGCCTTCCTGCCAGTCGCCTTCATAGCGGCTGCCATCCGGGTGCCAGGCTGTGCCCTTGCCATCAAACTCGCCGTCTACGAAGTGCCCCTCATACCGAAGGCCGTCGGCGTCTTCATAAGTGCCATCGCCGGTTTTAACTCCGCCAACCCAGTTGCCGTTTCGGTACTCCACCCTTGTATAAGCCTCCAGTTTGCCCACCAGGGTTTTTTCATTGCCCGCGGCGATTGCCACAGTTTGTTGCCAGGGCCTGTAACCTTCCTTGCGAATGGTGACGTCGTATTTGCCCGGTTCGAGTTCCAGGTCCAGCCGCGTGGCCCCATGGTCCTTGCCATCAATGGTGACGTTATCGTCGACGACATTGGAGCGCAGTATCAGCAGTCCGGTTGTAGGGGGCTCTGGCGCATCGCGTCGGGTGTCGGTTTCCGGCATGGCCGATGCTGGTTCCGCCATTGCCAGCATCTTGGGGTCTTCCGGCAGGTCGGGAACGGAAAAAGGTTTGGCGTTAATGCGGCTGGCACCGGAGACGGTCGCGGAATCGTCGCCTGACGGCTCTCCGGATGCAGCCAGGGCATCGCTTTCCAAAGGCAATTCGAGGTTGTCTTCGGCTACGTCTTCCCTGGTATCCGGTTGGTAAAGTTCGTCCGGGCGCTGTGCCTCCGCTGGGGTATCACTGGAAACACGGGTGATGGTCTCCTCGGTGTTCGGTACGCTGGCTACTGTTTTCACGTCCCGGTGCAAGTCATCGCGGACGGACGCAAAGCCCGCCGTCACCAGAAGCATCAGTGCCAGTGCGTTGACAAACAGGAGGGGCCTGAAATCGACCATGGACAACCTCTCAATTCTGCATTCGTGTTACTGCCAATATCCGGCCCGTTTCATTGTCGTTGTTGAGCGGGGTTCAGGAATGACACCGCTTCATCTTACCCAGTCGGAGCAATGTTATGTAACAGAAAGTCACTGAAGTTCACGAGAATGCAGGACAAATCACACTTTGTCCGGAAGCTGGTCATGGTTGAGTTGTTCCCAGGAGCGCATGTAGACGTCTGCTTCATAGTCGTAAGGGGATCTAAACGGCGTTAATACAAAATCGAACACCAGAAAAAAGAATCCGATTGACGCCCAGGCGATGACGAGTGTACTCAGGGTATTGGCCTGAATTTCCGGATTGGCGTCGACGAACCCTTCGAGCAAAGGGATCAGGTCGGACGCCATGACCACCGGGTTGAAGCTGGAAAGTACAAATGGCACCCAGAACGCGATGAAAACCGGAAAGAAACCGAAGGACCAAAGCACCCGGCGAAGCAGATACATGCCGATGGCCCGCCAGTATCGCTGCCTTATTTCCGGGACGCGGCGTATACGCTCCAGGTAGTGGCGACGCTCGGCCCAGTAGGCGGCCACTTCCGGAGCGTGGATGGCGCGGCGATTGCCGGTAGCCTTGTGGGCGGTTTTGGCCGCCTTGGGCGGGGTATCCGGTGTCTGGATGCCATGGGGGTCGGTGGTCATGGAGTTGGGTGCTGCCTTGTGGCTTCTGGTTAGTGCATGATAATAGAAAGTACGTGTTACCCTACAATCCCCATTTAGTTAAAGACAGGACAGTTTGAATGGCTGCAGTGATCGAAAACACCGTCCATCCGGCCTTTGAAAAGCTTCGCAGTCACCGGATCAGCACGCTGAACGTGACGGTCGAGGAATACCGTCATCGCAAAACCGGTGCCCGGCACTTGCACCTGGCGGCGGACAACGATGAGAACGTGTTCTTTGTGGCCCTGCGAACCTTCCCCATGGACTCCACCGGTGTTGCTCATATCCTGGAGCATACGGCGCTGTGTGGCAGCGAGCGTTTTCCGGTGCGCGACCCGTTTTTCATGATGATTCGACGGTCCCTGAACACCTTTATGAATGCCTTTACCAGCAGTGATTGGACGGCTTACCCCTTCGCCAGCATGAACCGCAAGGATTTCGACAATCTGTTGACGGTTTATCTGGATTCGGTGTTCTTCTCATCTCTGGATCCGCTGGATTTCGCGCAGGAAGGTCACCGCCTCGAATTCGATACGCCTGACGATCCGTCCACCGACCTGGTCTACCGTGGTGTGGTGTACAACGAAATGAAGGGCGCGATGAGTGCGCCCACCTCACAGCTGTGGCAGAACCTGTCCAGCCACCTTTTCCCGACGACGACGTATCACTACAACAGCGGCGGTGAGCCGGACCATATTGTGGATCTGAGCTACGACGATTTGCTGCGCTTCTACCGCCATCACTACCATCCCAGCAACGCGATCTTTGCAACCTACGGGGATATTCCGGCCCACGAGCATCATGAACGCTTTGAAGAGCTGGCCCTGAAGCGGTTTGATCGCCTGGATGTGGAGTTGCCGGTGCGGGATGAGAAGCGGATGTTCTCACCGGTGC
Organism: Marinobacter sp. V34; assembly: GCF_055524115.1. Taxonomy (NCBI): domain Bacteria; kingdom Pseudomonadati; phylum Pseudomonadota; class Gammaproteobacteria; order Pseudomonadales; family Marinobacteraceae; genus Marinobacter; species Marinobacter sp. V34. Next base: position 140,315 of record NZ_JBUPZY010000003.1, on the reverse strand, counting down.
GCGTCGACCAGAGCTACGCCGTTAGTGAAGGCGAGGAAACTGGCGAAAAGACCCACATCGTGATGGGCTGGTTATTGGGCCACAGCTTTGACCTGCAGGAAAACCTGGAAGGGCAGTTGCTCGCCAGTGTTCTCCTGGAAAACAGTGCGTCGCCTCTGATGCGAGCTCTTGAAACCACCGACATTGGTCACTCGCCGTCTCCGATGTGCGGTCTGGAAGATTCCAATCGTGAAATGACCTTCGTCTGCGGCATTGAGGGCAGTGACCCGGACAAGCAGGACGACCTTGAAGCGCTGATCGAACAGACGTTGGCCAAGGTAGTGGAAGAGGGCGTCAGTGAGGATCGCCTGGAAGCCATTCTGCACCAGTTGGAGTTGCACCAGCGTGAGATCGCCGGTGACAGCTTCCCGTACGGTCTGCAACTGATCATGACCGCGATTTCGCCAATGGTCCATGGCGGAGATCCGGTTGAACTCCTGGATCTGGAGCCGGTGCTGGCCGATATGCGGGAAAAAATCCGCGATCCCCAGTATGTGCCCGGCCTGATCCGCCGCAAACTGCTGGAAAACCCGCATCGCGTCACCCTGACACTGCGCCCGGACGACAAGCTGGAAAGCCGTCGCCAGGCCGCCATTCGCGATGCCCTTGCCCACCGCAAGGCATCGTTGACCGACGAAGAAGTGCGCCAGATAATTGAGCGCGCCCAGGCCCTGGAAGAGCGGCAGACGCGGAAAGATGATGATTCCATCCTGCCGAAGGTAGACCTGACCGATGTTCCCCTGCAGTTGCCGGAACCTGAAGCGCGGTTCGCCAGTGACATGCCTGCGACCATTTATGCCCGTGGCACCAATGGTCTGGTGTACGAGCAGGTGATCCTGCCGGTACCGAACCTGACCGAGGAAGAACTGTTGTTGCTGCCGTACTACACCACCCTGATTCCGGAAGTGGGGTGCGGCGAGTTGGATTACCTGCAGATGCAGGACCGTATCTCGGCCGAATCCGGTGGCATCAGTGCGTCATTCTCCGCCAAAGGGCAAATCGACGATGTGCAGAATCTTGAGGGATATATCGTCTTCAATGGCAAGGCGCTGGCTCGAAACCGCGAGGCGTTGACTCGCCTGCTGAACGACGTCTTTAATGGCGCCCGGTTTGATGAGAAGGAGCGTGTGCGTGAGCTGATTGCCCAGATTCGTTCCCGCCGCGAGCAGGCGGTTACAGGCAGTGGCCATGCTTTGGCCATGGGGGCGGCATCGCAGGGAATCAGTCCGGGTGCGTGGCTGTCGTTCCGTCTTGGTGGCCTGGAGGCTATCCGTGGCGTTAAGGCGCTCGATAAGTCCCTCAGCGATCCGGCCGAGCTCGACAGGTTATGTGAGCGGCTTGCCGCGCTGCACGAACGTATTCGGAACCAGTCTCGTCAATTCCTGCTGATCGGTGAGGAAGAGCAGTTGGACCCGATGCTGACGGAAATGAAGACCGTTTGGGGCGACTCCGGTGCGGGAGAGGAAGCAGCCTGGAAGCTTGAGCCCGTAAGTTACCAAGCGCGCCAGGCGTGGTTAACGTCAACCCAGGTGAACTTCTGTGCCAAAGCCTACAGCACGGTTGCGATCGACCATCAGGACGCAGCGGCACTGACCGTGTTGGGCGGTTTTCTGCGCAACGGCTACCTGCACCGGACCATCCGCGAAAAGGGTGGCGCCTATGGTGGTGGTGCTGGCCAGGACAGCGTGAACGGCACCTTCCGTTTCTTTTCCTACCGCGATCCGCGGTTAGGCGACACGCTGGAGGATTTTGACAACGCCCTGGAATGGCTGCAAACGGAGCAACACGATCCCCAGGAACTGGAAGAGTCCATCCTCGGCGTGATTGGGCAACTGGATCGCCCACGGTCTCCGGCGGGAGCTGCCCGCCATGCCTTCCATAACCGTCTTTTCGGCCGCACACCGGAGCAACGTGCGCGTTTCCGGGAGCGGGTGCTGGCGGTGAGTCTGGACGATATGAAGCGTGTGGCCCGCGAGTGGCTGACGCCGGACAGTGCCAGTGTGGCGGTTGTTACCAGCTTCGAGAATCGCGACGCTGCTGAAGCTCTGGGGCTGGACATTCAGGAGCTGTAAAGCGCCTGCCTGAACGTAACGAGGAAGCGGAAGGCCTATCGGTTCCGCTTGAGCCCGGTGCTGACCATAATGCGCGTAGAGATTTCTTCCACGGAATACGCCGTCGTGTTGAGGTAGGGGATTCTTTCACGGCGATACATCAGCTCAATTTCCTCGATTTCATGCATGCATTGCTTCATGGATGAGTAGCGGGAGTTTGGGCGGCGCTCATTACGAATGGTGGCCAACCGCTCTGGCTCAATGGTCAGACCGAAGATTTTTTCCTTGTGAGGGCGCAGAGCTGCAGGCATCTTCTGGTCGTCCAGATCTTCCTCGGTGATGGGGTAGTTGGCCGCCTTAACACCATATTGCAGGGCCAGGTAGAGGCAAGTTGGTGTCTTGCCGCTGCGGGAGGCGCCTACCAGAATCAGGTCTGCCTCATCGTAATGACGTGTTCGGGCGCCGTCATCGTTATCCAGCGCGAAATTGACGGCATGGATGCGCCGTTCGTAACTGCCTTCGTTGTTGATGGCGTGTGACTTGCCAACGGTGTAGGAGGACGATGACTGTAGCTCCTGTTCCAATGGATTCAGAAAAGTACCGAAGATATCCACCATGAAACCGTTCGCGCCGGCAATCACATCACGGATATCGCTATTGACAATGGTGTCGAAAACCAGCGGCCGCATGCCATCGATTTCCTCCGCTTTATTGATACGCTTAACCATCTCCCGGGCTTTGTCAGCGTCATCAATATATGGCACCGTTATGCGTTCAAACTCGATTTTTTCAAATTGTGCCAGAAGGCTGTGCCCCAAGGCTTCGGCGGTCAGGCCGGTGCCATCGGATATAAAGAAAGCGGTTCGTTTCATGGTGTGCGGTCCGGCTCCGTATTTGGCGGCTACCCTAGGTAATTTCCACAGGTTACAGTATCATACACGCCAAGTTCGAGAGCCCGCAGTGGAGAATGCAGTATTTGCAGGGTTGAAATCAGCCCCACCTGTCCGGTTTGGCTCTTTGCTACAATGAATCAAGGGAGACACGCTTTGGAAGATTACATTATCTGGTTTGATCACCTGGGAATGTCAGACGTTGACCGGGTAGGGGGAAAGAATGCCTCCCTCGGTGAAATGATCAGTAATCTTGCCAACGCAGGTGTTACCGTTCCGGGTGGCTTTGCAACAACCGCCCACGCTTACCGTGAGTTCCTGGCCAAAGACGGTCTTCGTGAAAAGATCGACACCGCTCTGGACGCCCTGGACATCAACGATGTGAACGAGTTAGCGCGAGTTGGCTCCGAAATTCGCCAGTGGATTCTCGACACGCCGTTTCCGGATGCGCTGGAGAAGCCGCTTGCAGACGCCTATGCAAAGCTACGCAGTGGCAACGACAACCTGGCGGTGGCGGTGCGTTCCTCAGCTACCGCAGAAGATCTGCCAGATGCGTCATTTGCTGGCCAGCAGGAGACCTTCCTTAACGTTGTGGGTCTGGAGCAGGTACGGACATCAGTAAAGGAGGTTTTCGCCTCTCTGTTCAATGACCGCGCCATTTCCTATCGCGTCCACCACGGTTTTGATCACAAGCAGGTGGCATTGTCTGCGGGTATCCAGAAAATGGTGCGCAGTGAGACTGCTGCCAGTGGGGTTATGTTTACTCTGGACACGGAATCCGGTTTCCGGGATGTCGTGTTTATCACTGGCTCCTACGGCCTGGGCGAAACAGTAGTGCAGGGTGCCGTGAACCCCGATGAATTTTACGTTCACAAACCCACCCTCACTGCGGGTAAGCCTGCCGTTCTGCGTCGCAACCTGGGCAGCAAGGCCATCAAGATGGTTTATCACACTGACCCCGCCGCAGAGCAGTTTGTGGAAACGGTAAAGGTTGAACAGGACGATCGTAATCGCTTCTGTATCACCGACGCGGAAGTGGAAGAATTGGCCAAGCAGGCCATGATTATCGAAAAGCACTACCAGCGCCCGATGGATATCGAGTGGGCGAAAGACGGTGACGATGGCCGCATCTACATTGTGCAGGCCCGCCCTGAAACGGTTAAGAGCCGTACCTCGGCCAACGTCATGGAGCGCTACCTGCTCAACGAAACCGGCACCATCCTGGTGGAGGGCCGAAGTATCGGCCACAAAATTGGCAGTGGACCAGTCAAAATTGTTAATAGCATCAAGGAGATGGATCGAGTCCAGGCGGGTGATGTTCTCGTTACGGACATGACCGACCCGGACTGGGAACCGGTGATGAAGCGGGCGTCCGCCATTGTCACCGATCGCGGTGGGCGCACCTGCCACGCGGCGATTATTGCGCGTGAGCTTGGTATCCCGGCCGTGGTGGGGTGTGGTGATGCCACGGAAATACTGAAAGACGGCCAGGACGTGACCGTGTCCTGCGCCGAAGGCGACACCGGAATGATCTACGAGGGCAGCCTGGATTTCGAGCTGAAAGAGAACACGGTCGACTCCATGCCCGCTATTCCGTTCAAGATCATGATGAACGTGGGCAACCCGGACCGGGCCTTCGACTTCCAGGCACTGCCTAACGAAGGTGTCGGACTGGCTAGGCTCGAATTTATCATTAACCGCATGATTGGCGTGCACCCTAAGGCGCTGCTGAATTTTGACGGTCTGCCGAGGGATATTCGCCAGACGGTGGAGAAGCGTATTTCCGGGTACAGCTCGCCAGTGGACTTCTACGTTGACAAGCTGGTCGAGGGAATATCCACTCTTGCCGCCGCCTTTGCGCCCAAGAAAGTGATTGTTCGCCTGTCGGATTTTAAATCCAATGAATACGCTAACCTGATCGGCGGTACCCTTTACGAGCCTGACGAAGAAAACCCGATGCTGGGCTTTCGTGGTGCTTCCCGGTATATCTCCGAAACCTTCCGCGATTGTTTTGAGCTTGAATGTCGGGCCCTGAAGAAAGTTCGTAATGAAATGGGGCTGACAAACGTTGAGATCATGGTGCCGTTTGTCCGCACAGTGGGTGAGGCGGAGCAGGTGGTCAACCTGCTGGCGGAGAACGGCCTCAAGCGTGGCGAGAACGGGTTGCGCGTGATTATGATGTGCGAGCTTCCCGCCAACGCCCTGCTGGCTGAGCAGTTCCTGGAGCACTTTGACGGTTTCTCGATCGGTTCTAACGACCTGACCCAGTTGACCCTGGGGCTGGACAGGGATTCCGGCATCATTGCCCACCTGTTCGACGAACGGAATGACGCCGTCAAGGCATTATTGGCCAGTGCTATCCAGGCCTGCAAGAAGGCCAACAAGTACATTGGTATCTGCGGTCAAGGGCCATCGGATCATCCTGATCTGGCCAAGTGGTTGATGGATCAGGGCATTGATTCTGTGTCGCTGAACCCGGACTCAGTGCTGGATACCTGGTTCTTCCTTGCTGACGAGAAAATTGACTGACCATTTCGAAAAAGGAGTGCGCGCGTGCCTATCGTAACCCCCGATTTGTGTGACGATTACCCCGAAATCCTGGTGGTAGAGCCAGGTTTTCGCAACTTTGGTGGCGTGGACGCCTTCGGGGGCGAAATCGTGACGGTGAAATGCTTCGAGGACAACTCCATCGTTAAGGAGCAGGTTGCTCTGCCGGGTAACGGTCGTGTGATGGTTGTCGATGGTGGCGGATCAAAGCGGGCTGCTCTGCTGGGTGACATGCTGGCCGAGAAGGCGGCGGATAATGGTTGGGCGGGCCTGGTGATCTATGGCTGCATTCGCGATGTGGATGTCATCGGAAAGACAGCTCTGGGGGTGCAGGCGCTGGGTGCGCATCCGCGCAAGACCGAGAAACGGGGAGTGGGTGATCTGGACGTACCGGTCACCTTCGGAGGCGTGACCTTCCAACCCGGCCATTACATCTATGCAGATAACAACGGCATCGTGGTTTCCGAAACGTCACTGAAGATCAACTGATGCAGCCGTTTGCCCGGTAGTCCCTCTAATCACTACCGGGCTATATTCCAACTGACTGCCCCGGTCAGCGTTTTACCTTTACAATTTCCATCCCCACGAGAAATCCATCCCCGTCTGGAACGCAGCGTAGCACTCGGCAGACCGTTTCGAATGGTGGAAACTGCTCGCTGGTGGAAGGTAGAAGGGTGTGTATTTCATCCCCTTCGGCAAACGCCCTTTCCACATAAAGCTGCATGCCCGTGCCGCTGAGATCCCGGCAAATGCCAGGAATCGCGACGCCCTTGCTGTCCGTGAGTTCGATTTCCGAGTTCATCGTCATGCGATGGAAATCGCGTTTTTCTGAATAGTCCTTCATGGTTTCAGACATCCCGGCACCTCGCGGTTGTTGTTTTGTTAGTTATAAATGCTAAGGGCTGAAGCGTCAAAGAATTCATGGGAATAAAAATTCGGGAAACCCTTATATTTAGTATTTAGGTTTCCCGAATGGCACTATATGTAGGTTTTGGGCGGAGCGCTCTGTCCGAGGCCTCCTGGTGTGAGGAGGTGGTTTATGCCCAGTTGTCCGTTTTCTTTGAAGGTTTGAGTAACGGGATTACAAGGGCCAGGATCACGCCGAGAAGCACAAGGGCTGCGCTCAGAAGCATGAAGTCGGATTCTTTTTTGGCTTCCAAACGCTCCTTTTCTGCGGTGAGTACTTCCAAGTCGTTGCGCAGCTTCTGGTTTTCTTCACGAAGTTCACTATTCCGGCGATTCAGGTTGATCGAGTCGGAGGCCACTTCCTTGATGTTGCGAAGCTCCTCGCTAAGGCGCCCGGAACGAGCCTCCAGCGACTCTTCTGAGCTCCTGAGTTCGTTCCGCTCACTGGTGACATCCTCAAGCTGCGTCTTGAGATTACTCAGTTCATTGCGGGCTTGTTCCAGTTGCCGGTTGGTGGCTTCCAGACGCTGGCGTGCAATAGGGGTGTCAGTGAGATAGCGTGACACCATCCAGCCCTCTATCCCGTCCGGTGTGCGCACCCGGCTGTATCCTGATTCCGATGTTTCCAGCAGTTCAAGCGAAGTCCCGCTCCGGACTCCTGAATGAAGGATGCGGTACTGTGTTCCTTCACCGCTTCGGATCGGAGCGTAGAGCGTATCCTCGACATAAACGGTTCTGGCGTGGGCGGAGGTTGCAGCCACCATCAAAATGATAATGCAGGTAATCAGACGTAAAGGCGTCACTGGTTTTATTCCCTGGAACAGCGATTTAAGGCGCAATTTTGTCATAGATGCCGGGTCATACAAGGTGGAGTTCATTACAAAAAGCTCATGGTGCCAGGCGCAGACGGCTATGTGCCTTCAAGGCAGTACTGCCTTGAAGGGTTTGACGGTCACTTTCTGGTACACGCCTGCATCCACGTAGGGGTCGGCATCAGCCCAGGCTTGGGCTGATGCCAGCGAATCAAATTCGGCCACAACCAGACTGCCGGTGAATCCCGCATCACCCGGTTCCGGTGTATCCAGGGCCGGGTGGGGGCCCGCGACCAGAAGACGGCCTTCGTCCCTGAGCAGTTTGAGTCGTTCAATGTGGGCAGGGCGGGCAGAGGTTCTGAGTGGCAGGCTGCCTTCGACATCCTCGCTGATGATGGCGTAGTACATGATAATCTCCGGATATTTACTGACACAGTGTAATACCTGACTGGTACACTGGCGTTGATGGTATTTACTCTGAAATCGGAAAAGATGTGACTATAACTCAAGAAGCTGACTTCTGCATTGATCTGCATTGCCACACAACGGCATCCGACGGTGCGTTGCCACCAAGGGAATTGATCGCACGCGCACACGCGAAAGGCGTCACCCACCTTGCGGTGACAGATCACGACACCATTGCCGGACTTGAAGAAGCATCGGAGGCGGCGAGGGAAACGGGCATTACTCTGATCGCCGGTACTGAGCTGTCCTGTCTCTGGAAAAGTCACACCATACACGTGGTCGGGCTTGATTTTGACAGTGATGACAACCGTCTGAAGCAGGCGCTGGAGCGGCAGAACACGAATCGTTGGTCCCGTGCCCGCACGATTACCGACAAACTTTCGAAACTGAAAATTGAAAACCTGCTTGAGAAAGCAACCGACAGGGCGGGTGGCGATGTGCCTGGGCGTCCTCATTTTGCCAGGGTGCTGGTGGAAGAGGGGGCGGTGAAGGATATCGCGCAGGCGTTCAAGCGCTACCTCGGAGCCGGCAAAGCGGGAGATGTAAAGGGCTTCTGGCCTGAACTACCGGAGGTTGTCAGGTGGATTACCGAGGCTGGAGGTGTGGCCGTGCTGGCCCATCCCAGGAAGTATAAGCTTACGGCGACAAAACTGCGGGCGCTCGTTGCCGACTTTCGTCAGGCGGGAGGCCGGAGTATCGAGGTATCAACCTCGGGGCAGTCCAGTGGGGATCTGGGCTTTTTGGCGGAATTGTGTCGTCGGGAGAGCCTGCTTGCCTCCCAGGGTAGCGACTTCCATTTTCCCGGTGCACCCTGGTGTGAGCTTGGGGCGATCATGAAAATGCCAGACGGGCTTGAGCCTGTCTGGCATCATTTCAAACAACCGGCAGGGGTTCCCGCAGCGGTTTAATCCGGTGCGTGGAACAGCAGGTATAGGTCGGTCAGCGAGTCCGGGATGGCGTCCGCCATTTGTCGGGACAGTTTCTCGCTGTTGCGAACATTCTGGAAGTCTTCATCTTCGAACAGCCCGGACAATGTGAGCATCGGCACCAGCAGGTCGGCGGTTTCTTCTTCGCCGGCTTCCAGCCAGGCTTCCTCATTCTCGAGGAAGGTGTCCACGAACCCGGCACACCAGTTCTCCAGTGCATTCATCGGATCGCCATCTTCAGGTTCTGGCAACTCCAGAGGCTGGCCCAAGTCCAGTGCGTGGGCCATGTCCTTGCCGAGCTGCTCAACAGTCTGGCGAAACACATCCGGAACCTGGCCACCGGGCGCTTGTTCAGCGCCTGTGGCCAGCCTGAAGATATCCTCAGTGCTCAAGGATGCCGGGCCTACCACGCTGGCGCAGACAACCCCATGCAAACCGAAGAAGTCCAGGGCTTCATCGCCCCAGGGTTCTGCGAAAAGGATGTCTTCCAGCGCTTCGATGTCCGAATCTGATAGCATTCCTCAGTTACTCCCGGCCTTTTTGGCCTCTTCGGCTGCCCGCTGACGCTTACGGACTTCCCTCGGATCATTGTAGGCGCGGCCCGGGGTTACCGGTACATCCACCTGCTCACTCGGCTGTTCTTGCTCGGCGGCGGGCCCAATTGCCTTCTCTTCGGGCTTTTGCTTTTCCTCTGCCTGGGCAACCGCGACGTCCGGTTCCGCAGCTGGTTTGCTGGGGGCTTCCTTCGCTTCTTCGGCGGTATCCGCTGCCGCCGCTTCCGGCTGGTTCGCCGGGGTAGCGGTTTCGGGCTGTTCCGCTTTCTCTGCTTTGATCGTCGAAGGCTCGGCATCAGCAACGCTGTCGGCCCTGGATTCTGCCTTGGGTTTGGTGTCAGCGTCTGTTGGTTGTGGTTTGGCTTCCACTTCCTGCTCGGGTGCTTCAGGCACGGGGGCCCCTTTTTCCGGAGTCGCCGTTTCAGCCTTGTCGGCCGTCGCATCTGCATCTGCATTGGCGGTTTCGGCTTTCTTCTCAGCGGGCTTCCTGGGCGACCGGCGTGGTCGGGCAGGGCGTTTCGGCTTCTCCTCGACACCGGTGTCGGCGTCGGATGTCACCGAATCTTTGCCAGCGGTGTCCGGCTGATCGGTCTTCGCGGCAACGGAGGTTTCCGACTTCGGCTGTTTTTCAGGCGTTTCTGTAGACTCTGGACCACCAGTCGTTGGTTCAGCGGGTTTCTCCGCCGGTTTTTCAGCCGGTGCCTCCGTTGCGCCCTCTGCTGTCTTAACCTCGACAGATTTTTTGGGCACGCTTTCCGCCGGCTTGGGCTCTGCCGTATTGGCCGCCGCTACGTCCGGTTTCCCAGCGGGTTGAACGGCAGGTTGTTTGTCTGTCTGTTCCTCCGGCTGGGTATCCTTCTGGTGCTTCTCGCTGCGAGCGGATTTTCGATCTGCCGGTGTGGACGCTGGGTTTTCGGCAGGGGAACCGTCGCGATTACGATTGCGTCTTGGTTTACGACGTTTTTCATCGGAACCGGACTTTTCGGCGGCAGTGCTCTTCTGGGTGCTGGTGTCCTGCTGCTCCTTCTGGTCCCTGGCTTGGGGCTTGTTGCGCCCTTGTCCACGTCCCTGGCTCTGAGGTTGGCCGTCTTTGCGATTGCTGTCCCTGCGGCTGTCAGTAGGCTTGTCGGTACCGCTCTGCTGGCCTTGGACGTCTCCCCGATTGCGGTTCGCGCCTCGGTTGCGTCCCCGGTTGTCATCGCTGCGGCTGCTATCGCCACGATTAGCGCCGGGCTGGCGGCGCTCAGCACCGCTACGATTGCCGGAGCGGTTGTCATCACGGGCTACCCTTGATTTGCGGCGGTCCTGGCGGCCCTGAGAGCGTCGGTCGTCACGGTTGGAGCCTGTGGGCTGCTCCTGTTTCGCCGGTGGTTCTCCGATGACTTCCTCACCGCTGAAGAAGTCGGCGATCTTGCGACCAAGTTTGCCGAACAGGCCTTCGGTCTGTTCGGTTGATGTCTCTTGCTTCGCCTTTTCCGGGGCAGGGGCGGGTGCGGGTGCAGCCGCACGAATGGCCTTCACCGCTGCTTGTTCGCGAGCCGGTGGCTGTGCAGCGGGGGCCTCGAAGATTTCCTCTTCCCGTTCACTGTACTCCTGGGCTACCTGGTAGCTCGATACATGCTCCACGCCGGTTTCGTCGTCACGCATACGTAGGATTTCGAAGTGCGGTGTTTCCATGTGAGGTGCGGGTACGACCACCAACTCGACTTCCTGGCGCGCTTCGATGTCGGCCAACTGTTTGCGCTTCTCGTTCAGCAGGAACGTGGCGACGGCGACGGGCACCACGGCGCGAACCTGACCGGTCTTTTCTTTGGAAGACTCCTCGTAGATCAGGCGCATGATGCTCAGGGCCAGAGACTCGATGCCCCGGATGGTGCCCTGGCCTTCACAGCGAGGACAGACTTCGCTACGGGTCTCGCCCAGTGATGGGCGCAAACGCTGGCGTGACATTTCGAGCAGACCAAAGCGGGAAATTTTGCCCACCTGGACTCGGGCGCGGTCGATTTCCAGTGCTTCGCGCATCTTCTGTTCGACTTCCCGCTGGTGCTTGGCCGGGGTCATGTCGATAAAGTCGATCACGATCAAACCGCCCATATCCCTGAGGCGCAGTTGGCGGGCAATCTCTTCCGCCGCTTCCAGATTGGTCTGCAGCGCGGTTTCCTCAATATCGTGGCCCTTGGTGGCACGGGAGGAGTTGATGTCGATGGACACCAGCGCTTCGGTGGGATCGATCACGATGGAGCCGCCGGAGGGCAGCTTCACTTCACGCTGGAAAGCGGTCTCGATCTGGCCTTCGATCTGGTAACGGCTGAACAGGGGGATTTCGTCCTTGTACAGCTTGATCTTGTTTTCGAACGAGGGCATAACGGCACGAACGAAGTTCAGTACGTCCTCGTAAACCGTTCCGGCGTCAATCAGCACTTCACCAATGTCCTGGCGAAGATAGTCACGTACAGCGCGGATAATGACATTGCTTTCCTGGTGAATCAGGAATGGCGCCTTGCGCTCGCCGGCGGCCTGGGTAATGGCTTCCCAGAACTGAACGAGGTAGTCCAGGTCCCACTGCAGCTCTTCGGTGGTGCGGCCGATGCCGGCGGTGCGAACAATGATGCCCATGGACTTGGGCACCTGTACGTCGTTCATGGCCTCTTTCAGCTGTGCTCGCTCATCCCCTTCAATGCGACGGGAGATACCGCCGGCCCGGGGGTTGTTCGGCATCAGCACGAGATAGCGGCCGGCAAGGGAGATGAAAGTGGTGAGGGCGGCACCCTTATTGCCACGCTCTTCCTTGTCCACCTGAATGATGACTTCCTGGCCTTCAGCAACCACATCCTTGATGTTGATCTTGCCTTCAATCTGGCCAGGTGATTTCTTGAAATACTCCTTGGAGATTTCCTTGAGAGGGAGGAATCCGTGGCGTTCCGCGCCGAAGTCTACGAAGGCAGCTTCCAGGCTGGGCTCTACACGAGTAATGCGCCCCTTGTAGATATTGGCCTTTTTCTGCTCGCGGGAGCTGGATTCGATGTCGAGGTCAAACAGGCGCTGGCCGTCAACCAGGGCTACGCGCAACTCTTCGGGATGAGTCGCATTGATTAGCATTCTTTTCATGGAAAGAAATGGTTCCTGTCGTTTGGTTTGGACAGAAAACCTGGGGAATAGCATCAGCGAAGCAGAACTTGCGTGCCGCGGGCCCCTTGTAACAGGGGTGATCCGGCGGCCAGACGAATCAGATCCCTGCGGGGGATTTTCCCGGGGTTCCGAGGCCACCGCCGACGGTTCGCCTGCCTGTGGGCAGGAAAGAGTCGCTTAGGGTCAGAGTCTGTTGGCGCATGTTATCCGTTTTCAGGTTCACGCGGGTGCCTGGGTCTCACGTCGTATTCGTATGCTGGACGGCCCGGCCCTGCGTGCTGGTAATGATTCTTCGCGATGTCGCCCGACGGTTTTCCGTACGGTTTCTTGTTCCCCCGGCTTTCGGACAGTCACTGTAGTCAGCGTCTTCCGTTTTGATCCGGGAGGATTTCAATCGCCGGGCCCGGTAATGATTGGGCGTTCGGCGTTCAAACTCTCAAATAGTGTCGGTATACTCCTGCCGCTCCGGCTTCTGGCATACTGGCCAGGCCGTAGACAAACGGCAGAGCACGCCGGAATATAACAGTATTCGCCGGCTCCTTCAATCCCGCGGGGTTTCCAGCGGTAAGGTATCCATGTCCAGATCGACCAGGCAAAAACGTCACCCTTCCTCACCACGGTCTACCGGTGACGGCAAGGGCGGCTCTGTACCCGGCTCCAGAGGCGGCGAGATTAAGCAGGGTGTGCGAAAGGTGGTGGTTGATGAGGATAATCACGGCCAGCGCGTAGACAACTACCTCATGGCGCAGATCCGAGACGTGCCGCGCAGCATCATCTATCGCATTATCCGCAAGGGCGAGGTGCGCGTGAATAAGGGCAGGGTAAAGCCTGATACCCGTCTGAACACGGGGGATGAGGTGCGCATTCCGCCCGTTACCCGCAAAGAAAAACCGGCGCAGGTTGTTCCGGGTTCCCGGGTTCAGGGAGTCATGCAGGACGCAGTGGTGTTTGAGAATGATCAGATGCTGGTGGTCAACAAGCCATCCGGAATAGCCGTGCACGGCGGTAGCGGGCTGGATTTCGGGCTGATCGAAGTCTTGCGGGCGGCGCGTCCGGAAGCTCGATTCCTGGAGCTCGTACATCGGCTTGACCGGGATACCTCGGGGCTGGTGATGGTCGCGAAGAAGCGTTCTGCGTTGCGCTATTTGCAGGACGAGTTGCGTCATAAGCGTATTCGTAAGCATTATCATGCCCTGGTGGCTGGCGACTGGCCGGGGTCCGTCAAGAAGGTCAGCGAGCCGCTGTTGCGGTTTGAGTTGGGCTCCGGTGAGCGCCGTGTTCGAGTGGATGAAGCAGGAAAGGACTCTCTCACCCGCTTCAGGGTGCTGGCGTCTTTTTCAGGGTACACGCTGGTTGAGGCTTCACCGGTTACCGGCCGTACCCATCAGATTCGCGTTCACAGTGCCTGGGCCGGTCATCCGATTGCCGGGGATGACAAGTATATGGATGATGTAAGTCTGCGGGCATTTCGCTCCGCAGGCGGTCAGCGTTTGATGCTCCATGCCCGTGCTCTGGACTTCACGCTGCCCTCCACGGGAGAGCCTGTTCACCTTGAGGCTTCCTACGACAAAGCTTTCAGCGAACTCATGGCCAAGCTGGCGGCGCGCCGGAAGGCATCCGAATAATCCGTTGTTCTGTGGCTGGCAAGCAGGATAACCGCACCAAGGTAGTATCAATGGACGTAAAGGTCGTGATTTTTGACTGGGACGGAACGCTGGTGGATTCCGTTGATCATATCGCAGACAGCCTTCACCAGGCGGCCACCGAGTTGGGGTATCCGGAACTGGAGAGGGAAGCCTATCGCGATATCATCGGCCTGGGCATGATTGAGGCTCTGGAGAAGCTGTATCCCGGTATAACGCGGGAGGAAATGACCACCATCCGGGAAGGTTATGCCCGTTATTTTTTTTCCAAGGTAACCACGCCTCAGAATGTGTTCGCCGGTATGGCAGACGTGGTGGCTGACCTGCGCGCGGGTGGTCGCGGCTGTTCGGTGGCCACCGGCAAGAGCCGTCGCGGCCTGGAAGGTGCGCTGGTGTCCAGCGGCCTTGGCCCGCACTTCGATATCACCCGCTGCGCGGATGAAACCCGGTCCAAGCCCGATCCGGCGATGCTTGAAGAGATCACCCGCTTTTACGGCATTGAGCCGGCAGAAGCGGTTATGATCGGCGATACCCGGTACGATCTTGAAATGGCCCAGCGTATCGGGATGCCGTCTATTGGTGTGGAGTGGGGTGTGCATCAGCGGGATGTGCTGGGGCACTATGCGCCGCACGCGATCGTCGATTCGGTAAAAGACCTGCGCAACGTACTTGGCCTCTGAGTCGTAACAGTAATAGGAAGCAGCAATGAGCGATTGGGAATCAGACAGGCATCCCGGCTGGGGGAGCGAGCCGGAAGGCGGCGCGAACAGATCTGCGGGAAGTCGCCGCACACCGGCAATGCCGCCGGAGTCAGCTCGCGATTGGAAATTGATCGAAAAGCTGGTGATGTCGCTGCAGTCAGAGCAGAGAAAAAGCCGCCGCTGGGGGATATTTTTTAAGCTGCTGACGTTCGGGTATCTCTTTGCATTGCTACTGATGATTCAGTTCCCGCTTAGCGGTGCGCTGGAATCCGCTGCCAAGGGGAAGCATTCGGCGCTCGTTGAGATCGAGGGCACCATCGCGGCGGACGAGCTTGCCAGTGCCGACAACATTGTCGGCTCCCTGCGCGAAGCCTTCGAGGCGGAGAATTCAGAGGGTGTAATCCTGCGGATCAATAGCCCGGGCGGCAGTCCGGTCCAGTCCGGTTATGTCTATGACGAAATCGTTCGATTGCGGGGCGAGTACCCGGACAAAAAAGTGTATGCGGTGATTTCCGATATTGGTGCCTCTGGCGCCTATTATATCGCTGCGGCTGCTGATGAAATCTACGCCGACAAGGCGAGCCTGGTGGGTTCCATTGGTGTGGTGGCTGGAGGTTTCGGTTTTACCGGGATTATGGATAAGCTGGGGGTCGACCGGCGTTTGTACACCGCTGGGGAGAATAAGGCTTTCCTGGACCCGTTCTCGCCGGAGGAAGAGAAAGAGGTGCAGTTCTGGCAAGACGTTTTGGAAACCACTCACGATCAGTTTATCGAAAGTGTGCGTAAGGGGCGGGGTGATCGGCTTGCGGATGATGAGCGGCTGTTCTCAGGGCTGGTCTGGAGTGGCGAGCAGGCGCTCGAGCTTGGTCTGATCGATGGCCTTGGCAGCTCTTCTCACGTGGCAAGGCAGGTCATCGGCCAGGAGGACCTTGTGGACTATAGTCGCCGTGAGTCGCCGTTCCAGGACATTGTTGACCAGTTTGGCGTTTCCGTGGGCAGTGGTATCGCCCGCTACTTCGCTGAATCGCGGCTGGAGCTTCGGTAAGAGATGGGCAGCTGGTACAGCGGATTTAGCCCCCAATTCCGAAGCATTTCGGTGAGTGCGATCAACGGCAGTCCTATCAGGCTGTTGGGGTCGCGCCCGTCCAGTCGGCTGAATAAGGCGATGCCCAGGCCTTCCATTTTAAAGCTGCCAGCGCAGTCGTAGGGTTCCTCGGCGCGCAGGTAGTTTTCGATTTCGTCCGTATCGAGCGTGCGGAAGTGGGCGTGAAAGTATTCGCAGTGGCTCTGTCGCTGCCCGGTGCTTGAGTCCACCAGTGCCAGGCCGGTCAGGAACGAAACGCGCTGGCCGCTACTGCGTTTGAGCTGTTCCGCTGCGTGCTCATGGGTTCCCGGTTTGTTCAGTATGGTGCCATCCTCCAGGCAGGCGACCTGGTCGGAGCCGATGATCCAGTGATCAGGGTGGCCGCTGCAAAGGGCCTCCGCTTTTTTTAGTGAAAGCCGCACGGCCAAGTGTTCCGCACTCTCATTCATGTGCTGCGATTCATCGACGTTCGGCGAGGCGGTATGGAATGGCAGCCTTAGCTTCTCCATCAGTTGTCGCCGATAAGGTGAGGATGAGGCAAGGAGAAGCGGGTGTTGTTTCATAAGGTTTCCTATAGTCGATGCCCTTAGTCGGTGTTCGGAGTTGTCCGGGCGGGCCTGGTTGCGCTGGTGGTATCGTAGAATACACCTATCTGCAGCGTAACCCTTGCCCAAATGCGCATGAAGTCTTTGACAGCAGGCGGTCAGGTCCCTAAAATTGCGCGCCTATGTCAAAAGCCTCAAGCACCGAACTGCCCAAAACTGTCGATCCTTACCGGTTGGCAGAGCAAAAAATAGTGTTGGAGGGAGAAATCCCTCTGCAGGCATTGTCTCGTTTTGGTGATTCTGTATTTGGTTTTGAGGACGGCGCAGTGTGCCGGGTAAGCCTGTCATTTTCCATGGACGGCGAACGCCGACGCATGGTGACAGGTGAGCTGGAGGCACCGGTTACCCTGGAGTGTCAGCGCTGCATGGGGCCTATGCAAAAGATGTTGGTCTCCCGCTTTACGTTGGGGTTGGTGACCAGCGATGAGCAGGCCCAGCAGTTGCCAAAAGAGCTTGAACCGTTTCTGACGGACGATTTCAGCGCGGATTTGTGGTCCTTGACTGAGGACGAGCTGTTGCTTGTTCTGCCTCCGTTTCCACTTCACGAGCGTGACGAATGTCCTGCCCGGGAAGAGCTGGAAGCCTTTGAGCCGGATGAATCCGGGGACGAGGAGCCGGTCAGGAAGGCTGAAGACAATCCGTTCAGTGTGCTGGCGGATCTCAAGACAAAGAAGCATTAATCAGGCGTCGTTTTCTCTGGAAACCGTCGCGAATTTAACGAACACACGTTTATCAGGTCAGGAGCATAATCATGGCTGTACAGAAAAACCGAAAGACCCGCTCAAAGCGCGGTATGCGCCGTTCACATGACGCTCTGAGCACGGCAGCTCTGTCCACTGACACTACGACTGGTGAAGTGCATCTTCGTCACCATGTGTCCCCGGACGGTTTTTACCGTGGCAAGCAGGTAATTGAGGCTCGCGACGAGTAAACCGTCGCGAGCAATCCACCCGCCAGTGCGAGATGGAGGAACGGTGAAGCCGGTCACCGTCGCAATTGACGCCATGAGTGGCGATCGCGGAGCCGACGTTGTGGCCTCCGCTGCACTGGTTGCGGTGAAAGAAAACGAAGCCTTGAGTCTTGTTCTGGTGGGAATCCGGAGTGAGCTTGAGGCTTTGTTGCATCCTGGGCACCCGCGAATTCGCATCGTCGAAGCTGCTGATGTCGTACGGATGAACGAGCGGCCGTCCCACGCGCTTCGCCACAAGCGTAATTCGTCCATGGCCGTGGCGTTGGGGCTGGTCCGTGACGGTGTTGCTCAAGGCTGCGTCAGTGCCGGCAACACCGGGGCTCTCATGGCGTTTGGCCGTTCTGTTATTCGCATGTACCCGGGTATTGAGCGCCCTGCAATCGCCAAACTGATTCCGTCGCTTCGGGGGCGTTGCCACGTGCTCGATCTGGGCGCCAACGTGGACTCCACAGCGGAAAACCTCTATCAGTACGCACTGATGGGCTCACTGATGGCGTCGGCCATCTGCAATCAGCCAGAACCTCGGGTCGCTCTTCTCAACGTTGGCGAAGAGGAGATCAAGGGCAACGAGCAAGTGCGGCTTGCCTCTCACATGCTGGCCCAGTGCGATACCATCAACTATATCGGATACATCGAGGGCAGTGATCTGTTCCGCGATGTGGCGGATGTGGTGGTGTGCGACGGTTTTGTCGGGAATATTGCCCTAAAGACAGGTGAGGGCGTAGCCGGTCTGCTGATTGAGCTGCTGGAGCAAGCCTTTACACAAACTTTTTATGGCAAGTGTGTCGGCTTTTTAGCGCGGCCGATCATCGGAAGGCTGCTTCGGCTTATGGACCCTTCAAGGCACAACGGTGCCAGTCTCCTGGGCCTTCAGGGTGTGGTGATAAAGAGCCATGGCAATGCCAACGAGCGCGCCATGCTGGCAGCCATACGTCAGGCGGTTCGTGAAGTTGAACTGGAAGTGCCCAGTCGCATCAATGACCGTCTTGACGACCTGATGATCTGAGCCCGCAAGCTTTAGCCCCTCTCTGAGACTAAAGTCTCTCCCCATTTTTGCTAGATTGGCCGGATTGGCCCCCAGGTTGTACTATTGGCTAATCTCCCGTAACCCCTCATTGACGGTAAGATTCCCACTATGAAATCAGCCTTTATTTTTCCCGGACAAGGATCGCAGTCTGTCGGTATGCTGGGGGCAGCAGCCGAGAACTGGCCGATCATAGAAAAAACGTTCTCCGAAGCCTCCGATGTGCTGGGCTATGATCTCTGGCACCTGTGCCAGCATGGACCTGCGGAAGAGCTCAATCAGACCACAGTTACCCAGCCGGCGCTGCTTGCAGCAAGTGTGGCGCTATGGCGGCAATGGTTTGTGGCGGGAGGCCAGGCGCCCAATTATGTTGCCGGCCACAGCCTGGGCGAGTACAGCGCGCTGGTTGCCGCCGAAAGCCTGAACTTCTTTGACGCCATTAAACTGGTGCAACTGCGTGGCGAGCTCATGCAGGCTGCTGTGCCAGCCGGCGAAGGTAAGATGGCAGCCATTCTTGGTCTTGAAGACGATGATGTAACCGCAGCCTGTGCCGAGGCGGCAAATGGCGATGTGGTGGCCGCCGTCAATTTCAATGCCCCTGGGCAAGTAGTGATTGCTGGTGCCGCTGCAGCTGTCGAGCGTGCCATCGAAGCCTGCAAGGCCCGAGGCGCCCGCAAGGCCATGCCGCTGCCAGTGAGTGTGCCTTCCCACTGCGCCCTGATGAAGGGGGCCGCGGAGGAGTTGGAAACCGCGTTGGACGAAGTAACGTTTAACGATGCTGTCATCCCGGTGATACAGAATGTCACCGCGGCCGTTGCCCAGGACAGTGAATCCCTCAAAGCTAATCTGGTCAAGCAGCTATACTCACCGGTGTTGTGGACCGATACAGTTCGTAAACTGGTGGCAAATGATGTGCGGATCGCTGTAGAGTGCGGCGCCGGTAAAGTCCTTGCAGGACTGGCGAAGCGCATTGACCGTGAATTGTCGGTTTACGGCATTGACGAGCCGGATGCGCTGGCAAAGGCGTCAGAGGCATTTGGACAGTAATGAATAGGAGCAATACATGTCTCTTGAAGGCAAAACAGCGCTAGTAACGGGTGCTACTCGCGGTATCGGAAAGGCCATTGCGAAGGCGCTTGCAGATCAAGGCGCAATGGTGGTTGGCACGGCAACCAGTGAGAATGGTGCTGAATCGATTTCTGCCGACCTGAAAGCAGCGGGTGCGAAGGGTTTCGGTATCGTAATGAATGTTGCCGACCCAGGCAGCATCGAGGCTGGCCTGAAGGAAATCAACGAGAAAGCCGGCGCGCCTGCAATCCTGGTCAACAACGCAGGGATCACTCGTGATAATCTGCTGATGCGTCTGAAGGATGATGACTGGGCGTCGGTGGTGGAAACCAACTTGTCCAGCGTCTACCGGACCAGTAAAGCCGTATTGCGGGGAATGGCCAAGGCGCGATGGGGCCGGGTGATCAACATCAGCTCGGTTGTGGCTGGCATGGGTAACCCCGGACAGGCCAACTATTGCGCTGCCAAGGCCGGAGTTGAAGGCTTTACCCGCAGCCTGGCGAAGGAAATGTCGAACCGGGGCATCACGGCCAATTGTGTGGCGCCTGGATTTATCGACACGGATATGACCCGAAAACTGGACGACAAGCAACGTGAGGCTATGATGGAAGTCATACCTGCCGGTCGTCTGGGTGAGCCGGAAGAAGTGGCTGCGGTGGTTGCTTTCCTGGCATCGGAGGCCGCTGGTTACGTGACGGGTGAAACGATCCACGTGAACGGCGGTATGTACATGGGATAGTCCCTGACGGGGCGTGTGCGCAAACCCTTGTCGCACAACATGTTTGAATGGAACCCCTGCTTGTTTGCAGGTATGGTTTAAACTAAACTGGCAGCACTTAAGTTGCTTGGTTGACACAAAAGTGAGGACATTATGAGTACAGTTGAAGAGCGCGTGAAGAAGATCGTTTGTGAGCAGTTGGGCGTTAAAGAGTCCGAAGTTCAGAACACATCTTCTTTTGTAGAGGATCTTGGCGCTGACTCACTGGACACCGTTGAGCTGGTCATGGCACTCGAGGAAGAGTTCGAGACCGAGATTCCTGATGAGGAAGCGGAAAAGCTGGCGAGTGTTCAGGACGCGATCGACTACATCGTCGCGCACACCTGATACTCTGCACGCTTTATCGCCAGGCAAAAAGCCGTCCATGTGATAAGACATTGGACGGCTTTTTTATTGGCAGATATTCCAGTTCATGACCAGCAAGGAACTCAGGTGAAGGGGTATGGCTAAACGACGTGTTGTAATCACAGGCATGGGAATGCTCTCGCCACTGGGTAACGATGTGGATTCGTCCTGGGATGGTATTCGTTCCGGTCGCAGCGGCATTGCCGGGATTGACCGCTTTGATACCACCGGATACAGCACACGGATTGGCGGTGGCATCAAGAATCTGGATATTGAACCTTACCTGTCTGCGAAGGACGCCAGAAAACTGGATGCCTTCATTCATTACGGTCTGATCGCCGCCCAGCAGGCAGTGGACACCAGTGGCCTTGATGAGTACACCGATCTCGATCGTGAGAGAGTCGGGGTTGCTATCGGCTCAGGTATCGGTGGCCTTGAATACATCGAGAAGAACGTGATCACGATGGAGAAGTCCGGGCCGCGAAAGGTGTCTCCCTTCTTTGTGCCAGCCTCCGTAATCAACATGATTTCAGGAAACGTGGCTATCCGCTTTGGCTATAAGGGGCCAAACATCGCAATCGTGACAGCCTGCACGACCGGCACCCATAACATTGGCTATGCGGCGCGCACCATTGCTTACGGTGATGCCGACGTGATGTTGGCCGGCGGTTCGGAAATGGCCACCACCCGAAGCTCAATTGCCGCGTTTTCGGCAGCGCGTGCGCTGTCCACCCGCAATGACGATCCGGAAAAGGCCAGCCGGCCGTGGGATCGTGGCCGGGATGGCTTTGTGCTCAGCGACGGCGCCGGCGTGCTGGTGCTGGAGGATCTCGAGCACGCGAAACGCCGTGGTGCCACCATTCATGGCGAAGTGATCGGTTTCGGTATGAGCGACGATGCGTTCCATATAACCGCTCCCCCAGAGAACGGTGAGGGTGCCGCGCGCTCCATGAAGAATGCGATTCGCGATGCCGGGCTCGGCGCCGACGACATCGACTACATTAACGCCCATGGCACTTCCACGCTCGTGGGAGACCTGGCAGAAGTGTCTGCCGTGAAATCGGTATTTGCCGACCACGCTTACAAGTTGGCTGTCAGCAGCACCAAGTCCATGACCGGGCACTTGCTTGGCGCTGCCGGGGCCGTTGAGGCGATTTTCTCGGTATTGGCGATCCGTGACGGTGTGCTGCCGCCGACCATCAACCTTGACGACCCTGATGATGGCTGTGATCTGGATTTTGTGGCCGGCAAGAGCCGCAAGGCTGATGTGCGGGTTGCGTTGTCCAACTCTTTTGGCTTTGGTGGTACAAACGGCACTCTGATTTTCCGTCGTTACGAGGATTGATCGGGTTGTGTTGAACGTTATTCACCCCGACAGCAATGGAGTTTCCACGACAGATCGAGGGTTGGCCTACGGCGATGGGTTGTTTGAAACCATCCGGATGCGCGGTCGGAAAGCCGTGCTGCGTTCGCATCACCTGGATCGTATGGTGGCCGATGCCGGTCGGTTGGGTATTCCTGTCGAGCGTAGCGATCTGGATGCTGAAATCACCCGCTCGGGTTGCGATTTGGCCTCCCGATACGGCGATGACGACTGGGTGTTGAAACTGGTCCTTACTCGGGGAAGTGGCGGGCGAGGTTACCGGTTGCCTGTCGAGTGCGAGCCAAGCCTGATTGTCACCTCCTCTCCTATGCCCGCGCTCCCCGAGCCGGGAGGTGTGGTCGCCGCATTTTCGCAGTTTCCACTCACCGTGAATCCGAGGCTTGCAGGCATCAAGACTCTGAATCGGCTGGAGCAGGTGATGGCAAGCCGTGAATTCAGTGGCGAGGAATTCGAACTGATCATGGCGAACGCCGACGGGCAGTTGCTTGAGGGGACGCGAACCAACCTCATTGTCAGGATGGAAAGTGAGTGGGTAACCCCGCCGGTTGAGAGCCTTGCGGTGGCAGGCGTCATGCGGCAGTACGCCCTCGAGTGTCTGCGCGCATCCGGCCATACTATCCGGGAGCAGATCATCCCCCCCTCGTTGCTGTCGTCGCCCGGGCTACGTGGCCTGTATCTCGTCAACAGCGTTATCGGTATTGTAGCGGTTCGCAGAATGGGCCGGGTTGATTTGCCAGTTGATGATGGGCTTGAGACAATCTGCGACCCCCTGAAAACTTTGGAATAAAAAGCTTGTTCAAGAAGTTACTCATCTGTGTGTTGTGTCTCTCAGTCCTGGCGCTTGCCGGGGGCGGTCTCTGGTTATGGCAGGGGCTTCAGACTCTTGAGCAACCGGTGGCGTTGGATGAGCCGGTTCTGTTCAGCGTGCCATCCGGGAGCGGTTACGGCCAGATTGCGCGTAAACTCGAAGCAGAAGGCCTTGTGGGCGACAGTCTTTGGCTGAAGGTTCATGGGCGCCTTTACCCGGATCAGGCGCTATTGAAGGCTGGCGAATATGAGTTCACCGATGGCATGACCAGCCTCGAAATGATAAGCAAGATGGTCGCCGGAGACACCAAGCACTGGCAGATCCAGTTTATAGAGGGCTGGACTTTTAAAGACATGCGCGCCGCGCTTGCCAGCAGTGAGCGCCTTGGACAGGTGACGGCCGACTGGCCTGACGAGCGGATCATGGAGGCGATGGGTGCCGATGACGAGCACCCTGAAGGCCGCTTTTTCCCGGATACCTACCTGTTTACCAGCAGTGAAACCGACCTTGACCTGTTTCACAGGGCTTTTGAGCGAATGGAAGAGGTGCTTGCGACGGAATGGCAGGCTAAGGCTGAAAACCTGCCTTACGATTCTCCCTATGAAGCTCTGATCATGGCCTCGATCGTTGAGCGCGAGACCGGTGCGGTTCATGAGCGGGAGGAAGTGGCCGGCGTCTTTGTGCGGCGCCTGGAGAAAGGTATGAGGTTGCAGACTGATCCTACGGTCATCTATGGGATGGGAGAGAAATACCAGGGGCGTATCACCCGCAAGGATCTGCGAACCCACACTGACTACAATACCTATCGGATCGATGGACTTCCGCCCACACCCATCGCGTTGCCCGGCCGGGAAGCGATTCATGCGGCCCTGAATCCGGCTGAAGGCGATACGCTCTACTTTGTGGCGCGTGGTGATGGCACCCACAAGTTCTCGAAAACCCTGGCGGAGCACCAGAAGGCTGTGAGGGCGTTTCAGCTCAACCGCCGTTCAGACTATCGTTCCTCTCCAGCACCGTCTCCAGCGCCGTCTCCGGATACAACAGCGGAAGAGGGTGACCAATGACCCGCAGAGGGCAGTTTGTTACCTTTGAAGGTACGGAAGGTGTTGGTAAGTCTACTCAGCTGGCGAACGCCGCAAGTACGCTGGACGCGCTTGGTGTTGAATGCGTTGTAACCCGAGAGCCCGGCGGCACCCCGATGGCGGAGTCCATTCGCGAGCTGTTGCTGGCGCCGCGTGATGAGCCGGTGAACGAAACCACCGAGCTGCTGCTGATGTTCGCCGCCAGGGCGCAACACCTTCATACGCGTATTCTTCCTGAATTGGAGGCTGGTCGCTGGGTGCTGTGCGATCGCTTCACCGACGCGACCTTTGCCTACCAGGGGGGCGGGCGTGGGGTGCCCGCTGAGCGCATAGCGCTACTGGAAAGCCTGGTGCAGGGCACGGTACGCCCGGATCACGTTATCCTGCTGGATGCACCGGTGGACATTGGTATGACCCGTGCCCGACAGCGGGGAGGCCTGGACAGATTCGAACAGGAAGCGGTGGCGTTTTTTGAGCGAATACGCGAGACCTATCTTGCGCGTGCGGCCAACGCACCGGGCCGTTATCACATTGTGGACGCCTCCCAGCCGATCGAGACAGTCAGCGACGAGGTCGCGGGCCTGCTTCGGAATCTGGTGAATCGGGCGTAGTCGTGCAAGTTTGCCGATGATCTGCTTTAATTGAGCTACATTCTCAGGAAATCTCCGGATCGCGGGCATGTTGGACGCACGTTTGCTCAAGCTTCCCACCGCTTCACACCACCATCGCCATGAACATCACCAGATTGTTGTTGGTGTTCGTGGAGAGGCCGACCTGAGTGTGGATGGAACAGGTTCTCACCTGGATACCTGGCGAGCCTGCCTGGTTCCCACAGAAGCGCGCCATGATTACTGTGGCGACCTACAGAACCACGTTCTGGTTATCAACCTCGATCCCTACATGCCGGCCATAAATAGCCCCGGCCACAGTGAGTATGAAACGCTCGCCCCCCTGTTTGAGCGGCCGCGCACACTGGTTCTGGACAATAAGCTGCAAGGGCTGGTTCAGTTTGTGGCGGGAGAGTTCGATCGCTCTCGGGATAATCAGGATATGCAACGTCACATGGGGGCAAGCATCCTGCACTGTATGGCCGAACGCCTGAATCAAGGCAGGGAGGTTGGCCAAAACCGCCATGCCATCAGCCCCGATACAATCCGCCGTTACATCATGGAGAATATTCAACGCAAGATCACGGTGAGTGACCTCGCCGGTGTGGCTTGCCTTAGCGTCAGTCGCTTCCACGAGATGTTCCGTGACGTGACGGGCACTACCCCCCACCAGTTTCTGCTCCAGACCCGGCTTGACCAGGCCATGCAATTCCTGACCATGACATCTCTTTCGGTATCGGAAGTCAGTTACCGGACTGGGTTTTCCTCCCAAAGTGCCCTCACCAACGCGCTCAGAAAACACAAGGGGACGACGCCCTCCAGGTTGCGTTTTAGTGACAAAGTCGCCTGATTTGTTAAGAAAATCTCATTTTCGGACGAATTTACAAAAGAATCGTAGGATTTTGTAAGCTTGAGCTCCGTAGTAATACTAACTTAACAGGTAGCTGATCACGTCACAGCGCAGTACGGTACGTGCGCGTTGTCTGACTCAACCATAATAAAAGTTCGAAGGGCCCGGCTATTGGTGGGAACCGTCGGCGAGGCGCTCAGATGTTCAATGCAAGCAAGGTGCTCGAGCCTGCATTTCAGGAACAGCCAAAGTCGTTCTTCTGGCAAGCGATTACTGCCAACTACGCCGTCGACGAAACGCGTTACCTCAACGAACTCATTCCCCTTGCCCAAAGCGACGCCTCGGAGCATCGAGACGTCACTGACACGGCAACGAGCCTGATCAGAAAGGTCCGCGAGCAGGATGACGCTGTCCATATGGTCGACGCACTGCTGCAGGAATACAGCCTTGATACCGAAGAAGGCATTCTGCTGATGTGTTTGGCCGAGGCGCTGATGCGTATCCCCGACAAATACACCGCCGATGCGTTGATTCAGGACAAGCTGTCGGATGCCGATTGGAAAAAGCACGCGGGTCGCAGTGAGTCGACCCTGGTCAACGCCTCCACATGGGGGCTGCTGTTGACTGGACGCGTGGTCAAGATGGATAGACGGCTGGATGGTTCCCCGTCCAGTATCTGGAAGCGTCTCATCAAGCGCAGCGGCGAGCCGGTCATCAGGAGTGCGATGTACCAGGCCATGGCCATTATGGGCAAGCAGTTCGTGCTGGGACGGGATATCGACGAAGCTCTGAGGAATGCGCGCGAGTACCGGGATTTGGGCTACACCTACTCCTTCGACATGCTCGGCGAAGCGGCAATGACGGAAGATGATGCCGACCGTTACCTGAAGGACTACCTGGGTGCCATTGAATCCGTAGGAAGCGATGCATACCCGGACAGCCGAGCGCCGGCGCCCTCGATTTCCATCAAACTATCAGCCCTGCACCCTCGATACGAGGCGTCCCAGGAAGAGCGGGTTCTGGAAGAACTCTACGCGACGGTCACTGATCTGCTAACCCTTGCGCGGGAAAAGAAGGTCTCCATTACCATTGATGCCGAGGAAATGGATCGGCTGGAAATTTCGCTAAAGCTGTTTGAGAAGGTATTTACGTCACCGGTTGCAAAGGGGTGGGGTGGCATTGGCCTGGTTATTCAGGCCTATTCCAAGCGTGCTTTGCCGGTACTTTGCTGGTTGACCAAGCTGGCGAAGCAGCAGGGTGACCAGATTCCCATTCGCCTGGTCAAAGGGGCCTACTGGGATACCGAAATCAAAACCTGCCAGCAATTGGGCCTGGAGGGCTACCCCGTATTCACGCGCAAAGAGGCCACCGACACGTCCTATTTGGCGTGTTTGCGTTATTTGCTGAGTGATTACACCGAGGGAGCATTGTACCCGCAGCTTGCGAGCCACAACGCCCACACGGTTTCCTCGGTTCTGACCATGGCAAAGAACAAGGGACGTAAGATCGAATTCCAGCGCCTGCACGGTATGGGAGACGCTCTCTACAACAGCATCCTTGAGGACAGCAATCATTCGGTTCGGATCTACGCCCCAGTTGGCGCTCATAAGGATCTGTTGCCGTATCTGGTACGACGGCTCCTGGAGAATGGCGCAAACTCCTCGTTTGTTCACCGGTTGGTGGATGCGGCGACGCCCATTGAAGCCTTGGTGCAGAACCCCGTTCAGGAACTGCAGGGATACGACGCACTGCCCAACGACCGTATTCCACTGCCGGTCGACATCTTTGGCAACGAGCGGCGCAACTCCAAAGGGGTGAATATCCATGTGGCTGCCCATTTGGACCCATTGCTGAATCATCTTGGGCAATGGGCAACGACACGCTGGGAAGCGGCGCCAGTCATTCGTGGTGAAAAGCGCCGTGACGGAGACCGGAGTGATGTCCATGCGCCCTACGATAATTCCCAGCGCGTTGGTCAGGTGTACTGGGCAACCGAAGCTATGGCGGAAGAAGCCCTGGCGGTTGCAGCGGAAGGCTTCGTTTCCTGGCGGGAGCGCCCGGTGGAGGATCGTGCCGGCTGTCTCGAGCGATACGCCGACTTGATGGAGGACAACCTGCATGAGCTCATGGCGATCTGCTGCCGTGAAGCCGGGAAAACCCTGCAGGATGGTATCGACGAGGTGCGCGAAGCCGTCGATTTCTGCCGCTATTATGCCCTTCAGGGGCGATCACGTTTTGGTAAGGCCTTGGCTCTGCCTGGCCCCACCGGCGAGAGCAATGAGCTCTACATGGAAGGGCGGGGCGTATTCCTCTGCATCAGCCCCTGGAATTTCCCCCTGGCTATTTTTACCGGCCAGGTGATGGCGGCGTTGGTGGCAGGGAATGCTGTTATCGCCAAGCCAGCGGAACAGACAAGTCTGGTTGCTCAACGGGCTTTTGAGCTGATGCTGGAAGCGGGCTTCCCGCCCGATGTAATTCAATTTTTACCCGGTGATGGCGCAACAATCGGCGGCAAACTGACCCCGGACCCCAGAATTGCCGGCGTCGCCTTCACCGGCTCTACACAGGTAGCGCACATCCTCAATCGCACTCTGGCGCAACGTGAAGGGGCGATTGTGCCCCTTATCGCCGAGACCGGGGGGCAGAATGCCATGGTTGTGGACAGCAGTGCGCTGCCGGAGCAGGTGGTCAGGGATGTCATCCAGTCCGCTTTCGCCAGTGCCGGGCAGCGTTGCTCGGCACTGCGTGTGCTCTATATCCAGAAAGAGGTGGCTGAGCGCACAGAAAGCCTCCTGGCGGGCGCCATGCAGGAGCTGTCTGTCGGCAACCCTGAGCGTTATAGCACCGATATAGGGCCGGTCATTGACCAAGAGGCGCGGGATGGTCTGAAAGCCCACCTGACGGAGCTGGGCAAACAGGCCAGGTTGGTGTCGCAGTCGCCATTGCCGAAGGCCTGCCGCGGGGGCTACTTTATTCCACCGTCCGCCTACGCCATTTCAAGTATCAACGAGTTGAAAGGCGAACACTTCGGTCCTGTTCTTCATATAGTCCGCTACACTGCAGAGAAGCTGGATGATGTGATTGATGAAATTAATGCGGCGGGTTATGGGCTTACCCTGGGCATTCACAGCAGAAGTGAGTCAACCGCGGCCTATATTGAGCGGCAGGTAAAAGTGGGCAATACCTACGTTAACCGAAATCAGATTGGCGCGGTTGTCGGTGTTCAGCCTTTCGGGGGGCGGGGGCTATCCGGTACCGGTCCCAAAGCTGGCGGACCGCACTACCTGCTAAGGTTTGCCACGGAGAGAACCCGCACCGTCAACACTACGGCGGTGGGTGGAAACGCGTCATTGTTGTCGCTTGGTATTGAAAAGGTTTGATAGGGCGCTTTGCTCATAAGGCAGTGCGGAACGAAAACCTGAACGATAGGAGGTAAGTATTGAGATGGGGAGGCTGGCGTTGTAAGTCGTAGCGCCTTATTACGTGAGTAGGTTAGGGAGTTAAAAAAACAAAGGGTGTGATTACCGGGTTCACCATGGTAAGCGCGCCAAACGGTCGGAATTGATTCCGTCCAATTGAACTGGAGGAGTTTCATGGCTATTGGTGTTTGGATCAGTCTTTTTGCTTACTTTGCGCTCATGATCGCCATTGGCGTTTATGCCATGCGCAGAGCTACGTCTTCATCCGAAGATTACATGTTGGGTGGGCGAGCCCTCAGTCCAAAGGTGGCGGCCCTGTCGGCTGGTGCTTCAGACATGAGTGGCTGGTTGCTTCTCGGGTTGCCCGGGGCGCTATTTGCATCGGGCCTGGGCTCGGCCTGGATCGGTATCGGCCTGCTTGTGGGTGCGTTCTTTAACTGGACCCTGGTAGCGCCACGCCTTCGTGAGCAGACCGTTCACTATGGCAATGCGATCACCATCCCGTCCTTCCTGGCCAACCGGTTCCCGACACAGGCGCTGTCCCTGCGTACCGTGTCCGCCATCGTCATCGTTATCTTCTTCGCGGTCTACACAGCATCCGGTCTGGTCGCGGGCGGCAAGCTGTTTGAAAGTGCGTTCTCCGGCATCTTCAACTTCGGCGGCTTGAGTGACTATGCGGTTGGTATCGTTATCACGCTGGGTGTGGTACTTGCATACACCGTGGTTGGCGGGTTCCTGGCCGTGAGCATGACGGACTTCGTACAGGGCTGCATCATGATGTTCGCATTGATCATTATGCCGGCGGTTGTCCTCTTCGGCGAAGGCGGTGGTGGTTTGGCCCAGGCGTCGCAAACGCTGAACGAAGTCGATCCCACGTTGCTGTCCTGGACTGAGGGGTTAACCGTTATCGGCTGGTTGTCGGCTGTTACCTGGGGCCTGGGTTACTTTGGTCAGCCCCACATCATCGTGCGCTTCATGGCGATTCGTACGCTTGACGAAGTACCAACTGCTCGGAACATCGGCATGTCCTGGATGCTTATCTCCCTGATTGGCGCCGTCTCCCTTGGTGTGTTTGGCCGGGCGTATGCCGTTCGCAATGGTATGAATATCGAAGACCCGGAAACCATCTTCATCATTCTGTCTGATCTTCTGTTCCATCCGCTGATCACCGGCTTCCTCTACGCGGCACTGCTTGCTGCGGTCATGAGTACCATCTCCAGTCAGTTGCTGGTGTCGTCCTCTTCACTGACCGAAGACTTCTATCGCCTGTTCCTGCGTAAAGAAGCTACCGACAAGGAATGCGTGAATGTTGGCCGGGTCTGTGTTGTGCTGGTTGGTCTGGTAGCGGCTGTCATCGCCTCGGATCCGAACTCCCAGGTTCTGGCACTGGTCAGTAACGCCTGGGCAGGCTTCGGCGCTGCATTTGGTCCGCTGATCATTCTGTCGCTGATGTGGCCGCGCACAAACGGCGCTGGTGCCATCGCGGGTATGGTTGGGGGTGCCGCCACGGTGATGATCTGGATCTCGTTGGGCTGGAACGGCGAGTTCATGGGTGGTCCTGGCGTCTATGAGATCATTCCTGGCTTCATCGTTGCCTGGATTGCCATCATGGCGGTCAGTCTGGCTACAGAAGATGCTGGTGAATATCAGCACATTACCCGGTAAATCAGGGCGCTTATAACGCTCTAGGTTAAAAAGGGGCTCCTTCGGGAGCCCTTTTTTTGTGGGGCGAGCTTGTGGTGGGCTGGGGCTCCACACCGTGCCCGAACCAAACGTCAAAGGTTTATCTCATACACAAAAAAACGCCAGCCCGGAGGCTGGCGTTTTCATGGAGCTAAACCGTAAAGGTCAGGTCTTAAGCAACGTTCGCTTCAGATGCCTTCTTGGTGTAGTTCTCCATCTGGTCGAAGTTGAGATACTTGTAGATCTCTTTCGACATGCTGTTCAGGTCCTTGGCGTACTCCATGTACTCCGCCGGAGACGGGAGTTTGCCCAGTACCGCACCAACTGCTGCCAGTTCCGCAGAGGTCAGGTACACGTTGGCACCATCGCCCAGGCGGTTCGGGAAGTTACGGGTGGATGTGGACAGCACCGTAGACTTGGCGTTTACCCGCGCCTGGTTACCCATGCACAGAGAGCAGCCTGGCATTTCGGTGCGAACACCAGCGGTGCCGTAGGTGTTGAAGTAGCCTTCCTCCATCAGCTGCGCCTGGTCCATCTTGGTCGGCGGAGACATCCACAGACGGGTCTTCAGCGGCTCTTTGTTCATCTCCAGCAGCTTACCGGCGGCGCGGAAGTGGCCGATGTTGGTCATGCAGGAACCGATGAACACTTCGTCCACCTTGTCACCAGCGACTTCGGACAGGAACTTGGCGTCGTCCGGGTCGTTCGGGCAGCACACGATCGGCTCTTTGATGTCCGCCAGGTCGATTTCCACAACGTGGGAGTACTCGGCGTCTTTGTCTGCACGCATCAGTTTGGGATCGGCAATCCACTCTTCCATCTGTTGGGCGCGACGCTCCAGGGTACGCGGGTCGCCATAACCTTCTGCAATCATCCAGCGCAGCATGGTGATGTTGGAGCGCAAGTACTCGGCCACGGAGTCTTCAGACAGGTTGATGGTACAAC
This sequence comes from Marinobacter sp. V34, assembly GCF_055524115.1. Lineage (NCBI taxonomy): Bacteria > Pseudomonadati > Pseudomonadota > Gammaproteobacteria > Pseudomonadales > Marinobacteraceae > Marinobacter > Marinobacter sp. V34. Next base: position 108,999 of record NZ_JBUPZY010000003.1, on the reverse strand, counting down.
CGGCTGCGGAACGTTCCGCCGATGCGTCGGACAGTTCGAATGCCTGTTCGACGGTCAAATGCTCAAGGCCTTCGATTTCCAGGATGCGACCGGAGAACTCGTTGATCTTGCCCTTCTTCTCAACGGTCAGCATGCCCTGCTTGATACCGTACAGCGGGATTGCGTGTACAAGATCGCGCAGGGTAATGCCTGGCTGCATTTCGCCCTTAAAGCGAACCAGAACAGATTCCGGCATGTCCAGCGGCATAACACCCGTAGCAGCAGCAAACGCCACCAGACCGGAACCGGCCGGGAAGGAGATACCCATTGGGAAGCGAGTGTGGGAGTCACCACCGGTACCGACAGTGTCCGGTAACAGCATGCGGTTCAGCCAGGAGTGAATGATGCCATCGCCCGGGCGCAGGGAAACGCCACCGCGGGTGCGGATGAAGTCCGGCATGGTGTGCTGCATTTCGACGTCAACCGGCTTCGGATAGGCGGCGGTGTGACAGAACGACTGCATCACCAGGTCCGCCTGGAAGCCCAGACACGCCAGGTCTTTCAGTTCGTCACGGGTCATCGGGCCGGTGGTGTCCTGTGAGCCCACGGTCGTCATGTGCGGCTCGCAGTAGGTGCCCGGGCGAACGCCTTTGTCTTCTTCCAGGCCACAGGCCTTGCCGACCATCTTCTGGCCCAGGGTAAAGCCCTTGGTGCCTTCTTCCGGGTCATTTGGCAGACGGAAGATGTCAGTGGCGCCCATGCCCAGTGCTGCGCGGGCTTTAGCGGTCAGGCCACGTCCAATAATCAGCGGGATACGGCCGCCGGCCTGAACTTCGTCCAGAATCACATCGGACTTGAAGCCAAATTCGGAGATGGTGTCGCCAGCTTCGTTCAGAATCTTGCCTTCGTACGGGCGGATGTCGATAACATCGCCCATGTTCAGATCGTCAACCGGTGCTTCGAAAACCAGAGCGCCAGCGTCTTCCATGGTGTTGAAGAAAATCGGAGCAACCTTGTTACCGATGCACACGCCGCCGGCGCGCTTGTTCGGTACACCTGGAACATCGTCGCCGAAGAACCACAGGACGGAGTTGGTGGCAGACTTACGTGAGGAGCCGGTACCGACCACGTCGCCAACGAAGGCAACAGGCAGGCCTTTGGACTTGATCTCGTCAATCTGGTTCATTGGGCCGGTCACACCGGGTTCTTCCGGCTTCAGGCCATCACGCTCCATTTTATAGGCAGCGCGGGCGTGCAGCGGGATGTCCGGGCGGGACCAGGCATCAGGGGCCGGAGACAGGTCATCAGTGTTCGTTTCACCGGTCACCTTGAACACCACCATCTTGGTGCTTTCCGGTACCTTCTTCTTGTTGGTGAACCACTCGGCGTTGGCCCAGGATTCAACCACGGCTTTGGCGACGGCATTGCCAGCGTCCATCTTTTCCTTCACGTCGTTGAAGGCATCGAACATCAGCAGGGTACGCTTGAGCTTCTCGCCGGCCTGCTCGGCCAGTTCAGAATCATCCAGCAGGTCGACCAGGGTCGCGATGTTATAGCCGCCCTGCATCATGCCCAGCAGGTCAACGGCTTTCGGCTTGTCCAGCAGGGGAGATGTCGCTTCACCCTTAACAATGGCGGTCAGGAAGGCGGCTTTTACATAAGCCGCTTCGTCCACACCCGGCGGAACGCGGTTCTCAAGCAGATAGACCAGCGTCTCTTCTTCGCCGGCTGGCGGGTTTTTAAGGAGATCGACCAGAGCGGCGGCCTGCTCAGCATTCAGAGGCTTCGGGGGAATACCCAGAGCCTCGCGTTCTGCAACGTGTTTACGATAGGCTTCTAACACGATATGGACCCTCATCAGTTGGAATGTCCCGCGCCGTGGGCGTCGTTGCCAGGCGGGAGTTTTATGGCGAAAAGGCGTTAAGTTGGCGCTGCATTCTATAGGAAACCCCTTATAAAGTTAAGTTGGACTGTGGTCGGATAGTGTGGTTTGTTGCGGTATACTGCCGTGCCCAAGAACCTGACCTGCTGTAAACAATGACCGATGCCCTCGACGATATTCACAATTTCCTTCCCTGCAGAACGCCACAGCGATGGATTGAAAACGCCCTGGCCAATCAGGATCTGATGCTGATTGATCATGCTCATTGTGAGAAAAAAGCAGCTTCCACGGCCCTGAGTTTGATGTATCGCTACGTGGATAACACTGATCTGCTCAATAGAATGTCCCGTCTTGCGCGGGAAGAGTTGCGCCATTTTGAGCAGGTGCTGGCTATCATGAGTAAGCGTGGTGTTCGATACGATCACCTGACACCGGCGCGTTACGCAGCGGGCCTGCGTAAAGAGGTTAGGGCGGAGGACCCGGATCGGCTGGTAGATGTGTTGATCGTGGGTGCCATTATCGAGGCCCGTTCCTGCGAGCGGTTTGCCGCTCTGGCACCGCATCTGGATGCGACACTGTCAGGCTTCTACACCGGACTCCTGAAATCCGAAGCCCGACACTACCGTGATTACCTGACATTGGCCGAGCAGGCCGCAGGGAACCCGGTGGAGGATCGAGTGGCGACCTTTCTGTCGCTGGAGCAACAACTGATTGAGTCACCGGACACCGAGTTCCGGTTCCACAGCGGGCCAGTCTGAGCCATAAGCGAGATCAAGAGGATTTCCTGTCGTACAACAGGCCGCGCTCCTCTGGAAGCGGTGGGTCCTGAAGTTGCTCGCACAGGTCGATCCAGCGGTCGATGCCGGCGCTCCGATACTTCTGTTTGTGCAGGATAAAATAGAAGGTTCGGTCAAACGGGCGTTCTTCCGGAACCTTCAACGGAACGAGGCTGCCCCGCCTGAACGCATCGGCAAGGCACACCCGTGACAGGCAGCCGATCCCAAGGTTGGCCTCTACCGCTCGTTTGATCGCCTCGGTATGCTCGAGTTCCAGCAGTATGTCCAGGTCTGGAAGCAGGCCGTGCATGCCTCGTTCAAAGGTCTGCCGCGTTCCGGACCCCTGCTCACGCATCACCCAGGTTGCCGCTCGAAGGTCGTCGTCCGAGAGCATTCCCTTGCTGGCAAAGGGATGGTCGGGGGAGCAGAAAACCACCAGCTCGTCGCCCCGCCAGGGTATAACTTCCAGCTCTGAGGATTGCAGTTCACCTTCAATCAGCCCGATGTCGAGCTCAAAATCCTTGACGCGCTGGGCAATGGTGCGGGTATTGGCCACTTCAAGCGCTACTTTCGGGTGGGTAGGGGTATTCATGTATTGGGCCATAACGCCTACGGCCAGATAGTTACCAATAGTGAGGGTGGCGCCGACTTTCAGGGCGCCGACTTCAGTATGCTTGCTGAACGCCTGTTCCAGTTCCCCTGCCTGGGCCAGCAAAGCCTCGACCTTTGGCCGATAGAGACGGCCTAGCTCATTGAGCTGCAGTCGTTTTCCGACCCGGTCGAAGAGCTGGATATCGAACTGGCTCTCCAGTTCCTTCAGGGCGCTACTGGCGGCGGACTGAGACATTGCCAGGGAGTCCGCCGCACGGGTGATGTTCTGGAAGTGCGCCGCAGCCAGGAAAACCTCGAGTTGGCGGAAGCTGAACTTCATAATCGATTATTCCGAATAAGGTTATGAAAATATCCCATTTTGTCGATAGGTTACCCTTGGGTTACTATTTACACAATGATTTTTACTTATTTGCTAACGGCTAACGAACGGGCGATACCATGAGCAACCTGAATAAAGAGCGTGTAACAAGTGTTCGTCACTGGAACGACACACTCTTCAGCTTTACCACCACCCGTGACCCGGGATTCCGGTTCAAGAATGGCCATTTCACCATGATTGGCCTGGAAACCGACGGTAAGCCGCTGATGCGAGCCTACAGTATCGCCAGCGCCAACTATGAAGAGGAGCTGGAGTTTTTCTCGATCAAGGTTCAGGACGGCCCGCTGACGTCACGCCTGCAAAAAATTGAGGTTGGCGACGAAATCATGGTCAGCCGCAAGCCTACCGGTACCCTGATTATGGACAACCTGCTGCCGGGTAAAAATCTCTGGCTGATCAGCACGGGCACCGGCCTGGCACCTTTTATCAGCATCATCAAGGACCCGGAGGTCTACGAGGCCTTTGATAAAGTGATCGTGACCCATGGCGTTCGCTACAAGTCCGAGTTGGCGTATCAGTCCGATATTGAGGAACTGCCGAATAACGAATTCTTCGGTGAAATGGTTGATGGCAAGCTGCTTTATTACCCCACGGTCACCCGTGAGGATTTCCGTAACACCGGGCGTCTGACCGATGCGATGGAAAACGGCAAGCTGACAAAGGATCTGGAGCTGCCGGAGTTTGATCTGGAAAATGACCGTTTCATGGTGTGTGGCAGCCCCAGCATGCTGAAGGACACCTGTTCCATTCTCAATAACATGGGGTTCAAGGAAGCGCGCCATGGTAACCTTGGTCACTATGTGATTGAGAGGGCGTTTGTGGAGCAGTAAACTCTCCGCGTCATCAGGGTTGATCCCAGCGTCCGTAAAACCCCGAAGTGAGAGCTTCGGGGTTTTTGCGTTTTGAGCCAGTCAGAAAGGTGAATTGTGGAATGATTCAGTGGGTATATTTGTCGGTGGCTATCGTTGCGGAGGTCATCGGAACCTCCTTTTTAAAAAGTTCGGAGGGCTTTACCCGTTTGGGGCCGTCGCTGATTGTGGTGGTGTCCTACATCCTGGCGTTCTACTTCCTGGCGCTGACTTTGAAAACCCTGCCAGTGGGCGTGGCATACGCAGTTTGGGCCGGTGCCGGCGTAGCCTTGATTGCGCTGGCGGGGTATCTGTTCTTCGGGCAGACGCTGGACCTGCCTGCGATACTCGGCATCGGGCTTATCGTTGCCGGCGTTATGGTAATCAACGTATTCTCAGGCAGTATAGGATGAACGCATTGAGCCAGAGGTGGATGATTGAAGAAGGCCATGGTGATTCTGGGTATCGCGTTGCTGGTAGCCGCAATGGCCAGTATCGCCTCCGATCCGGTACCCATTGAGCAGAAACTGATTTCGATCCAGGCCCGGGAGGCATTGCCCGGTTTTGACAATATCAGGGGTGAGCCCGTTGAGGTTCAGGCCGCCATTCTGGACCTGGGGGACGATCCCCTTCTGCTCCTGAAGGCCCAGGCAGCGCTGATAGCCCATCCGGAAATGGCTCGCGCCGTTTTCCCGCTTTATGCATCCGAGCCGGAATTTCAGGAGGTATTGCGTGTCTACGGAGAGAGCGCTCTGCCACCGATTCACTACTTTCTTCGCCAGCCTGTCAGTTCCATTGAGTGGATGAACAAGGCTGCACACCAGTATGAGCGCGCCCGGAGTTATATCGCTGAACTCCGTGGTAAAGACCTGAGTGAGCCAAAGCCGGAAAAAGCGGAGCCTTTGCCCCCCGAACAGCGGGGCTGGTATGCAGTGAATTTCATCCGCAACGAGGGGTACGACTTTCTCGGACAGTTCGTGGTAGATGGGAACGGCCAGACCCAATGGGTGCAGACCGAGAGGATTACAGAAGGACTTGCCCAGTTCTTCACCAGCGGTGTGCGACAGCTGGAGGCGGACTACCGAACCGGAGAGGATATTTCCGCCAGTGACATTGGCTGGGCATCGGTCGATGTGCTGGTGTTCGCCAGTGCAGTAAAGGTACTTCGGGCTGGCCGCACGGCTGCAAAGGCGACCCAGGGCGCCAGGCTTTCAACACGCTCAGCGGCACTGGCTGCCCGCATTACCGGTAGTGGGCGCCTGATTCTCCGCAGTGCCCGCTACGCGAAGTGGCCCCTGATTCTCGGTGCGGGATACCTGGTGGTCGCCCACCCCAGCATCATCAACGACTTTTTTGCCGGGGTGGCCGATGTGCTGGGTGTCTCCCCGATGATGATCCAGCTTGCGGGCTGGTTGTTGATTCTTGTACCGCTGCTCTATCTGGCAAGTTGGCTGCTTTGGCCTGCCATCGCGCTGTTGAAGAGTCTGCTGGCGCTTCTCTACTGGCTTGCTGGCCGTAGGCCCGGTTATTTTTCCGGCCTTCAGTAGAGGGTCCCCACTAAAAGCCCCCCGACCATCAGAATGGCGCCGGTTATCCGGCTAAACGTTTGCGGCCAAGGCACCAGTTTTTCCGCCAGGAAATAAAGCGCAAGCACTACCATCCAGGCCAGGTTCATCACTCCGCCGACGAACATGAGCAGCATCAGCGCCCAGCAGCAGCCGGTGCAGAAGGCGCCGTGGCGAGCGCCCATCGTAAAGGCACCGGTTGCGCCGTCGCGCCATTCCGTCATCAGGAAGGTTATGGGTGACTGGCATTTGTTCAAGCAGGCTTGTTTTAGAGAGCTGAACTGGAAAGCCCCAGCGACGACCAGCAGCGAGCCGCCAAGAAGTGGTTCCAAATGCCCCATTGCCGAGGTCATCAGGGTGTTGGCGTGCAATACCCATTGCGCCGCAGCTGCGACTGCACCGAAGGCGGCCCAGGCGGCAAGGTACCCGGCCATGAAAAGCCAGGTTGGTACTGCGGCCTTCTGGAGCTGGCGCCGACGCTGGTGAACCCGGATATAGGTCATGATCATCGGTGCCGCACCCGGAAGCATCATGGCGACCATCATCACCATCCACATGACGGTGCCGAGACTGAGAAATGACAGATCTGAACCGGCCGCAGTATTCATTGGCATGGCCATATAGATCCATGCCAATGAGGTCAGGATTCCCAGGGAGGCACCAATGGCGACACGCTCCCATGAGTGAATCTTAGCCATTGTCATTTCCATCGAAATCACCTCCGGTGTCAGGGGCCGGCGTAATCGAACGGGGAGTAGAGCGCTGTCCGCGCGCTCAGATCCAGATCAATGCCGTGATTCTGATGGCGCAAACTCCGGGATTTCGCAACGACCAATGAGTGGCCCGGAGCTACGGCCAGTGGGTGGTTGTCGATCGTGACCTTGCGTCCATTCTGGCCTTCGATCGCTTTGACATCGGCTTCATAGGACGAGCCGATGGTTAGATGCCGCCCACCATCATCAACGGAAAACCCGATGGGCTGTCTCTCGACAGCAAGAACGTCTCCGATCATGGAGGCCAGCAGTTCCGGGTGGCCGCCGGCCTTGCCGCCGAAGATATTGCCAAGCGCTTCCTGCTGGTGCTCATCGGCGCGTTGGTCGAGGTACAACACAACTTTCCAGTTGCCTTCTGCCATGAGCCCCGGGGCGTTGAGCGCAAGCGCAATATTCAGATTATCAAGTACCACCTCGCCGTAAGCTCCTTTCTTGATGTGCCAGCCGACCAGGGCCGAGCAGTCGCCTTCTGTCGGTGGCTCCAAGTAGATGCAAGGGCAAGCGCCTTTGCATGTGCAACTTTCAAGATAGTCACCCTGAATTTGCCATTCGGTGCTCATTGTCGCCTCCTTATTCAAATTGAGGGTTGGTTTGCGGTTACTGCTATTGTCAGTTATAGCCCTGAATACGTGTTTTGAGGTGATGAGGGGATGAGAATATCGTGAGAATGTAGCGGAGGGAGATGATCATGCCGCAACGAATGTCCGACATACTGGCGGCCCGGGCTCACCAGACGTTTGTAGGGCGCGATACGGAACTTGACGCCCTGGGAACCATGTTGATGCCAAAGGGGCCGAGAGTGATACACGTTCACGGTATCGCCGGCATTGGTAAGTCCGCATTGCTGGCTCGTTTCGCGACGATCGCCCGGGCCGAGGGAGCAACGGTTATCCTACTTGATTGTCGCCATGTTGAACCCACTGAGCAGGGTGTGCTCGGGGCTCTCGCGGAGGCGATTGGTGACCCAGGGTTGGGTGCCGGACACATCGTTGATCGGCTGGGAGGGCTGGGCGGCGATGTTGTCCTGGCCTTCGATACTTTTGAAGTGTTCCGGCTTCTGGACACTTGGTTGAGGCAGGTGTTCATTCCTCTATTGCCTGAGAATGTAAGGGTGGTTCTGGTGGGGCGTCAGCCGCCTACCGCTGCCTGGTACGCGAGCCCAGGATGGGGTTGGTTAATGCGGGCTGTCCCGGTTTCATCGTTGACCGACACAGAAACGGAGCGCTTCCTGCAGAGTCAGGGCCTGGAACAGGCGGATGCATCCCTGATTGCCCGCTGCACTCATGGCCATCCGTTGGCGTTGAAGCTCGCTGCCGCAGCGGTGCGGGAGGCCTCGCCGGATCAGTGGCCCACCGGTGCTCCTTTGCAGCGAGCCCTGGACGAACTCACACAGATTTTTCTTGAGGATGTCGGCGATGAGGTTACCCGGCGGGTGCTTGAGGGGGCGGCCGTTGTCCGCCGGGTAACCCTGTCCCTGCTGCAAGCGCTGTTTCCGGACGTGCCGCCCCGGGATGCCTGGGAGAGGTTGCGCCGCTTGCCCATTGTGGTTGGTGCAAGCGATGGGCTGTTGATCCACGACGCGGTGCGGGAGGCCATTGCACGTTCCCTGCATGCCAGCGATCCGGCGCGCTATCTCGAATACCGCCGCGCTGCCTGGCGGCAATTAGCGACTGAGGCGGGCGTTGCCGGTGGTGGCGACCTCTGGCGCTACACCGCCGATATGTTGTTCATGATCGAAAACCCAGTGGTGCGGGAAGCGTTCTTCCCGAGTGGTTCCCCGACGTTGGCCGTAGAGCCTGCCCAGGCGGATGATGGGCCCGCGCTGGAGGAAATTACCCGTGCCTGGGAGGGAAGCGAGGCTGCCGGTGCTTTGTTGTCGTGGTGGCGACGTTTGCCCCAGGCATTCTCATCAGTCCGGGACGGAGAGGGCCGCATGGTAGGTTTCTACGGCAAGCTCCGTTCGGACGAGCTCCAGCCGGCCTGGCTGCTGGACGATCCGATAGCTGGCCAGTGGTATTCCCATCTCAAACAACATCCCATGCCCCGGGATGCCATTGCCCTGTTTTGCCGCCGCTGGTTGAGCATTGATGACGGAGACTCTCCGGGTGACGTACAGGCAGCGGTCTGGCTGGACCTGAAACGTGCCTACATGGAGCTCAGGCCCAGACTTCGCCGTGTTTACCTGACGGTCCGGGATATGGGCGCCTACGCTGCTGTCGCCAGACGGTTGGGTTTTGAAGTGCTCGAAGATTACGCCGTTGTGCTGGATGGGCGCCGCTATCATTCAGCGGTGCTCGATTTTGGCCCCTCCTCGGTGGACGGCTGGCTGGCGGATCTCGTTGCTGCGGAGCTTGGCGTTCGGCGCGCGAACGAACTGCTGGACCGGGAAGCTCGGGAGCTGGTGCTTGAAACGGGCAGGGTGGCTCTGACACCACTGGAATTCGGGGTGATGCAGTATCTCTGTGTCCGTGAGGGCAAGGCCGTGTCGCGCAGCGAACTGTTGCGGGATGTGTGGGGGACGCGATACGAGGGCGGCAGCAATGTGGTCGACGCGGTAGTGCGCACCATGCGCAAGAAACTGGGTGATCAGGCTGACCGGGTTGAAACCGTGTCTGGCGTCGGGTATCGGCTGCGGTCTAGCGAAGCCAATTTCGGAGTTTGACCACCAAGAGTTCCGCGTCCGTCAGTGCGCGCCGGCGTTGTAGCAGTTGCGCCAGCACAGCTGGCCGGTCGGTAATGATATTGTCCACCCCCATGTCGATAAAGCGTGACATCGCCTGTGGTGTATTGACCGTCCAGACATGAAGTTCGTCGCCAGCGCGATGGGTGCGAGCCACTGTGGCGGGAGTGACACGGTTCTGTCGCAGCCCCAGTATGTCAAAGTGTTGCTCCCACAGTGGGCCAACGATGAATTGTGCCAGCAGGCTGGTTCTCAGCGAAGGCTCCAATTGCCGCGCCTCGGCCAGGACTCGCCATTCGGCGGCCGCGATCACGGTGTTATCCACGGCATCCATTCGTTGCAGCATGTGGACGACCGCCCTGGTCAGGCCGGGCGTCTCCGGGGCAGGCTTCAGATCGAGGTATAAATGGGCTCTTCCTCTGGTCGCTTTGATCACCTGTTCCAGGGTGGCAATTCGCTCATCGCTGAACTCCGGGCCGAACCACGAGCCAGCGTCCCGGGCGCGGGCCTGTTCCAGGGTAATGTCGGAGATCCTGGCGTCGAGGCCGAAGACACGTTTCATGTCGGCGTCGTGCCAAAGCACCGGCACGCCGTCCGCGGTCATGCGAATATCCACCTCAACGTAGTCAGCACCATCCTCAATGGCTTGTCTTATGGCGCTCATGGTGTTTTCCGGCGCCTTGAATGCGCTGCCGCGGTGGGCCGTTATGGAAACGTTGTCCCGATGGTCGAAGGATTGCAGAACAAACCAGGCCTGGGTGGCGGCCAGAACAATAATCAAAATCTCGGCCGTCCAGGCCAGTGGTGAGGCCCGCTGGGGCAGATTTTGGCCGGTGCTGTGACGATGGTGGCCGGTGGCCTGCCTGTACACGCTGTATATCAGCATGCTGTAGGCTGCTATGCCCGCAAAGGCGGCGGTGAGGGTGAACAGGATGTAGAGCGCGATCAGGCCCAGGGTGACGGGCATCAACACCTCCATCCGCTCAGGCAGGCTCGTTACTATCTCGCCTCCCACTGCCTGGAATAGCCATGTGACCACAACGGGGATCAGGACCAGGCCGATCAGACCTGCGATGAGTGCGCTCATTGCAGGCAGGCGCTGGCCGTGGACGTACCGGCTGCTCTGTCTGAGGGCGTCGCGCGCACCCGTGCGGTCCAGCAGGAGCAGGGGGACCGACAGCACCCAGCGCAGGTAAAGCCAGCCGTTACATACGGCGATTCCCAGCGCTGCGACGGCAGAGATGCCCAGGAACCACCAAACTTCGGGTGGCCGTTCCAGTTTCAGGTAGTAGATGTCGTGGGGGGAGATCAACCATTGGTAACTCACCACTACGGCCAGCAGGAAAGGCACTGCAATCAGTGCATGGCCGCCCATTTGCAGCAGGGTGAGGGTGAGTAGCTGTTTGAAATGTCTCGCAAGGGCCCACAGTGTAGCAATCGCTATCCGGTATTCGCGGCCTCCGCCGGAGGCGGCGATCCAGGTCATGCCAGCCTGTTGCAGTATCACCAGGAGGGCGGTCAGGGTTGCCGTTGCGCTGAGCCACAGTAAACCGCCAGGGGACGCGACAAACTGCACCAGCCCACCGGTGCTGATGGCGGCGTGTCCGGCTATCGGCCGAAGCGCCGCCAGGCCGCTGGAAAAGAGTGGCGCAACGGCGGCCAGAACAAGGCCGGTGAAAAACAGGTAAAAGACCAACAGCGCCCGGCGATGAACGTGTAGGAATGCCAGGGTGTGGAGTGCAAGAATTTTCATTCAGGCGGCCGTCCCTGTGTTGAAGTTTCTAGCTCAGAGGCCCTCTGCGGGCTTCATGAGGGCTGCCCGGTTGAACAGCGCAGTACGCTCATCGAATGTCAGGAATGGTTCAGCATTCGTCGCCTCTAGCGTGCCAAACAGTCGTTTCGGATTAAAGCGCCAGGTGGTGCAATCGGTCATCAGTTCACTGCAGCTCAGGAGCTGTCCCGACTCCCTCAGGAAGTACTTTAGCCCTGTGTAGGTGTCTGCCAACAGCAGGTCGCGTTGCTGTCTCGGTTGTTTGACCAGCAGGCTCCGGCCAATCATGTCGCCAGCCTTTTTCCCGAGCCCTGTCGCGTCCAGGATGGTCGGTGGAATATCGATCTGCGCCACAATCTGGTCACGATTGGCGTAGTCCTCCAGCGAGTCGCTGTCAGGAGGACGCACCGCCAGGACACCAACGTTGCTGTTCAGGGGTACGGATTCATGATCCTTGCGAATGAATCCTCCGGACTCATCGGACGTGATGATGACGAGCGTGTCGTCAAGAATGCCGTCGGACGCCAGGTCGTCAAGAAACTGATTTAAGGCATCCTCCATGGTTTTCATGGCCTTTTTCCGCGCCTCCTGAGGCTCTGGTGTGATGTCCTCTGCGGTCAATTCATCATCGGGTGGGGGTTCCACCGGTTTTCCGATTTTAAACGGGTGATGGGTGCCCACGTTCAGCAGGGTAACCATCCAGGGGCCAGGCTTCGCGTCCAGCTGTCGCAGCCGCTGTGCAACGTTGCTGAAATAGATCGGATCGGGTGGCCCCCAACCCTCTATCTCTTCGTCGGGACCATTGAAGATCCTCGCACCGGTGACGTCTATAAATCCGGCCTGCGGCATGAACTCGCCCTTTTGCATATAAGCCAGCGGTGCGGCCTGCCAATAAGCCGTATGGTAGCCATGTTCCTTTAGGTGTTTGGGCATGCAGTCCACCACAACGCGGCCCTCAGCCACATCAACCATTTTCCTTGATTGCCGGCGGAAGTCCGGGTATTCGCCGCACAGGATGGCAAAAGTGCCACGATCTGTCTGACGCTCCATGCTCAGCGAATTCCGGTAGATGCGAAACCCATGACGGCGCAGGCTTTCTTCGAGACTGGCCAGGGTAACGGTTGGGTCCAGATCGTGATAGCGGCTCAGGCTTGGAAAATAGCCACCTGACATGCCCTCAATCATGATCAGCAGCACATTGGGGTGGTCTTTCACGATGGGGGCCGCAACCTGGTGACGAAAGAAGCTGGCCGTTTGCAGGGTCTTTAGGGCTTTTTCAGATCCGTTGAGGTCTTCGTCTTCCGTCGACAGTGTCGGGGCGAGTGGCCCGATAACCGCTCCCGGTATCTGAGCGAAAAAGCTGGCGACAACGTTGTTTGCCGGTGTCGTAAGGCTCTGGAACGATATGCCATAGACAGCGGCGACGAGCACCGCGACCAGCACCTGTCCGGTTTGGCCTGCCGGCTGTGCCTCGGTGTCGAGACAGCGGTGCCGCCAGTGAAGGAACCAGGCAAGCGACAGGTAGACGGGAAGCCAAAGCGAGTGAATGTTGATCAGGCTGCCGGTCACAAAGGTCGGATCAATGCCCTTGCCGATCAGTGACAGCTGGAACAGGGTTCCGTGCACGGTAAGGTGCATGCCGGCAACAAACGTCGCGCACCCCAGAACCACGACCAGAATAACCCTGGAAATGCCTCTGGTGATGCACAGCAAAACAGCGAGAACAAACGCACCGGCCAGGTCGCCGGCAATCATTGCCAGAGGATCGGGAACGACACCGCTTTGCAGCACATAGCTCGCCCTGACAACAACCAGCCAGCAGAAAGCCAAAACCAGTGTCTGGCGGAAATGTCTGGCCATGAGCCCAGAGAAAAATGTCATAGTGTGGTCCGGTATCGAAAGGCGATTGAGGCCGTCAGCATTGAGGTGAAAGGCCGGGCGCCAAACAAACAGGTTATCGCTACCGGCTGGAGGCTGGCAATGTCGCGGAACGTTTATGAATCACTGGTAATCGGATGGCTGATCATTTTTACCCTGTCAGGGTGCTCCGATGAAACAGATCCCCCGCCTGCAGGAGCAGAATCGACAAGCGTGCAGGACCTAAGCGCACCTACGATTACGTTAAGTGACGCTGAACTCGACTGGGTGGGGCAGCAGATTTTTCGTAATGAATGTTCTGCGAAGAAAGCCTGCCTTGTGCACTGGAACAAAGGGGAAGCCTTTCCGTCTCTTGGTATCGGGCATTTTATCTGGTATCCGTCGGCAGTGGAGGGGCGGTTCGTAGAAAGCTTTCCCGCACTGATTCGATACATGGCGGAGCGTGATGCACCATTGCCCCGCTGGCTTGCACGGCTGGATCCATTTGACGCGCCATGGCCCGACAGAGCCGCTTTTCTCGAGGTAGCAGATTCTGCCCGTGTTGCTGAACTGAGGGAGTTTCTGCTGGCGACCCGGGATCTCCAGGCCGGCTTTATTGTCCAGCGGGCAAGTAGCTCCCTGTTACGCGTCATACAGGCAGCTCCTGACGCCCAACGAGCACGTGTGAAGCGGCATCTTGAGGAACTGGTCAGCACGTCCGGCGGGGTTTATGCCGTCATTGACTATGTGAACTTCAAGGGGGAGGGGCTGTCCGCCACGGAGCAATACAACGGTGAAGGGTGGGGGTTGTTACAGGTCCTTCTTGCCATGAAAGGCGATGACCGGCCCACCCTTGACCGATTCCGAAGCGCAGCCGCTGAAGTATTGACCCGTCGGGCCGGGAACGCCGACGCTCCGATCGAGCGAGAGCGCTGGCTGGCGGGCTGGCTCAGTCGTTTGGAAAGCTATCGGGAGCCGGATCATACGTTGGTCGCACCAAAATAATTCATGAAAACTGGTCCAATCCGCGAACGCCTTCTACTTTATAGGGAAGTGGTTGAGAAATTGCCTGCCCTATGGTCTGTCAGCGCGTGCTGATGTGAGGCATTCGCTGCACAAAGTTGTGGCCCGTAGAGGTTGAAGGCGGTATTCGAGGCTGCTTGTTTGATAAAACAAATACTATAAATCAACACGTTGGTATATCTGGCTCGTAAATTGCTCATATTCAGTGCACCTCTAACCAACGGAATTTTGGAGATACGATAATGAAGAACGCCAAGTCGATTGCCGTCGGCGCAGCCATGCTGTGTGGAGTTTTTACCGCTTCGGTTGCTAGTGCGGCTACGACGCTTGAAAGCGTCAAGGAGAAAGGGCATTTGCAGTGTGGTGTAACAAGTGGTCTTCCGGGGTTTTCACAGCCGGACGACAAAGGTAACTGGACCGGTATAGACGTCGACACCTGTCGTGCCGTAGCCGCTGCGATTTTTGGTGACGCGCAGGCGGTCGAGTTCACGCCATTGACCGCCAAAGAGCGTTTCACCGCACTCCAGTCGGGTGAAATAGACATGCTGTCCCGTAATACCACGTGGACACTTACCCGGGATGCATCGCTGGGTCTCAACTTCGCCGGTGTCAACTACTACGACGGCCAGGGCTTTCTGATAAACAAGGGTATTGGCGTGGATGATGCCACCCAACTGGACGGTGCGACTGTCTGTATCCAGGCCGGTACAACCACCGAGCTCAACCTGTCGGACTACTTCCGGGCCAAGGGCATGGAATACAAGCCCATTGTATTTGATACCTCTGAACAGACGGTTCAGGGCTTCGCGTCCGGTCGTTGTGACGTGCTGACGTCAGACCGTTCACAGCTTGCGGCACTTCGCTCCAAACTGTCTGATCCTGATTCCGCCAAAATCCTGCCGAACACCATTTCCAAGGAACCGCTTGGACCGGTGGTGCGTCAGGGTGATGATCAGTGGTTCAACATCGTGAAGTGGGTATTGTCGGTACAGATCAACGCGGAAGAGCTGGGTGTTTCCAGTGACAATGTCGGCGATATGATGAAATCCGACAACCCTAGCATCCAGCGTTTGCTGGGCACCGATGGTGACATGGGGGCCAAACTTGGTCTGCCTGCTGATTTTGGGGCCAAGGCCATCAAGCAGGTCGGGAACTACGGCGAAATGTACGATCGTAATGTGGGCCCGGATACTCCGCTCGGCCTCGATCGGGGCATAAACGCCCTGTGGACTGACGGCGGCGTGATGTACGCACCTCCGGTTCGTTAATACCTGAAAGCACCCGGTGGGCGTGCTCCTGTCGGAGCCGCCCACTGTCATCTGTGATTCGTTTCGTCGCGGGCTAGCTTTCCGGGAACATGCATGAAAAAACAAACCTTTGATTCCAAACCTGCGGGGCCAAAGCCCTGGTACGACCCGCGGGTTCGCGCTATTTTTTTCCAGGTAGTAGCCATTGCCCTCGTCTTCTGGGGTGGCTGGATTCTTATCGACAATACGCTTTCCAACATGGAAAGCCGTGGTATAAGCACCGGTTTCGGATTCCTTGAGGAGTCAGCCGGATTCGGCATCATCATGAGCCTGGTGCCCTACGATGCCACCATGACGTACGGCCGCACCTTTTGGGTTGGCCTGACCAATACCCTGCTGGTGTCAGCAATGGGTGTTGTAACTGCCACTGTCCTCGGCTTCATCATTGGTGTCGCCAGGCTTTCGAGCAACTGGCTGGTTGCCAAAGTCTCGCTGGCGTATATCGAAGTTATCCGCAACATCCCCCTGCTGCTGCAGATTTTCTTCTGGTACTTCGCCGTGCTCAGTAGCCTGCCTTCGCCGCGACAAAGCGTGGACGTTGGCGGCGCCTTTTTCCTCAACAACCGTGGCCTGTATGTGCCGGGACCGGTGGCGCAGGATGGTTTTGGCCTGGTGTGGGGAGGCATTCTCGCCGCCATTGCGGCTGTCATCGGCATTCGTATATGGGCCAAGAAGCGTCAACTGGCCACCGGGGCGATTTTTCCAACGTTCAAGGTGGGCGTGGGAGTTCTTGTTCTGGTTCCGTTGATGGCGTATTTCATTGCCGGTCAGCCCCTGGGATGGGATTTGCCAGCGTTGAAGGGCTTCAATTTCGGTGGTGGCATTTCCATCATTCCGGAGCTGGCGGCGCTATGGATTGCCTTGTCCCTGTACACCGCGAGCTTCATCGCGGAAATTGTGCGATCTGGCATCCTGTCGGTGAGTAAGGGCCAGACTGAGGCATCGAAGGCACTGGGCCTTCCAAATGGCCTTACGCTCAGGTTGGTGGTGATTCCCCAGGCGATGCGGGTGATTATCCCGCCACTGACAAGTCAATATCTCAACCTGGTGAAGAACTCCTCGCTTGCCACAGCCATCGGTTACCCCGACCTGGTCGCGGTGTTCATGGGAACCACGCTGAACCAGACCGGCCAGGCCGTGGAAGTTGTGGCCATTACCATGGCCGTTTATCTCACCATCAGCCTGTTGATCTCCCTGTTTATGAATATCTATAACCGGGCTGTAGCGATTAAGGAGCGATGATGGCTGAGTCAACCATGAAGGCGCCAAAAAAGCGCATTGATCCGGTCCGGTGGGCACGGGAGAATCTCTTTTCCAGTTGGCACAACACGATTCTGACCCTGTTGGTGGGTTACCTGATCGTGACCAGTGTCGGCCCCTTGCTCAATTGGGTGTTGCTGGATGCGAATTTCCAGGGCGATGACCCGAGCGATTGCACCGGGGCAGGTGCCTGCTGGCTGTTTATCAACCAGCGGCTTAATTTCTTTATCTACGGGTTTTACCCCGAGGAATTCCAGTGGCGCGTGGACATCATGTTCGGCCTGCTGGCACTGTCGTTCGCACCTCAGTTCATTGAACGCTTTCCTGGCCGTAAATGGCTGGGATTGTTCGGACTGACCGGGCTGCCGATTGTCGGCTACTTCCTGATTCCGGGTGGCGTATTTGGCCTGGAGGAGGTTCAGAGTTCGAAGTGGGGTGGGCTGATGCTGACGCTGATTCTGGCGTATATCGGCATCATTGCCTCGCTGCCGATTGGCACCTTGCTGGCACTGGGGCGTCGCTCCGAGATGCCGATCATTCGTGGGCTTTGTGTGGTGTTCATTGAAGTGTGGCGAGCAGTCCCGTTGATTACGGTGCTGTTTATGGCCTCGGTGATGCTGCCGTTGTTCCTCCCGGAAGGCATGAACTTCGAGAAACTGGCGCGGGCGCTTATCGGTATCACGCTCTGGCAATCGGCCTATATGGCGGAGGTCATTCGTGGCGGCCTGCAGGCCATTCCTCGCGGGCAATATGAAGCGGCAAGTGCGCTGGGGCTTGGGTACTGGAAGAAAATGGGGCTGATCATCCTGCCCCAGGCGCTCAAGCTCGTTATTCCCGGCATCGTTAATACGTTTATCTCGTTGTTCAAGGACACAACGCTGGTGCTGATTATCGGGCTATTCGATATTCTCGGCACCGTTCAATCGACGGTTACGGACCCCGCATGGCAGAACGTGGCTGTGGAGGGGTATGTCTTTGTGGCGTTCTGTTTCTGGGTGTTTTGCTTCGGCATCTCCCGATACAGCCAGAACCTTGAGCGCAAACTCGATACCGGTCACAGAACCTGATGGGTAAACCAATGACAGAACAAACGCAAACTCCTGAAACACAATCGTCGCCGTCCTCGGACGTTGGCAAGTCCGATATTATTCGGGTGGAGGGCATGCACAAGTGGTACGGCGATTTCCACGTGCTGCAGGACCTTAACCTGACAGTCCGCCACGGTGAACGGATTGTTATATGTGGCCCTTCCGGTTCGGGTAAGTCCACGTTCATTCGCTGCATTAACCGACTGGAAGAGCACCAGCAGGGCAAGATTATTGTCGATGACGTCGAACTGACGGACGATGTGCGCCAGATCGACAGCGTTCGGCGCGAGGTTGGCATGGTGTTTCAGCACTTCAACCTGTTCCCGCATCTGACGGTGCTCGAGAACTGCTGCCTGTCACCGATCTGGGTGCGGAAAACACCGAGGAAGGAAGCCGAAGCCACTGCGATGGAATATCTGGAACGGGTGAAAATTCCGGATCAAGCCAACAAATTCCCAGGCCAGCTGTCCGGCGGTCAGCAACAGCGGGTGGCTATCGCCAGGGCGCTGTGTATGAAGCCGAAAATCATGCTGTTTGACGAGCCGACGTCCGCGCTGGACCCTGAGATGATCAAGGAAGTGCTGGATGTTATGATCGAACTGGCGGGCAGCGGCATGACCATGTTGTGCGTCACCCACGAGATGGGTTTCGCCAAGACGGTAGCCGACCGGGTAATTTTCATGGACGGTGGTGAGATTGTTGAAGAAGCACCGCCCCATGACTTCTTCACCAACCCGCAGGAGCCAAGAACCCAAAAGTTCCTGAAACAGATCCTGCAGCACTGAATAAAAAAGCCGGGCGATGCCCGGCTTTTCTACAGTGGTTGTTTGGTGAGCACGGGCTCTTTGTCCGGTTCCACTTCCAGCCACCAGACGTTCTCGTCCCAGTCTCCCAGCACAATCCGCTTTGCTGGCTTGCCGCCGAGGTCCAGCTCGTGAACCGCCGGACGGTGGGTGTGACCGTGGATCAGGCGCAGCACGCCGTGCGTTTCCATTTCCCTCACCACCTCATCCGGGGTGACGTCCATGATGAACTCTTCCTTGCCCTGGTTCTTGGCCATGCTGATTTCCCGTAACTGGCGGGCCATCTGCTGGCGTTCGGCAAGGGGGCGCTGAAGGATCATCTGCTGCCATTGCGGGTTACGCATGTTGGCGCGGAACTTTTGGTACTCCACATCCGCGGTACACAGGCTGTCACCGTGCATCAGCAAGGTGGGTGTGCCGTAAAGATCCACCACCGTCGGGTCGTCCAGCAGGGTCGCACCGATCCGGTTGCAGTAATCTTCGCCGATCAGAAAGTCTCGGTTTCCGTGCATCAGGAACAATTTGGTGCCCGCGTCGCTGACCGCGCGCAGTGCCGTCGCAATTTGCTCCTGCAGGGGCGTTCGTTCGTCGTCACCGATCCAGGCTTCGAAGAAGTCGCCGAGGATGTAGAGTTGCTCCACCCCCCGGGCCTTCTCTTCAAGAAATGCCAGGAACGCGTTGGTGATGTCCGGGCGAGACTCTTCCAGGTGTAAATCAGAGATGAACAGCGTGGTCACGCCGCGCCTCCATCCTCTGTGATCTCGGCTTTCTCGATCACTACGTCTTCAGCCGGTACATCCTGGTGGCCTGAGCGCATGGTGGTACGCACCGCACGAATGGCGTTCACCGTGTCCATGCCTTCCACAACCTTACCGAAAACGCAGTAACCCCAGCCTTCGGCGTTTTCCGCTGTGTGGTCGAGGAAGCCGTTATTCTCGACGTTAATAAAGAACTGCGCCGTGGCGGAGTGTGGGTCCATGGTGCGAGCCATGGCAACGGTGCCCTGCATGTTGCTCAGGCCGTTGTTGGCTTCGTTCTGAATGGACTCGCGGGTTTTGCGCGGGGTCATGCCTGGCTCGAAACCGCCCCCCTGAACCATAAAGTTGCTGATCACACGGTGAAAGATCAGGCCGTCATAGAAGCCGTCGCGAACGTACTGTTCAAAGTTTTTGGCGGTCTCAGGGGCCTTGTCGTAATCCAGTTCCAGTGTGATGTCACCGTGGGAGGTTTTCAGCAGAATCATCAGGGTTTCCTGTTCAAGTAGGTATAAAAAGCAACGTTGCCGTTATTGTACTGAAGAGTTTGTGCGCGTGCATGAGTTAGGCAATGATTTGTGAGTATAATACGCGGTTTCAGATACACACCCTACGATTGAGATTGTATGAGCGCTGAGTCCAAGAAAGCCCATAACTTCATCCAGAGCCTGATTGAAGACGCCATTACCAAAGGCGAGCACGCAGGTAAGGTGGTGACCCGTTTCCCGCCCGAGCCGAACGGTTACCTGCACATCGGCCACGCCAAATCAATTTGCCTGAATTTCGGCATTGCTGAAACCTTTGGCGGCGAATGCACCCTGCGGTTTGACGACACCAACCCGGAAAAGGAATCCCAGGAGTATATCGACGCTATCAAGCAGGATGTTCACTGGCTGGGTTGTGAATGGACCGGGGAGGTTCGCTACGCCTCGGACTATTTCGACGCCATTTACGACTTCGCCGTTGAGTTGATTGAGAAGGGCAAGGCCTATGTGTGCGAACTGACTGCGGATCAGATGGCCGAGTACCGGGGCACGCTTAAAGAACCAGGCCAGAACAGCCCCTTCCGTGATCGTCCGGTTGAAGAGAACCTTCAGCTGTTCCGCGATATGCGAGCCGGTAAGTATCAGAACGGTGAACTGGTGCTGCGCGCCAAAATCGATATGGCGTCCCCGAACATCAATCTTCGGGACCCGATTCTTTACCGGATTCGTTACGCCGACCATCATCAGACTGGTGATAAATGGTGCATCTATCCGATGTACGACTTCACTCACCCGATTTCCGATGCCATGGAAGGGATTACGCACTCTCTGTGCACCCTGGAATTCGAGGATCATCGCCCACTCTATGATTGGGTGTTGGACAACATCTCAGCTCCCTGCCAGCCACGGCAGATCGAATTTGCCCGGCTGAACCTCAATTACACCATCACCAGCAAACGCAAACTGAAGCGTCTGGTGGACGAAGGCTTTGTGGACAGCTGGAACGATCCGCGCATGCCAACGATCTCCGGCATGCGCCGCCGTGGTTATACCCCGGAGTCCATCCGTACCTTCTGCGACATGATCGGTGTCAACAAGGCCGGCGGCACCGTGGATATGGGGATGCTGGAGCACGCCATCCGCGAAGACCTGAACACCCGTGCGCCCCGCGCCATGTGCGTGATGCGTCCGCTGAAAGTAACACTGACCAATTACCCGGAAGGCAAGACTGAAACCCTGGTGTTGCCGGTTCACCCCCAGAACCCGGATATGGGCGAGCGGGAAGTGACATGGAGCCAGACTCTGTACATCGATCATGAAGATTTTGCACAAGAGCCGCCCCGTAAATGGAAGCGTCTTGCTCCGGATCAGGCGGTGCGTCTGCGTGGTGGCTATGTGATGACCTGTCGCGAGGTTATCCGTGACGACAATGGTGAGATTGTTGAGCTGAAGTGTGAGTATGATCCGAGCACTCTGGGCGTTAACCCCGAAGGCTATAAACCGAACGGCGTGGTTCACTGGGTATCTGCGACAGACAGCGTTGAGACGGATATCAATCAATACGACCGTCTGTTTAACCATGAGTCGCCGGACAGTGATAAAGAGACTGACTTTGTGGACTCGATCAATCCGGAGTCTCTGGTGGTCCTCAAAGGCGCCAGAGTAGAGAAGAGCTTGGTCCAGCCCCGTACTGATTTGCCATATCAGTTCGAGCGTGAGGGGTATTTCTTCTGCGATCAGGAACTGACTGCGGCAGCAGGCCGTCCGGTGTTTAACCGCACGGTGACGCTCCGGGATTCCTGGGGAAAGAGCAAGTAAATTCGGTGATACATTCATTCAATTTTTTAACGAGCGTAGCGTGATTAGAATCTACAACACCCTTAGTCAGCAAAAGGAAGAGTTCCAGCCGATCGAGCCAGGAAAGGTTCGCATGTATGTCTGCGGCATGACGGTGTATGACTACTGTCATTTGGGGCATGCGCGGGTGTTGGTGGCGTTTGATGTGATCACGCGGTACTTGCGTCACAGCGGCTACGATGTCCATTACGTGCGCAACATCACTGACATCGACGACAAGATCCTGCGCCGGGCCGACGAGAATGGCGAAGTTTATAGCGACCTCACCCAGCGCATGATCAAGGCCATGCACGAGGATGAGGCCAAGCTGGGTGTTTTGTCGCCGACAGAAGAGCCGTGCGCGACCGACTACATTAATGACATTGTTGCCATGATTCACAAGCTGGTCAGCAGCGGGCACGCCTATGCTGCCGATAATGGTGATGTGTACTTTGCGGTGGAGTCCTACCCCGGCTACGGCAAGCTCAGCAAGAAAAAGCTGGAGGATCTGGTGGCCGGTGCAAGGGTAGATGTTCAGGAAGCCAAGCGAAGCCCGGCGGACTTTGTTCTGTGGAAGGCTGCCAAGCCCGGTGAAGTGAGCTGGGAGTCACCCTGGGGCGACGGCCGGCCCGGGTGGCATATTGAATGCTCGGCCATGTCTAACCGCTGCCTGGGCGAGACCTTTGATATCCACGGTGGCGGGCCGGATCTGCTATTCCCGCACCACGAGAACGAAATTGCCCAATCCGAGTGCGCCAATGGCCATACCTTCGTGAACACCTGGATGCACGCCGGCGCGATTCGGGTGAACAAGGAAAAAATGTCCAAGTCCCTGGGTAATTTCTTCACCATCCGTGAGATCTTCGAGAAGTATGCGCCGGAGGTGGTGCGCTACTTCCTGGTGTCCAGCCATTACCGCAGTCAGGTGGATTACTCGGAAGAAAATCTCGCGGAAGCAGGGCGTACGCTCACCCGGCTCTACCATGCCTTGCGTGGTCTGGTGCCTGCCAAGAGCGTGGCGGAAACGGAACACGACCAGCGCTTTGCCGAGGCCATGGATGACGACTTCAACACTGCCGGGGCCGCAGCAGTTCTTCACGCCGTTGCTAATGAAATCAACCTGCACCGCAGGGAAGGGCGCGACGAAAAGGCTAACGAGCAAGCGGCGGTGCTTGTTAGGCTCGGTGGTGTTCTGGGTTTGTTGCAGCAGGACCCGGAGGCCTACTTCCAGGCCGACACCGGCGGCGAGCTCAGTGCAGACGACATCGAGGCGATGATTCAGGCCCGTGCGGATGCGCGTAAGCAGAAAGATTTCGCCGAGGCGGACCGTATCAGAGATGAGTTGGCCGATAAAGGCATTATCCTGGACGACAGTCGCGAAGGCACCAGCTGGCGCAGGGGATGATGTCAACCAAAGGTCGTGTTGTTGGCGCGGGAATGACCTTGTAGGGAAATTCCCGTACAATACCGCCCTCGAATTATAACGGCCCTGACGGGTAAACCCGTAAAAAGGGCAGGGAATACAGTAACCCACTGAGGCAAACAACGATGACAGAACGCGTACAAGTCGGCGACCTTCAGGTCGCAAAGAACCTGTTCGATTTCGTTAATAACGAAGCAATTCCGGGCACGGGTGTCGACGCTGACAAATTCTGGGCCGAGTTCGACAAGATTGTTCACGAATTGGCTCCCCGTAACAAAGAGCTGCTTGCCAAGCGCGATGACATCCAGGAGAAAATGGACGCCTGGAATCGTGACCACAAGGGCCAGAAGCTCGACATGGCCGAGTATAAGTCGTTCCTGAAGGATATCGGCTACCTGGTTGACGAGCCCGGCGACTTCAAGATCTCCACCTCAAATGTGGATCCGGAAGTGGCCACCATGGCTGGCCCGCAGCTTGTGGTTCCGGTGATGAACGCCCGTTTCGCGCTGAATGCTGCCAACGCCCGTTGGGGTAGTCTTTACGACGCGCTGTATGGCACTGATGCGATTTCCGAGGAAAACGGTGCCGAAAAAGGCCGTGGCTACAACCCGGTGCGCGGTGCCAAGGTCATTGAATTCGCTCGCAACCTTCTGGACAGTTCCGCTCCGCTGGCTTCTGGCAGCCATAAAGACGCAGCCCAGTATCTGGTTGAGGGTGGCAAGCTGGTGGTCAAGTTGCAGAACGGTGAGTCTACCGGCTTGAAAGACGAGTCCGGCTTTGTGGGTTACACCGGCGCCGCCGATGCACCTACGGGCGTGCTGTTGGTCAAGAATGGCATGCATTTCGAGATTCAGGTCGATGCCAGCCACCCGATCGGGAAGGATGACGGGGCGCATGTAAAAGATGTACTGATGGAGTCAGCTCTGACCACCATCATGGACTGTGAAGATTCCGTCGCTGCCGTGGATGCGGATGATAAGGCTCTGGCCTACCGCAACTGGTTGGGCCTGATGAAGGGCGATCTGGAAGAAACCTTCGAGAAAGGCGGTCAGCAAACCACCCGCAAGATGCACGGTGATCGAGCCTACACCAAGCCGGAAGGCGGAGAGCTGGTGTTGAAAGGCCGCAGCCTGATGTTTGTGCGTAACGTGGGTCACCTGATGACCAACCCGGCCATCCTGCTGAAAGACGGCAGTGAAGTGCCTGAGGGGCTGATGGATGGTCTGATGACCTCGCTGATCGCGATTCACGACCTCAAAGGTACTGGCAAGTTGCAGAACAGCACCACCGGTTCGGTCTACATCGTCAAGCCGAAGATGCACGGTCCGGAAGAAGTGGCGTTTACCAATGAGTTCTTCGGTCGTGTTGAAGATGCGCTTGGTCTGCCGGCCTTCACCCTGAAAGTTGGCATCATGGACGAAGAGCGGCGCACCACCGTTAACCTCAAGTCCTGTATCCATGCTGCCAGGGAACGTGCCGTATTCATCAATACCGGCTTCCTTGACCGCACTGGTGACGAGATCCACACGTCCATGGAATTGGGGCCGTTTATCCGTAAGGGGCCGATGAAACAGGCTGCCTGGATTCAGGCCTACGAGCAGTGGAACGTGGACATCGGCCTGGAAACCGGTTTCCGTGGTGTTGCCCAGATCGGTAAAGGTATGTGGGCCATGCCTGACTTGATGGCGGGTATGCTGGAAGCCAAGATCGGCCACCCGAAAGCCGGTGCCAATACCGCATGGGTTCCGTCACCAACAGCGGCTACGCTGCACGCCACCCACTACCATCAGGTGAGCGTTGCGGATATCCAGAAAGAGCTGGAAAGCCGCACCCGCGCCAACCTGGATGACATTCTGACTGTGCCGGTTATGGATGATCCGAAATCCCTGTCGGCGGAAGAGGTCCAGCAGGAGTTGGACAACAACGCCCAGGGTATTCTCGGTTACGTGGTGCGTTGGATCGACAGCGGTGTCGGCTGCTCGAAGGTTCCCGATATCAACGATGTGGGCCTGATGGAAGACCGCGCTACCTTGCGTATCGCATCGCAGTTGCTGACCAACTGGCTCTACCACGGTATCTGCACCGAAGAGCAGATCAACGAAACCATGAGGCGCATGGCGGCAGTGGTTGATCGCCAGAACGCGAACGACCCGTCCTACCGTGACATGGCGCCGGAGTTTGAGGGCAGCATTGCCTTTCAGGCTGCCATGGATCTGGTTCTCAAGGGTCGTGAGCAACCGAATGGCTATACCGAGCCGCTTTTGCACGCCTATCGTCTGAAGGCGAAAGAGAAGTACGGTCAGTAATCAGGGCCGGCGATCAAAAAACCCCGCGAATGCGGGGTTTTTTGTGGGGCCGGATTAATCCTTGTGTAACTCGTTCGCTGCATAGAGCGTGTTCTGCAGTAGCGTGGCAATTGTCATGGGGCCTACGCCACCTGGCACCGGGGTGATGTACGCAGCCCGCTCTGACGCTGCGGCGAAATCCACATCTCCACGCAGCTTGCCGTCTTCCATCCGATTGATTCCCACATCAATCACGGTTGCTCCGGGTTTGACCCACTCACCCTTGATCAGCCCCGGCTTTCCGACTGCGGCAATCAGAATGTCGGCTTCCCGCACAAACTTCTCAAGGTCGTCGGTAAACCGGTGGCATATCGTCACTGTGGCGCCTTTGAGCAGCAGCTCCATGGTCATGGGGCGGCCGACGATGTTGGATGCGCCCACGATAACGGCGTGCTGGCCCTTGTAAGGGGTGTCTACGCTGTCCAGCAGGGTAATGACGCCTGCTGGTGTGCAAGGCCTCAGGGCAGGTTTGCGCTGCATCAGGCGGCCGATGTTGTAGGGGTGGAAGCCGTCCACGTCCTTGTCAGGGCGAATCTTTACGAGAATGGGGTCGGCGTCCATATGGTCAGGCAGGGGCAGCTGAACCAGGATGCCGTCCACGTCGGGGTTCTCGTTGAGCTCGTCAACCAGGGCCTCCAGGGCCTCCTGTGAAGTGTCTTCCGGAAGGTCGTAGGAGAGCGACATGATGCCCGCCTCGTCACAGGCCCTGCGCTTGTTGCCTACGTATACGTGCGAGGCCGGGTCGTTGCCCACCAGCACCACAGCCAGCCCGGGGGCGCGAAGCCCCTGTTGCTTGCGGGCTTCAGTTCCTGCCGCAACCTGTTGTCGCACAGTAGCGGCGATGTCTTTTCCGTTGATCAGTTTGGCGCTCATGTCTTTGTCTTGTCAGTTGTGCGAAAATAAAGGCGCAGCATTGTCTCATGCTTGGGCTCCGTCGCCAATCGAAGGGCGAAAACCCGAAATGCGTGTTGACGGACCGGTTCGGCGCCGGTAATATGCGCGCCAACTTTGCTGAGGTATCTGTTGTTCAGTTGAGACGGGGTATAGCGCAGTCTGGTAGCGCGCCTGCTTTGGGAGCAGGATGTCGGGAGTTCGAATCTCTCTACCCCGACCACTTTCTGGTCAGTCCAGGATATTGAACAGTCAGGTGGGCGAACGGTTTATGCGCTCGTAGCTCAGCTGGATAGAGCATCGGCCTTCTAAGCCGGTGGTCGCAGGTTCGAGTCCTGCCGGGCGCGCCATACCGCAGACGGTTTGATCCGTCCCGGAGACACCGAATCAGCAAAGTTTACCTGAAGTGCCTGTTGGGGTCTCTGCCCGGCGGTAGTCTGGATGTGGTGGACGTAGCTCAGTTGGTAGAGCTCAGGATTGTGACTCCTGCGGTCGAGGGTTCGAACCCCTTCGTCCACCCCACTTTCCTGCTTGCAGTGATCTATGGCTCTTTTAGGTTGAGAATTCCGATTTTTTTGCCTCGGTGGTGGAATTGGTAGACACGATAGGTTTAGGTCCTGTTGCCGCAAGGCGTGGGGGTTCAAGTCCCTCCCGAGGTACCAAATCAGAAACCCTCTCAGAAATTCTGAGGGGGTTTTTTTATGGGTTACAGAAGTGGCTGGAGAGTGATTCCTGTCACATTGATGTGTATAGCCCCCTTTCTTTTTTGGTTTTAGTCCCCAACTCTCGTTTCAGATGATAGAGCGGCGAGCCCGCATTCCCGGATGTTGCCTGTAACAGGTGGATTCTCTCGGCACGGCAAACCGTGATAAACTACCCGCTTTTAAATTTTCGTCCTTTTCAGGGGATTTGTCCTGAAATCGAATTTAGCTTTTACTTTCATTCACATACCGAACCTGTAATTTGAGGATCTTCCATGCAAGTGTCTGTTGAAACGACCTCCAACATC
Organism: Marinobacter sp. V34; assembly: GCF_055524115.1. NCBI lineage: Bacteria > Pseudomonadati > Pseudomonadota > Gammaproteobacteria > Pseudomonadales > Marinobacteraceae > Marinobacter > Marinobacter sp. V34. The sequence continues at coordinate 81,652 of NZ_JBUPZY010000003.1, read as the reverse complement.
GAACGTCGGATGACAATCGGTGTGCCCGCCCAGGAAATCGACCAGGCGGTTCAGAAACGCCTGCAGGAAACCGCTCGCACCGTAAAAATGAACGGTTTCCGCCCGGGCAAGGTGCCCATGCGTGTGGTGAAGCGTCGTTTTGGTGACAGCGTCCGGCAGGAGATTGTCGGCGAGGTTATGCGCGACAACTACATCAAGGCGCTGCAGGAGCAGGACATCAACCCAGCGGGATGGCCGAAGTTTGAGCCAAAAACCATGGAAGAGGGCAAGGACCTCGAGTTCGTGGCCATTTTCGAAGTATTGCCGGAAGTGGAGCTGGGTGATTTCAGCAAGATCTCCGTGGAAAAGCCGAAAGCCGAAATTGGCGATAAAGACGTCGACACCATGATCGACAACCTGCGTCGCCAGCAGGCCACCATGAAGTCGGTCAAACGCAAGTCCAAGAACAAGGATGTTGTACTGATCGATTTCAAAGGCACGGTAGATGGTGAAGAGTTCGAAGGCGGTGCTGCTGAGAACCACAAACTGACCCTCGGTTCTGGCCAGATGATCCCCGGTTTCGAGAAAGGCATTGTCGGCGGTAAAGCTGGTGAAGAGCTTGAGATCGAAGTGACCTTCCCGGAGGACTATCAGAACGAAGATCTGGCAGGCAAGCCTGCTAAATTCGAAATCAAGATTCACGATGTTCAGGAGCCGCAGCTACCGGAGCTGGACGCAGAATTCTTCAAGAAATTTGGTATCGACGCCGAAGACGAAGCCACGTTCCGTGAAGAAGTGCAAAAGAACATGGAGCGTGAGCTCAAGCAGGCGGTCTCCAACAAGGTCAAGAATGACGTGGTTGAGGGGCTTCTTGAAAGCACCGAGCTTGAAGTACCTACGGCCCTGGTGGATCAGGAAATTGATCGCCTGCGCCAGGACGCAGTACAGCGGTTCGGCGGCCAGGTTGACTTCCAGCAGTTGCCTAAGGAAATCTTCGAAGAGCAGGCTCGTCGCCGTGTGAAAACAGGCCTTCTGTTCCAGGAAGTGGTCAAGCAAAATGACCTGAAGGCAGATCCTGCTAAAGTGGATGAAAAGATCCAGGAAATTGCGTCAACGTATGAACAACCTGAAGAGGTTGTGGCGCATTTCAACAGCAGCCCAGAGCAGAAGCAGCAGATCGAGTCATCTGTTCTTGAAGATACGGTTGTTGATCTGATTCTTGACCAGGCCAAGGTCAAGGAGAAGAAGCTTAAGTACGAAGAGGCTATCCAGGCTGGTCAGCAGCAGGGTTAAAGAAGGCGGGGCCATTACAGATTGGCCCCAGCATGCCTGGGAAGTATAACAGCCGGCACGTCCGGCTGTTTTCATCTTGGCCTGGTGCTGGCACAGTAATAGCTAGCCATGATAAGAAGACGAGGCGTAGCTGATTTATAAGCGGTGGCGAATAAAAAAAGCCACTCCATTGTCCAGAAGGAGTTCACGCGCATCATGACGCAGACACCAATTGATGGTCCCGCAATGGTTACCAATTCCGGCCTGGTACCAATCGTTATCGAGCAGACCGCACGAGGCGAACGTTCTTTTGACATTTTTTCCCGTCTGTTAAAAGAGCGGGTAATTTTCCTGGTGGGTCCGGTTGAAGACCATATGGCCAACCTGATTGTGGCTCAGTTGCTGTTCCTGGAGTCCGAGAACCCGGATAAAGATATTCATTTGTACATCAATAGCCCGGGCGGCTCCGTTACTGCGGGCATGTCTATCTATGACACCATGCAGTTCATCAAGCCCGATGTGGCCACGCTGTGTGTTGGCCAAGCTGCCAGCATGGGCGCGTTCCTGCTGGCGGGTGGTGCAGAGGGCAAGCGTGCCTGTCTGCCGAATTCGCGGGTTATGATTCATCAACCGTTAGGTGGTTATCAGGGGCAGGCAACGGATATTGAGATCCACACACGTGAGATCCTGAAGATCCGGCACACTCTGAATTCCATTCTGGCCCATCACACCGGCCAGAAGCTGGACACCATCGCCAAGGATACGGACCGTGATAATTTCATGGATCCTCAGCAGGCGAAGGACTACGGGCTGATTGATTCTATACTTGATAAGCGTGTACCGAATAAATAATACTGAAGGTAATCGCAACATTCCCTGCTGGCGTATTGAGGTGAGTGCGCCAGCAAACCAAGCTCAGAGGTATTTCAATGGCAGATGAAAGAAACGGCAGAGGCGACGATAACGGCAAGTTGCTGTACTGCTCGTTTTGTGGAAAGAGCCAGCATGAAGTCCGTAAGCTCATTGCAGGGCCCTCGGTGTTCATCTGCGACGAGTGCGTCGACCTGTGCAACGATATTATCCGGGAGGAGATCCAGGAGAATGCACAGGAAGAGGCCAGTGATCGTCTTCCGACACCCGCTGAAATCCGCGACACGCTGAATGAATACGTGATCGGCCAGGACCGGGCCAAGGTGGTGCTATCCGTAGCGGTCTATAACCACTACAAGCGTCTTCGCTACGGTGAGGGCAAAGCTGAGGTAGAGCTTGGCAAGAGTAATATCCTGCTGATCGGCCCGACGGGTAGTGGTAAAACCCTGCTTGCCGAGACGCTGGCCCGGATGCTGAATGTTCCCTTCACCATTGCCGATGCGACCACGCTGACCGAAGCAGGCTACGTCGGTGAAGACGTGGAGAACATCATCCAGAAGCTTCTGCAGAAATGCGATTACGATGTCGACAAGGCCCAGCGAGGCATTGTGTACATCGACGAAATTGACAAGATTTCCCGCAAGTCTGACAACCCGTCTATTACCCGGGATGTGTCCGGTGAAGGCGTTCAGCAGGCTCTGCTCAAGCTGATCGAGGGCACCGTGGCATCGGTTCCGCCCCAGGGTGGCCGCAAACACCCGCAGCAGGAGTTCCTGCAGGTGGACACCGGCAACATGCTGTTTATCTGCGGCGGCGCCTTTGCTGGCCTGGATAAGGTGATCCAGGAGCGCTCAGAGCGCAGCAGTATTGGTTTCTCTGCGCTGGTGAAGAGTCCGGACGACGCCAAGAATACGGGCGATATCATTAAGGATGTCGAAACCGAGGACCTGGTCAAATACGGCCTGATCCCGGAATTTGTCGGTCGTCTGCCTGTTGTGGCGACTCTCACAGAACTGGATGAAGAAGCGCTTGTCCAGATCCTGACTGAGCCCAAGAACGCACTGACCAAGCAGTATCAGAAGCTGTTTGATATGGAAGGCGTGGAGCTGGACTTCCGCGAAGATGCGCTGCGGGCCGTTGCCCGCAAGGCCATGGAGCGTAAAACCGGCGCTCGTGGTCTTCGTTCCATCATGGAAGCCACATTGCTGGATACCATGTATCAGATTCCTTCTGAGCATGACGTCTCCAAGGTGGTTATCGATGAGAGCGTTATCAGCGGTCAATCCGAGCCCTTCAAGATCTATGCGAGCAGCGACCACGCCAAGGCAGTGCCAGAAGATTGATGCTCTGGTGAGTCGGCGTTTAAAAAAGGGCGGAAACGCCCTTTTTTTATGCCCGGACCGGGCCCGGAAGTGGTGCGTGAGGGCGTAAAAAGATTGCAATTTTTGCTGTCGCCCCAATGAAGGGTGATATGCTGAATCAAACATCGTCAGAGGATTTTCTATGACCCTGATACCTGAAGAATCCGTGCAAGAATACCCGCTGTTGCCACTGAGAGATGTGGTGGTGTTCCCGCACATGGTGGTGCCGCTTTTTGTGGGCCGGGAAAAGTCCATACAGGCACTGGAAGCGGCCATGGAGGGCAACAAGGAAATCCTGCTGGTGGCGCAGAGAGATGCGTCAACGGACGAGCCAGGCCCGGATGACGTATTTGCCATGGGCACCGTTGCCACGGTATTGCAAATGCTCAGGTTGCCGGATGGCACCGTTAAGGTCTTGGTGGAGGGTAACGCCCGTGCAACCATTACCGGCATCGCCGATGGCGAATATCTCTCCGGCACGGCCATGCTGATGGATGAGGACTCCCTGCCGGCCAGGGAAGAAGAAGTCCTGGTCAAAACCCTGATGGACGAGTTCGAGAAGTATGTGAAGCTCTCCAGGAAAGTGCCCTCTGAAGTCTCCAACGCGCTGACAGGGATTAATGAGCTTGAACGCCTTGCAGATACCATGGCGGCCCACCTCGAATTGAAAATTCCCGAGAAGCAAGAGCTTCTGGAAGCGCTTGAGATTCGTCAACGCGTTGATTTGCTGTTGGGCAAGCTGGACGGGGAAATTGACCTGATTGAAGTCGAGAAGCGTATCCGCGGCCGCGTCAAGAAACAGATGGAGCGCAGTCAGCGTGAGTACTACCTTAACGAGCAGATGAAAGCCATCCAGAAAGAGATGGGTAGTCTCGGTGAGGGCAACAACGATTTTGAAGAGCTCGAGCAGAAACTTGAAGAAGCCGGCTTGCCTGAAGAGGCCCGCAAGAAAACCGAAGCGGAACTGAACAAGTTAAAAATGATGTCGCCGATGTCCGCAGAGGCAACGGTAGTGCGCGGTTACATCGACTGGATGTTGGCTATTCCGTGGAAAAAGCGCAGTCGTGTTCGCCACGACATCGAAAAGGCCCGCGACATCCTGGATGAGGATCACTACGGCCTGGACGAAGTTAAGAAGCGGATTCTGGAGTATCTGGCTGTCCAGAGTCGGGTGAAAAAAGTGAAGGGTCCAGTTCTCTGTCTGGTAGGTCCTCCCGGTGTTGGTAAGACCTCTCTTGGCCAATCGATCGCCCGCGCAACAAATCGCAAGTACACACGTATGGCACTGGGTGGCGTTCGTGATGAAGCGGAGATTCGCGGCCATCGCAAAACCTATATCGGGGCTTTGCCGGGCAAGCTGTTGCAGAAACTGTCCAAGGTGGGTGTGAAGAACCCGCTGTTCCTGTTCGATGAGATCGACAAAATGGGCATGGATCATCGTGGCGACCCGGCGTCAGCGTTGCTGGAAGTGCTCGACCCGGAACAGAACCACACCTTCAACGACCATTACCTGGAGGTCGATTACGATCTCTCCGATGTGATGTTCGTGTGCACGTCGAACTCCATGGACATTCCGCCGGCGCTCCTGGACCGCATGGAAATAATCCGTATTCCGGGGTACACCGAGGACGAAAAGGTCAATATTGCGCTGAAGTATCTGTTGCCCAAGCAGGTAAAGGCCAACGGCCTTCGCAAAAACGAATTGGACATGCCGGAGCAAACGCTTCGTGACCTGATTCGCTACTACACCCGTGAGGCCGGCGTACGCGGTCTTGAGCGGGAGATCGCCAAGATCTGCCGTAAAGTGGTGCGTGATCATGTTGAAAGCGGTGACAAGGCCTCTGTGACGCTCTCGCCGGAGATGCTTGAGGACTATTCCGGCGTCAAGAAGTTCAAGTATGGTTTGGCCGAGGAGAAGAATCAGGTCGGGCAGGTGACAGGCCTTGCCTGGACCCAGGTCGGTGGTGAGTTGCTGACCCTGGAATGCGCGCTGACCAAAGGCAAGGGGCGGGTGGTCAAGACCGGCTCCCTGGGCGATGTAATGCAGGAGTCAATCCAGGCCGCCCTGACAGTGGTCAGAAGTCGTGCGCTGGGATTGGGTATCAGTGACGATTTCCATGAGAAACACGATCTGCACGTCCATGTTCCCGAGGGCGCGACGCCAAAAGATGGTCCTAGCGCCGGTATCGGCATGTGCACGGCACTGGTTTCTTCATTGACCCAGATTCCGGTTCGGGCCGACGTAGCGATGACGGGTGAGATCACCCTGCGTGGTCGGGTTCTGCCCATCGGAGGGCTCAAGGAGAAGCTGTTGGCGGCCCATAGAGGCGGTATAAAGACGGTCATTATACCTGATGAAAATGCCCGTGATCTCAAAGAGATACCGGACAATATCAAGGAATCACTGGAAATTCGGCCGGTCAAATGGATTGACGAGGTGCTCGATATTGCACTGGCCTATCCGCCGGAACCCCGCACCGAAGATTCGTCCTCAGAAACGGGTACAGGTAAGCCCCGTGACGAAGACGGCGACGCTGCAGAGCGCATAAATACACATTAAACACGCGTTGTATTGTTGACATGCGAGAGAGCCCATTGGTATAACTGTTTCGCCGTGAAGCAGCCAATATCAAGGGCTCCCGCGCAGTCAATGCCTATTCCGAATACCGGTTAGTAACCGAAAGGAATAAAAATAGTGAAGAATGGAATTCTCTGACAGCTTATGCGATAGTCGGGAACGTCCAGGAAACAACAAACCAACCTATAACATCTTCAACCTGAAATCGAAGGGGTTTAGTGTGAACAAGTCCGAACTGATCGATGCAATTGCAGAATCCGCAGATATCTCCAAAGCCGCTGCTGGCCGTGCTCTGGATGCCATGACCACCTCCATCACCGGTGCCCTTAAAAAAGGCGATCAGGTAACCCTGATTGGTTTTGGTACTTTCTCTGTTAAAGAGCGTGCCGCTCGTACCGGCCGTAACCCGCAGACGGGTGCCGAGATCAAGATCCCGGCCTCCAAGGTGCCTGGGTTCAAGGCAGGTAAGGCCCTGAAAGACTCCGTTAAGTAACGGACTCTTTCATCTGGCAATGTCCGGGGTTCCCGGTCATTGTCGGAGCGGTTGGCCCGGTGGCGATACCGCTGCCAGCCTGCTCCGGATGAATTCAAGGCGCATTCCTGAAAGAATGCGCCTTTTTACGTTAAGAGACCCTCACAGACTTTGATCAGGGATCCGGGAGAGACATGCTTCAAGATATTCGGGAAAATGCCCAGGGCACCATTGCCAAAATCATCATTGGCCTTCTGATTGTTTCACTTTCTATCTGGGGAATGGACGCGATTGTCGGTGGTTTTTCCGGCGAGCCTGAAGTGGCAACGGTTAATGGGGAAGACATCACCGAGAGGGAGTTCCTCCGGGTTGTACAGATCGAGAGTCAACGCCGCCTGTCAGAAATGGAGAATCCAGATCCGTCGTTGCTGGATGAAGATCAGGTGCGTCAGAATGTTCTCGATGCCCTGATCCAGCAAAAAGTGATGACCCTGAACGCCGAAGACCAGGGGCTCGAGCTCTCCGATGCCGATATTGACTCCCTGATCACCCAGATGCCCCAGTTCCAGGTCGACGGTACCTTTAATCGCGACCGGTTTGTGTCTGCGGTCAGGAATATGGGAATGGGCGTTGCGGAGTTCCGCGAAACCATGCGCAAGCAGTATGTGGTTAACCAGATCCGTGCCGGTATCTCTCAGAGCGGTGTTGTGACGGATGAAAATGTGGCTCAGTTGCTGCGGATTCAGAACCAGACCCGTGACTTCCGTGTGACAACGCTCTCTGCAGGTGCTGTGAGCGATCAAGTGGACGTGACCGAGTCCGATGTAGAAGCTTACTACGATGAGAACCAGGGCGCCTTCAACCTGCCTGAGAGCGTGGATGCCAGTTACATTGTTTTGTCACTGACGACACTCGCTGAATCCATCGATGTCAGCGATGATCAACTGCGTGACTATTATGAACAGCGGTCCTCTGAGCTGGCCCGCGAAGAACGACGCGCCTCACACATCCTGATTGAGGATGGAGAGAACGCTGAAGAGACCATGGCGACGATTCAGGAGCGTCTGGAAGCTGGTGAATCGTTTGCAACCCTTGCTGAGGAATTTTCCGTGGACACGGTTTCCGCAGAGCAGGGGGGCGATCTGGGCTTTGCTGAGCGCGGTGTCTACGATCCGGCCTTTGAAGAAGCCCTGTTTGCACTTGAAGAAGGGGAAGTATCCGATCCGGTGTCCACCAGCTTCGGTGTACATCTCATCAAGCTTGAGGACGTGCAGAAAACCGAAGCGCCCCCATTGGCGGAACTGGAGGACCAACTCCGCCGTGAGCTTGCCCAGCGTGAGGCCACCGAGCGTTTTGCCGAAGTTCGTTCAGAGCTCGCTGACCTGGCCTATGCGGCTGACGATCTGGTCGGTCCTGCAGAGGAGCTGGGTCTCGAAGTGAGGGAAAAGAGTGGTATCACCCGGGATGGAGGTGAAGCGCCCTTTGACCACGCGGGCCTGATCCGCCAGTTGTTTTCCGAGGACGTATTGACCGAAGGGTTTAACACTGAGCTGATTGACGTCGGCGACAACATGTCCGTCGTTGCGCGGGTGGGTGAGTACCAAGAGGCGCAACAGCAGCCGCTTGAGGAAGTGGCCGACGAGATTCGTGCGGCACTGACCAGTCAGAAGACTCGCGAAGCGCTCAGCGAGCGTGCTGATGCTATCATCGCTGACCTCCAATCCGGCAAGAACGTTGGAGAGCTGGGGCTTGACGAGTGGCAATCCTATGAAGATCAGCCCAGGAGTAACCCAGCGCTCGGTGGTGCCGTAATGTCCCAGGTATTTTCACTTCAGCGCCCTGGCGATGGTAACAATGTATACGGTTCCGTGGTGTCTGGTGACAGCGCGACCATCGTGGCTCTCGATGCAGTTAACGAGGGTGACGTGAGCCGTGATGGTGGTGAATTCCAGCAGCTTCGCGGTTTCCTGGCATCGCTTGAGGGGCAGCGCGAGTATCAGGCGTATCAGCAGTTCCTCAGGGAGAACGCCGAAGTAGAACGGCCGTAACAACAAGGCACCCGGTATCGGGTGCCTTGTTGCATTGCACGAGAGGCCCGGGCAACGCCCCGGGCTTTTTTCGTTGGCCTCGTCGATGTAGATTTCGGGCGTTTCCCCGCGTACATCGAAGTAGAACCCATAGGTACCGGTCTCGGGCGGGGTAAAGCGGAAGTTTTCGAAGACCGCGGAGCAATTAGTCTTTACCGGTTTGTTCAACTGAACATCCTTGTCTTCTTCCGACAGATAGCCGCAATTGGTGCCCGACGTCCAGTTGGCATCACCAAATTTGAACTCGTAGGGTTGCCCATCAGCCTTGAGTTCCACTTCTGTGCGATAGAGCCCGTTGTCCACTTTCTTGACCTTGTATTCCGGCAGTGCATCCCACCAGGCAAATTGCCCACGTAGATACAAGGATTTGCTGTAGTCCCGTTCACCACCGGTGGTGGCGCAGCCGGCAGTGATGGCCATAACCGAGGCCAGAGCCAATGTTGTGAGTTTCCTGTTCATGATTGTCTCCTTTGTGGTTGCTGGCCCCATGGAACCTGTTCCTCCATGGGGCCGCCAGGTGCCGTTGTCAGCGGCCTTATCGATTGAATACAGCCACTGACAGGGCGGGAACCGTGAAGGTGCCGTTCGCTGCTGCAGCGGTCTGTTCCGGGGAGGTGTCCGCCATCACGGAAAAGGCCTCATTAAGGCTGGTGTCCAGTGCCTGTTGGGTCCCTGTGCTGTTGATCACCACGACGACCTGATCCACGTCGCTGTCCAGATCGGTCAGGCCGTTGTCGGGGCCATCGTCCAGACTGAAGGCAATTACGCCGGGTACCTGGCTGGGTCCGGTGTTGTGGAACGACAGTCGTTCACTGACCTGTTCGGCGGTGCGTAGACGGAAAAGCTCGCTTTCGCTACGAACGATCAGCAACTTCTCGACCTGCTCGCGGGTGTAGTCGATCTCGCTTGGCGTTGGGCCGGCCTGGAACTGGCCGATGATCTCGGTGATCAGGTCCCAGTTCGCGCCGTCCTTGTCCTGACGGGGCAGGCCACGATTCCAGGCGGTTTCCTGGTAACTGAAGTCGACTTCATTAAACCAGTCGCCGGAATCGTAACTGTCCCTTTCCATGGATTTGGAACGCAGCAATTCCGAGCCCATATGGATGAAGGGAATGCCCTGGCTGAGGATGGGGACGGAAAGGCCCACCACCTGCATCTGGGCACGTTGCTGAAGCGTGGTGGCGAAATCCGCCTTGTACTGGTTGTTGTCCCAGAGCGTCTGGTTGTCGTGCTTGGAAACGTAGTTGATGATTTCCTGGGGGTCGCTGGTATACCCGGCATTCTGGCCGTTGTAATCGATCTCCGCTCCGGTCCTTGTAGAACCATCGGCGGTGACCAGCGAATAGTCGCTCAGGCTGCCGGCAATGCCAACGCGGATCCAGTCGCTGATCTGCAGTAGGCGGGTTTTCTCAGCGTCACTGCCGCTGTTGCGGTCGTTGGGGATGCTGAACAGACCATTGCTGAAGCCCTGGTTGGCGCGCAGTGCGTCACCGCCATCGAAGGGGCCACCACCACGTACGGCGTCACGCAGGCGATCGTTGAAGGAGCCGATGCCCGTGCCGGGCATGTTTGGCTGGATGGCGTTGACGCCACGAGCATTATTGGCGACTTCACCGAAGTTCCAGCCCTCGCCGTAGAAGTAAGTGTCTGGATCGACCGCAGTTACGGCATCCAGCGCCTTCTCCATATTCGACAGCATATGGTGTCCCATCAGGTCGAATCGGAATCCGGAAATGCCGTATGCCGACGCCCAGGTGACCAGGGAGTCGATCATCAGCTTTTCCATCATCCGGTGCTCGGACGCGGTGTTTTCACAGCAGGTTGACTGCTCAACAACGCCGGTTTCGGGATTCTGGCGGTGGTAGTAGCCGGGGACCAGTTTGTCGAGAACCGACTTGTCGGCAAGCCCGGAGGCGTTGGTGTGGTTGTAGACCACATCCAGGACCGCGTTCAGACCCAGATTGGTGGCGGACTGCACCATTTCACGGAATTCCCGTATCCGGGTCACGCCGTTGGCATCGGAGGCATAGCTGCCCTCGGGAACGGTGTAGTGCACCGGGTCATAGCCCCAGTTGAAGCTGTCGAGGCCACGAAAAGTGCCATACAGCGCCTGGGCATCGCCGGTTGCAGGGTCGAAGGACGCCAGGACCGTGCGGATGGTGTCGCCACTGCTGCAGAGGTCCGCGTAGTTCGCTGCAGCTTCGTCGGAAAGGTCGCACAGCTTGCTGAAGTCGTCGTCGATATTGACCACCTCGGCCGGGTCTTCGTTGATCGTTGCTATATCGAAAGACGGCAGCAGGTGGAGATGGGTGATGCCGGCATTCGCCAGGCTTTCCAGGTGAGCGACGCCATCGCTGGTGGATTCCGTAAAGGCGGCGTACTTGCCCCGGTTGGCAGCCGCAACGGTTTCGTCGGTGGCGCTGAAGTCGCGAATATGAGTCTCGTACACGACAACGTCTTCCGGAGCCTGCACTGCCGGTGGGGTCAGGCTGTCCCAGTTGGCCGGTTTCAGGTCGCTGTCATCCAGGTCGACGACCTGTGAATACACCCCGTTTTCGGAAAGGCTCAGGGCGTATGGGTCCGACGTCATGGTGGTTTCGATGGCATCGGTACGTGGATGGTAGACCGTCACTTCGTACTGATAGAACTTGCGGTCAACATTGGCGGTATTTCCGGTATGCCTCCATACGCTGTTATCACGCGTCATGTCGACTGGATATCCACTCACTATGCTGCCGTCGGCATTAAACACATGCAGACGCATGTTCTGTGCCGTTGGTGCCCAAACTGCGAACTCAGTATCGGAACCATTAATGGTGGCGCCAAGGGTGCCATCATAGGCATGTAGGTCGTCCAGAACGCCCGGAATCTGTAGGCGAGTGGCGGATATCAATTCGTCGCTGCTATTGTAGGCGGCTGCAACCAGTTGGCCGCGAAGCGCTTCCGCTTTGGTTTGTGCGTCGGTATCGACAGAGTAGGCAGGCCAGCCCGCAAGGTGTGGAAACGCCTCCTCCAGATCTGGTGATAAGGTAGTAGTGCTCAACGCAATAACGCTGCCGCCTGCAAGGGCTTTGTTGGGGGTATCGACGGTTATGCCAGCATCGGCATCGTATCGGAGCTCCACGCTGGCGGCGCTGCTGGTGTCCGCGAACACCAGAGTGTTGGCATCCAGCCAGTGTGCCTTGGCGCCATCAATGGTGAGTTCCTCAGCCTCAATGGGGTCTGGAGAGAGCAATTGACTGCCGCTGACGGTGAAAATGCGATTGCCCAGGGCGCCAAAGTGCCAGCGTTTGTCGTCACCCCCCAGATCCTTTTCATCCCCCTTGTGCATGATGAAGTTCATGCAGTCACCGCCTTCGCGCATGGGGATGATGTAGTAGGCACCGTAGGTATCATTCACGCCGCTGGGAGTACGGGGGCTGGCCCATTCCGTGGGAATGCCTTCGGCGAGCCCATCGCAACCGGCTGCTGCGTCATTCCACAGGTGAGGTCCCCAGCCGTCATAGTCACCGGCGGGGCGTTTGTAATAGAGGATGGCTTCGTTGTCGCCGGGTTCCAGCAGGGCGGTGGAGTCCCCGCCTCCGCCGTCGCCGGAGTCGGAAGGTGAGCTGTTGCTACCGGAGTTGCAACCGACGAGAGCCAGGGACAAAGCCAGGGCCCAGCCGCCTGCAACCAGTTTATGGTCAGGCATAACGCGTATCCTTTTTCCATTGTTGTTGTTTGGGATGTTGCTTGCGAACCGGCAGAACCTGTACGCAAACGTTGCAGGATCATGGTTGCGCGAAGAGCTCGGCCACACATCCTTCGGCAACGGACTTTTGCGGGCGTAGTCTGAGGGGCGTATGGGGAGTAGAGAATAGAGGAGTGGCGCGTACAAAAAAGGGCCGGCTGAAAAGCCGGCCCAAGGAGGTCCAACGAGAGTGTGTGGTGTTTAGAGCCTTACCACCAGGCTTCGATCTGGGCACCAATCTGGATGTCGCCATCGATGCCCTCACTGCGAGCGGCTTCCGCCTGATCGCCGAAGAACGCTGCCGCATAGGCACGGATTACCGGGCGTGCCCAGTAACCGGGGCCTGCGCTCCACTGTTGCGCAATGGCAACTTTCTGCAGGTCGGTTTCTTCGTCGTTGTAGGGCTGGTGCACATCCTCATAGCCGATTTCCAGAGCTGTGCTGGTCACGGAGTTCCAGTTGTAGATCGGGCGAGCAACAACACTCAGGCGGGTGGGTTCCTCTTCGTTGATCGGACCGTAAGTTTCACCTTTGGAATACAGGGCGGAGTAGCCAAGTTCCCAAGGGCCTCCGAGTTTGATTACACCATGGTTCAATACGCGCCAGCTCTTTTCGAGCGTGCCATCGTAGTAGGGGGCGTTGAGGCTTGCGTTACCACCCTGGTTGGCAAAGGCGGCTTCGCCCAGTGAGTCGGTCGCATACTGCAGGACGAATTTGTTAAAGCCACCCATGAAGCCTGATGCCAGCTCAATGGTACCGAAGAAGCCATCTTCGTCCATGATGCCGGCGGCTTCCTGTTCATCGGTCAGGTCAGCCATGCCATAGATGCCCGCCAGTGTGAGCGTGCTTTCGCCAACTGGAAAAGCGTAGCGCAGGTCCAGCTTATTGTTCTGGACGATGGTGTCGCTTTCCTGTTTGTCGAAGTTGATCCATGCGGCGGAAAACTGGCCAGCACCGGCCTGGATGTTTTCAACGCCGGCACCGTAGCCGGAGTTGTTGATGTAGAACAGGTCCAGTTGGTGCACGTCATGACGCTTGTAAAAACGCTTGCCGGCCCAAAGCGTAGCGCCAGGAAGCGACTCGATGACGTTGGTGCCTGACACGTAAAGCTGACGAACCGCTACTTCGCCGCCGCTATACGGGTTGCCGTTGTTGCGAGTGGTTTCCTGGCCCGCAAAATCGACGCCGTTGACGTCATCGGCGCCGTCAAATGCCTGGTAGTCGTTACCCTGGTTGATGGCTTCGTAGGAAACCATAGAGTCGAAGCGGAACGTTTTACCGTCCTCACTGAAGAGCTGGTCGCCAAAGGCCAGCTCTGCATAAGTGTCGCATTCATCTGCAAGGCGTCCAACAAAGTGGCCGTTGGCACCGCTACCGAAACAGGTTTGTTCTCCGCCACTGCTGGTGTTGGTGGAAAGGCCTGAGCGAGCGTAGCCATGGAAATCAACGGCGATGGCCGGCGTAGCCATGATGGCAGCTGTGACCGCAGCCGCAAGCGGGAGTTTGTTCGGGAAAAAGCGCTTATTGTTTTGCATCATCTGTGTCCTGTGCTTTTTGTCTTTTTTGAATGTCAGGGAAGCGGAAGTTCCGACATCGTGTCGTGGACAGTCAGTTGCGGATCAGGCCTCCGGTTCCCTTGATTGCAGCTTCTGCCAATCAGACATTGGGAAACCGGATTTCATAGTCCTGTAACGGGAGGGGTAGTGCATCCTCCGCCCTGAAGAAAAAGGGGGGTGAGTTTTCAGGGGGAGGAGGGGCGTAGAAGGATGAGACACTAAATCAGTGACTTTGCTACCTTTAAAAGCGGTGCGCTCAGGTGGTCGGGAAGCGGGTTGGTTTCAGGCTTTCCTTGATTTTTTTAAGGTGGCCCAGGAAATCCGCCCCGCGTTTGAGGGTTACGCCGGTCGCGAGGATATCGATGACCGTCAGGTGAATAATGCGGGAGGACATCGGCATATAAACCTCGGTGTCCTCCGGCGCCGTTACTTCAATGACGACCGTGCAAACGTCTGCCAGTGGCGAACCCGGCATGGTGATGCCGATAACGGTAGCGCCGTTGGTTCGCGCGTGCTGTGCAATCTCTACGGTTTCGCGAGTGCGCCCGGTATAGGAAATAAGCACGATGACATCGCCCTTGGCGGCACCGGCGGCAACCATGCGCTGCATCAGCGCGTCATCATAAGACATGACCGGGATGTTGAAGCGAAAGAACTTGTGCTGGGCGTCCATCGCAACGGGGGCGGAGCCGCCCATGCCGAAAAAGTTGATCTGCTTGGCCTGGATCAGATAATCGATGGCTGACGCCAGTGCTTTTGGATCAAGGGCCTGGCGGGCCTTGTCGAGGCTGGCAATGGTGCTGAGCATGATCTTGTCGGAGAACTCTGCGACAGTGTCGTCGGGCTCCACATTCTGACCAATATACGGTGTGCCAGTGGCAATGCTCTGGGCCAGGCGTATTTTGAAATCAGGAAAACCGGTGGCTGAAAACCCACGGCAGAAGCGGTTGACCGTTGGTTCACTGACGTCCGCTGCCCTGGCCAGTGCGGCTATGCTGTAACGGGTGGCCGCACTTGGGTCGCGAAGAATCGCCTCGGCAACCTTGCGCTCTGATTTATTGAGCGTGTCCAGTCTTAACTGGATATCTTCGAGCAGGTTGTCATCGCGTTGCGCCTGGTTCGCAGCCATTTGGGATACTCCCTGAATCATCGGCGTTCTTGTGAAAATCCGGGCTGATTATAGCGTGTTTTTGCCAGGTTTGTGGTAGTAAATATGTCAATAATTCGAAAATATTCTTGGAAAATGTCAATTTGGGTGTCATTATTTGCATAAAATTACTACATTGATGCCTCGAGTCGTGCGGTAGTGCGCTGCTGCATGGAAACAAAGAGAGAAGGAACCGATGGCTGATCCGATAAATACCCGCTGTGATCTTATGATGTTTGGTGCGCTTGGTGACCTGGCGCAACGCAAACTGTTTCCTGCGCTGTATCAGCTTGAGCGTGCCGGACTGCTCCATAAGGGTAGTCGTATTCTGGCAATCGCGAGAAACAAGGCAGACAGCAGCGAGGTTCGCAAGACTCTTCTTGGTAAATTGAAAGAGCACGTCAAGAAAGACGAATTTGATGCCGATGTGGCCGAGCAGTTCCTGCGGCGCGTGGATTACCAATTCCTCGATTTTACCAATCCTGAAGGCTATAGCGCTCTAAACGACTGGCGCAGCACGGAGCCCAGCAATCTGATCGTCTACATGGCTACTCCTCCGGCCATGTACGGTGAGATTTCACGCAACCTCCGGGGGAATAACTGTTGCGACCAGAACACCCGGGTGGTTGTAGAGAAGCCGATTGGCCACGACCTTGAGTCGTCCAAGGTCATTAATGACGAGTTGGGTGAGGTCTATAACGAGAACCAGTTGTTCCGTATCGACCATTATCTGGGTAAGGAAACGGTACAGAACCTCATCGCGCTACGGTTTGCTAACAACCTATTCGCCTCCCAGTGGGATCAGAACCATATTTCCCACGTCGAGATTTCGGTGGCTGAGAGCGTAGGTATCGAAGGCCGCTGGGGCTATTTCGACAAGGCCGGCCAGGTTCGCGACATGGTGCAGAATCATCTGCTTCAGCTGTTGTGCCTGATCGCCATGGATCCACCTTCGGACCTGTCTGCAGACAGCATCCGTAATGAGAAGGTGAAAGTGCTGAAGGCGATGCGCCGCATCACTCCGGACATGATGGACACCCATGTGGTTCGTGGACAGTACACCGCTGGAACCAGCGGTGGGAAGCCCGTGCCCGGGTATCTGGAAGAAGAGGGCGCTGCCCGCGGCAGCAAGACCGAAACCTTTGTGGCCCTGAAGGCTGAAATTGATAACTGGCGCTGGTCCGGCGTGCCGTTCTACATCCGCACGGGCAAGCGCCTGCCGGAGAAGCTGTCGCAAATCATCATTCACTTCAAGCCGGCGCCACACTACATCTTTGACCCGGACCAGAAGCACCTGGCCAACAACAAGCTCATCATCCGCTTGCAACCGGACGAGGGTATGTCCCTGCAAATTCTGACCAAGGACCAGGGGTTGGATAAGGGCATGCGCTTGCGCCAGGGACCTTTGGAACTGACGTTCTCGGAAACCTTCGAGACCGACCGCATACCGGATGCATACGAGCGTCTGCTCTGGGAGGTCATGAAGGGCAATCAGTATCTGTTCGTCCGTCGTGACGAAGTGGAGCACGCCTGGCAATGGGTCGACCAGATCATGCGCAACTGGGACGACAGTGGCGTGCCGCCAAAACGCTACGCCGCAGGCACCTGGGGCCCGGTTGCCTCCATCGCTTTGATTACCCGTGACGGAAGGAGCTGGTATGAAGATGCATGACCTGCACCTGCCGGAATCGGTGGATGCGTATTTTTTCG
This sequence comes from Marinobacter sp. V34, assembly GCF_055524115.1. Lineage (NCBI taxonomy): Bacteria > Pseudomonadati > Pseudomonadota > Gammaproteobacteria > Pseudomonadales > Marinobacteraceae > Marinobacter > Marinobacter sp. V34. Next base: position 64,890 of record NZ_JBUPZY010000003.1, on the reverse strand, counting down.
ATACCCCTGATGACACGGCTGTTGCGCTGGCGGATGCGGTTGCAAAGCACCTCGCGGAACGGCTGTTGATTGCCCCCCGTGCCAGTCTGGTGGTTTCGGGTGGCTCAACTCCGCTGCCGTTTTTTGAGGCTTTGCGGGAAAAACCGCTGGATTGGGCGCGAATTGACGTGCTGCTGGCGGACGAGCGCTGGGTGCCTGAAGACGATAAAGACAGCAACACCCGCCTGGTGCGGGAAAATCTGTTACAGGGCCCAGCTTCAGAAGCCCGGTACCTGTCCCTCAAGCAGCCCGGCGATACGCCAGCGGATGGTCTGGCGGCCGTGGAAGCGGCCATTGAAGAACTCCACCTTCCGCTGGATGTACTGATCCTGGGCATGGGCAACGACGGTCATACCGCGTCACTGTTTCCGGATGCGCCTGAACTTGACCGGGCCCTGGATACGGACTCCGCTGACATCGTGGCGCCGATGACACCGCCTTCACAGTCCCAGAAGCGTATCACACTGACACTGCGGGCCTTGAGCCGCGCTGGTTTCACGGTGCTGCACCTGAAAGGGGATGACAAGCTAAAAACCTTGCAGGCCGCTTGCAGCGAAATCGGAAATATCCGCGAAATGCCCATCCGCGCCTTTCTGAAACCGGGGCTGCAGGTTTATTGGAGCGCTTAAGGCTATTCGCCCGAGATTTGTTATACCGGAGATATCTATGAACCAATTGTCTGACTTCCACCGCGAGCGCGTCCAGGCGGTCTTGAACGCTTCACCGCTTGTTCCGGTGATCACCATCAACCATCCGGACGAGGCACTGCCATTGTGCCGAGCCCTGGTTGACGGTGGCATTCGAGTGCTAGAAATTACCCTGCGCACGCCCCATGGCGTGAAGGCCATTGAGCAGGTAAGAAAAGCCATCCCCGAAGCCTGGGTAGGGGCGGGCACGGTCACCAGCATTGCCCAGTACCGCCAGGTTGAAGCCGCCGGCGCCCAGTTCGTGATCACACCGGGTGTCACCGAGGCCATTCTGGAGTTCGGTGTGACTTCGGAGGCTCCGTTGCTACCGGGCATTTCGACCATTTCTGAGCTGATGGTTGGCTACAACCTGGGCTATCGCGAATTCAAATTCTTCCCGGCGGAAGTTGCCGGCGGCATCCCCGCCCTGAAGGCGTTCTCTGGTCCTTTCCCGGACGTTACCTTCTGCCCAACCGGCGGTATCCGCCGCAACACGGCCAAGGACTATCTCGCCCTTAAGAACGTCTCGGCCGTTGGTGGTACCTGGTTGACGCCTGGTGAGGCTGTTGCTTCCGGTGACTGGGGGCAAATTTCGGAGATTGTTCGCGGGAGTCTTGCTGACCTTTGACCTTTGAGTTATCTGCGCGCTCTAGCCTGAGATATTGGGGGCGCGCGGTTGGTGGTAGGGCCGTTCGGGAAACGCTACGAGCACATCCATGTGCGCTTGGAATTGGCCATCCTTGGCCAATTACATTCCCAAACGGCCCTACCACCAACCGCTTGTTCCGGTCTCAGTTCCGGTCTCAGAGGTATCTCCCTGGCTGCTTGAAGTGCTTTGAGTCAATGTTTTGCGTGAAGAGGAGGCGGGGCTAGCTTTGGCCATTCCGGCGAATAACGCGCTGTAAACAAAAATGTTGTTCAGCGATATCCGATTGGTCTAAACAAGAGGCTGCGGGGCGGGGCTTCCCAAAATGTAATTGGCCAAGGATGGCCAATTCCAAGCGCACATGGATGTGCTCGTAGCGGTTTTGGGAAGCCCCGCCCCGCAGCCTCAAGGCACCAAAACCATCAGGCTACAAAAGACGACACCTCCCAATTCCCGTCTAGCGAATGTCCGCACCAACACGAACAATCTTCATAGTGTTCGTGCCGCCTTGGGCATTCACGTAATCGCCCTTGGTAATCACTACCAGATCACCTTCTTTGACGGCTCCCATCCGAACCAGCTCAGCCACTGCGCGCGAGTTTGTTTGCTCGGGAGGAATCGTCGCCGAATCAAATGGTACCGTCTGTACGCCGCGGAACATAGTCACCCGATGCTGGGTAGAGTGATTGCGAGAGAATGTGAAAATCGGAAGGCTCGACTTGATGCGAGACATCAACAGGGGTGTTGCACCCGTTTCCGACATACAAATAATCGACGTCACACCATCCAGGTGATTGGCCGCGTACATGGCAGACAGGGCGATCGCCTCATCAACATGCTCCATGCTTTCATGGATGCGATGCTTGGACTGATGCATCGACGGGTGCTTTTCTGCGCCCATGCAGATCCGCACCATCGCTTCCACGGCTTCCGTGGGATAATCGCCAACGGCCGTTTCTGCAGACAGCATCACCGCATCGGTGTAATCCATCACCGCGTTCGCCACGTCGGAAACTTCTGCCCGTGTCGGCATCGGGTTCTCGATCATGGATTCCATCATCTGGGTGGCGGTAATCACCACCGTGTTGAGGGCGCGGGCACGGTTGATGATGTGTTTCTGCACACCCACCAGCTCAGCATCGCCAATCTCAACAGCCAGATCGCCCCTTGCTACCATAACCGCGTCGGACGCATCGATGACCGCGTCCAGGGCGGCGTTGTCGTGGGCCAGTTCCGCACGTTCAATTTTGGCAACCAGGCGGGCTTCCGAGCCGGCTTTCTTCAGCAGGCGGCGGGCAACGTGCATGTCTTCGGCGGTGCGTACAAATGACACCGCGACATAATCGGCACCCAGGCGGGCGGCGGTCTTGATGTCCTGCTTGTCTTTCTCGGTCAGTGCTTCGGCGGACAGGCCGCCGCCGCGCTTGTTCAGGCCCTTGTTGTTGGACAGCGGGCCACCAATAAGAACGCGGGAGGAAATGCTGGTGCCATCGACGGATTCGACTTCCATCTCGATTCGACCGTCGTCCAGTACCAGAATGTCACCCGGTGTGACGTCTTCAATCAGTTGCTCGTAATCAATGCCGACGCGCTCTTCGCTGCCGGCTTCCTTGTCCATACTGGCATCCAGGATGAACTGTTGGCCGGCCTTGAGGGTTACCTTGTTTTCCGCGAAGCGCGCGATGCGAAGTTTCGGCCCCTGGAGGTCGGCGAGCAGGGCGACAAAACGGCCATTGGCGGCGGCAGATTCCCGCACCCGCAGAGCGCGCTGGATGTGCTCTTCCGCGCTGCCGTGGGAAAAATTCAATCTCGTAACATCAACACCCGCAGCAATAATGGCTGACAGTGATTCGGGTGAATCGGTGGCGGGGCCGAGAGTGGCGACGATCTTGGTACGCCTTAGCATGGTTCCAGTTTCCTTTTGTTTTTCAGTGAAGCTTTCCGGTTGTGCGGGACGAAATGGCGGGTGAGCAGGGTTACTGGCTCGCCTTTTTCATCAATGCAACAGCGTTGTCGAGCATCCGGTTGGAGAAGCCCCATTCATTGTCGTACCAGGCCATGACTTTTGCGTGACGGCCCATGGCCCGTGTGTGGTTGGCGTCGAAAATGCTGGATAGGGCATTGTGGTTGAAGTCCACGCTGACCAGTTTCTCTGCGTTGTAGCCGAGTACCGGGTTGTTTTCCGCCGCAGCCTTCACGGCTTCGTTAATTTCTTCCACAGTGGTGTCGCGGCTGGCAATAAAGCCGAAATCCACCAAGGATACGTTAATAGTAGGAACTCGCACGGCCAGTCCGTCAAGTTTTCCCGACAGTTCCGGGATCACCTTGCCGATGGCGGCGGCAGCGCCAGTTTTGGTGGGGATCATGGACTGGGTAGCGGAGCGCGCACGGTAAAGATCGGAGTGGTAAACGTCACTCAACTTCTGGTCGTTGGTGTACGAGTGGATGGTCGTCATCAGGCCGCTCTCGATGCCAATCTTCTTGTGCAATGCTTCAACAACCGGCGCCAGGCAGTTGGTGGTGCAAGAAGCGTTGGAGATGATGTTGTGTTCTGCGGTCAATACATGGTCGTTGACTCCGTAAACAACCATCGCGTCGGCGTCGGAAGAGGGGGCGGAGATGATCACTTTGCGAGCGCCGGCCTTAAGGTGGCCCTCTGCCTTGTCACGGGCGGTAAACAGGCCGGTGCACTCGAAGACCACGTCCACATGATAGTCTTTCCAGGGAAGTTCTTCAGGGTTGCGGATGGCGGTTATGGCGATGCGGTCACCGTTGACGGAGAGCGACTCGGCATCGTGGTTCACAATGCCGCTGAAGCGACCGTGCACGCTGTCGTATTTGAGCAGGTGAGCGTTGGTTTCCGCGTCTCCCAAATCGTTGATGGCAACCACCTGAAGCTGATTTCGGTAGTCATTTTCGTAAAGTGCGCGGAGAACATTGCGGCCAATGCGACCAAAGCCGTTAATTGCGATACGAATAGTCATATTCTGGCTCCAGATTTGTTTGTTTATTGTTCGTTTCAATTCTTGATGTAGTAAATATAACAACAAATAAGGGAAAAATGAATGACTTTCGGGTGAAAGTAGTAAAAAAAGAAAGTAAACTTACGGGAATAAAAAAGTAATTAGATAACAAATTTCAGGAGACCCACTATGCATCCGACCGTAGACGCGGTTACCAAGCGGATTATCGAGCGCAGTCGCGCCACCCGTCAGGATTATCTGGACAGGATGGGCGAGCTCAAAGCCCAGTCACCCCAGCGCAGCACGCTGTCTTGCGGCAATCTGGCCCACGGGTTTGCCGCCTGTAACCAGTCCGATAAAGACACTCTCAAATTCATGAACAAGGCCAATGTGGCGATTGTCTCCGCCTACAACGACATGTTGTCCGCCCACCAGCCTTATCAGGACTTTCCAGACGTGATCCGCAAGGCGGCCAATGGAATGGGCTCGGTGGCGCAGTTTGCGGGTGGCACGCCGGCCATGTGTGATGGTGTAACCCAGGGTCAGCCGGGTATGGAGCTGAGTCTGTTTTCACGCGACACCATCGCCATGAGTACCTCGGTTGCTCTGAGTCATAATATGTTCGATGCCACCATGTTGCTCGGCATCTGCGACAAGATCGTTCCTGGTTTGCTGATCGGGTCGCTGAGCTTCGGTTACCTGCCGACCATTCTGGTGCCGGCCGGTCCCATGCCGTCGGGGCTTCCGAATAAAGAGAAGCAGCGCATTCGCCAACTCTACGCCGAGGGCAAGATCGGCAAGGATGAGTTGCTCGAGGCGGAATCCCAGTCCTACCACAGCCCCGGGACCTGTACCTTTTATGGCACCGCCAACAGCAACCAGCTCCTGGTGGAAGTGATGGGGCTGCACTTGCCAGGGTCGGCCTTCGTGAATCCGGGCACGCCTCTGCGTGAAGAGCTGACCCGTGAGGCGACCGAGCAGGTTATACGGCTTTCCAAGCCCCATGGCGGCACGCTGGGCCTGGGCGATATGGTGGACGAAAAAAGTATCGTGAATGCGTTGGTGGCACTGCTGGTCACCGGTGGCTCCACCAATCACACCATTCACTGGATTGCCATCGCTCGCGCCGCTGGCATCATTATCGATTGGAACGATTACTCCGAGTTGTCGTCGGCGGTGCCGTCCATGACTCGTATCTACCCCAATGGTCAGGAAGACGTGAATGCCTTCCACGAAGCCGGCGGAACACCGTTCCTGATCCGTGAGTTGCTGAGTGCCGGCCTACTTCACAATGACGTTGAGACGGTTGTGGGGCATGGGCTGGAACAGTACGCACGAATGCCGGAACTGGAGAATGACAAGCTGGTGTGGAAACCGGTGCCTGAGAAAAGTGCCAAGCCGGATGTACTGAGCACGGCGGCGGAGCCCTTTGCGCCGGACGGCGGGTTGCGGGTTCTGGATGGCAATCTGGGCCGTGGCGTGATCAAGGTATCGGCCGTGGCGGAAGAGCACCGGGTCGTGAAGGCGCCAGCCGTGGTGTTCAATGACCAGAATGAACTCAAGGCGGCTTTTGATGCGGGTGACCTGAACCGGGACTGCATCGTGGTGGTCCGCTTCCAGGGCCCGAAAGCCAACGGAATGCCGGAGTTGCACAAGCTGACTCCGTACCTTGGCGTGCTTCAGGACCGTGGCTACAAGGTTGCGCTGGTTACCGATGGTCGCATGTCCGGAGCGTCCGGTAAGGTGCCGGCAGCCATACACGTCTATCCGGAAGCGGCGAATGGTGGGCAGCTTTGCCGCGTGCGCAATGGTGACGTGATCAACCTGGACGCGGCAGCCGGAACACTGGAGATTGAGGTGTCGGCAGAGGAATTTGCCAGCCGCGAGGCAGAAAAAGCGGACCTGAGCAGTTATCATCACGGCTTGGGCCGGGAGCTGTTTGGCTGGATGCGCAAAGCCGCCAGCAACCCGGAAGAGGGTGCCAGCTTTTTCTGGAATCACGACGCATGACCAAAGACAACTACTCGCTGGTAGGAGACATTGGGGGTACCAACGCCAGGTTTGCTCTCGTTCGCTCCGGTGACGTTACCCCTGAGGCTGTTGAAGTCCTTGCCTGCGGGGACTACGACAATCTTGATGCTGCCATCGTTGACTACCTTGCCCGCTGCGGCGTAGGGGAGGTGCAGGATGTCTGCCTTGCGGTGGCTTCTCCGGTACAGGGTACGCAGGTGCGGATGACCAACAACCACTGGCGTTTCGACAGCGAGGAGGTTCGCAGGCGGTTTGGTTGGGGCGCGTTCAAGGTGATCAATGACTTTACCGCCATGGCCCTCGGGGTTCCCCATGTCAGTGCCGATAAGCTGGTCCACGTTTGCGGTGGCCCGGGCAACGCGGCGCGCCCCCGGCTGGTTATCGGCCCCGGGACCGGCCTGGGGGTGTCAGGATTGGTTCCATTGCAGCATGGCTGGGTGCCGCTGATGACCGAAGGCGGTCACGTGGACTTTGCCCCGACAGACGACACAGAGATGGCTATCCTGCGGATTCTGAAGGCCCGGTTTGGTCGCGTTTCCGTCGAGCGTATCCTGTGTGGGCAGGGTTTGCTGAACCTTTACCAGGCCCACGCGGAGATACAGGGTGTGGCCGCCCCTCTGGATGCGCCGGAGAAGATTACCGCCGCCGCATTGGATCAGTCCGACCTGCTTGCTCGCCAGACTCTGCGGCACTTCTGCGAGATTCTTGGACGTGTTGCCGGCAATGGTGTTCTGACTCTCGGCGGTACCGGAGGCGTTTACCTGTGCGGGGGTATTCTCCCGAGGTTCATCGATTTCTTCCTGGAAAGCCCGTTCCAGAAAGGTTTCGAAGACAAGGGGCGGATGCGGCCCTTGCTGGAATCGACACCGGTCTACGTGGTGATGGAAGGGTACACCGGCCTGCTCGGTGCCGCCGAAGCGCTGGCTAACCCGGAAGTCTAGGGGGAGGGTAATGACCCATAGCTATTCCCGGATGCCGTTCGAAGAGTTGGTGGCCCACGTGCGCCGGTGTCGGATCTGCGAGGCGCACCTGCCTCTCGAACCACGTCCGGTGGTTCAGGTGTCTCAATCCGCTCGGTTGCTGGTAGTGGGTCAGGCGCCAGGGCGTCGCGTCCACGATACTGGGCTGCCGTTCAACGATCCCAGCGGTGACCGCCTGCGTGAATGGATGGGAGTTGATCGTGACACCTTCTACGATGACCAACAGTTGGCAATACTGCCGATGGGATTCTGCTACCCAGGCACTGGAAAGTCAGGCGATCTGCCGCCTCGACCAGAGTGCGCGCCGGCCTGGCGGGATCTTCTGCTCGACCGCCTGGAAGGGGTGCAGCTGACTCTGGTAATCGGCCAGTACGCTCATGCCTGGCATCTGCCCGGGCCCAAAGCTTCGGTAACCGAGCGCGTGAAAGGTTGGCGGGAGGTTTGGCCCGATATGGTTCCGTTGCCGCACCCCAGCCCCCGGAACAACCTGTGGTTGCGTCGCAATCCCTGGTTTGAAGAAGAGGTTATTCCGGAACTGCGACAGCGTGTCCGCGATATCCTCGGGCAGTGAGTGTGTCAAAATTCCCTGTTGCCTATCGAGCTTCTTCCCAGCGAGAGAGCAAGTCCTCGTAACGGATAGTCTGCCCCGGCGGCTTTTCATTCTTCAACTTCGGCTTCGGAGCACCTGGCTGTGCGAGCCACCAGTCGCGACCTTCTGCATCGTCGTCTGATGTGATACGGGGTGAGCAGTTCTTGACCGTGTAGTTGCGTTCCATCACCGCCATGGTCCTGGCTTTCGGCGAGTTTGTCCATGGCTTGCTGGGCTGTGCGCTCCCCCGACATGGCATCGGCGATGTTCGGCCACCAGAGTTTGGCCAGTTTGGGATAGTCGGCGATATTGACGCCGGTCGGGGTCCAGGTTTCACGTGCGGGGCTGCGGTAGAATTCCACCAGCCCGCCCAGTTCTGCGCTTTTGGCCTGCATTTCCGGGGAGTTCAGGTCCGATTCGCGAATCGGTGTCAGGCCCACGAGCGTTTTTTGAAGTGATACCGATTTTGAGACGGTGAACTGGGCATAGAGCCAGGCCGCTTTCTGGCTGCGATCACTCATCACTCTGGGAATGGTCCAGGCGCCTACGTCTTGATAGCCGAGTTTCATGCGTTCCGACCAATAGGCGCCATACGGAGATGGGGCCATTCGCCATTTCGGCGTGCCGTCGTCATTGACCACGGGGAGCCCGGGTTTGGTCATGTCGGACGTGAAGGCGGTATACCAGAAGATCTGCTGGGCAATCTGGCCCTGAGCGGGAACGGGGCCAGCCTCGGAAAAATTCATCTCTGGCGCTTCCGGAGGCGCGTAGCTTCTGAGCCAGTCTATGTACTTCTGCAGGGCATAAACAGCGGCCGGTCCATTGGTAGCGCCGCCTCTTTCGACGGACGAGCCGACAGGATGACATTCCTCCATTCGAATTCCCCATTCATCCACTGGTAGGCCATTGGGTAACCCGGGGTCGCCGGTGCCCGCCATGGATAGCCAGGCATCGGTGAAGCGCCACCCGAGTGACGGGTCTCGTTTGCCATAGTCCATATGGCCGTACACGCGCTCGCCGTCGATCTCCTTCACATGGACGGTGAAGAATTCGGCAATATCCTCATAGGCGGACCAATTCAACGGCACGCCAAGCTCATACCCATAGCGCTCCAGGAACTTTGCGCGTAACTCGGGGCGCTGGAACCAGTCGTAACGGAACCAGTAGAGGTTGGCGAATTGCTGGTCTGGCAGTTGGTAGATTTTGCCGTCCGGGCCAGTTACGAAACTCAGGCCAATAAAATCATCCAGATCCAGTGTTGGTAGTGTGTATTCACGCCCTTCGCCCTCCATGTAGTCGCTCAGTGCCAGCGCCCAACCGGTTCGAGCATGGGTCCCGATCAGGTCTGAGTCATTAACGAAGGCGTCATAGCGGCCCTTGGCGGCCATGATTCTTTGCAGGTTGACCTGCCGGATAACCTCGCCTTCCGGTTTCAGGTCGTGAGTTACCTTTATGCCGGTAATGTCGGAAAACGCTTTCGCGAGTACTTCAGATTCATAACGGTGCGTTGCCAGGTTCTCTGAAAGAACTGAAATCTCAAGGCCTTCCAGCGGCTTGGCAGTGTGTGCAAACCAGGCAAGCTCTTCTGCCTGTTGCTCCGTAGATAGCGTGGACGCCTGAAAGTTTTCTGAAATCCACTGATTGATGGCCTGCTTGCGTGCTTCCGGCAACGCACTAAACGTATCTGAACCGTGACTGGCTGCGCTGAAGCACAGCAGACAGGTGGTCGCAGCGACAATTGGCCATTTCCTCATGGAGCACCTTTCTTGTTGTTAGTTACACGTGTTTTGTTGGTTTTACTACATTACTGAGAGTAATGTTCGTTTTATGGTTCGCCAACGAAAATTTATCGACATTCCTGTATCTAAAAATAAACCAATAAAAACAACGAGATATGGACAATGTCGTCGTTTTTGCGCCATATAAGGGCGTAAATTTCAGATAAAATATGTTCTAAAACTTTCTATTTTTTCTTTAGCGCGCTAAATTTGTTCTGTCTCGAAAATAGAAAGCGGCCAAAAACCGCAATGAATGTTCGAGATGACCGTGTCTATTAGCGAGAGGTAGTCCATCAAATTGTTGATATAAAGGGTTATTTCAGGTTCCAACGAGAGGGCGTGCTGATAGGCCAGAAGATCTCAAACAATAATAGGAAGCTATCATGATCGAAAACAAAAACTGCGCGAATGTTAAGTCTTTCAAATTGTCTGCGCTGGCAGCCGGGGTTGCGATGGTTGCTGGAGCGTTTGCTGCGTCGGCTTCTGCTGAAACGACGTTCGAATCCGACAGCGGCTGGAAAGCGGGATTCAATGGTCACATTCCGATTTTTGCGGTGCTCGGCAGCTACGACGATCCAACGGACGAGGATTCGTTTACCATCACCACAGGCTTCAACCCGGCTACGCTGCAAACCAACATCTACGCTCCCACACAGAACGGCCTGGAAGTGTCGGGTCATTTCCAGATGAATGCGGACATAGCGCCTGGTGATGCCAATGCGAATTTCCGCAGCCGGGTATCCGAAATCGCGGTTGCCGGTGATTTCGGTCAGGTCAACATTGGTAAGGGCTTCGGGGTCTTCGGTGTTCCAGCCATCGGGGACAACGGCAGTGCCTTGGGTGTCGGCCTGATCGGCGGCCCGGACCAAGTGGCTGCAACGGCAGGGCGTATCGGTAATGGTTACTTCTACGCCAACTTCACGCCGCGTGTGATGTATACCTCGAATAGCCTGGGTGGTCTGAAATTCAAGGTGGGCGTATTCAGCCCTTCCAAGGTGGATGGCGTAGCTGATGCGGAATACAGCGCGCCCCGAATTGAGGGCAACGTGGTCTACACCGCGGATATGTTCTCGTTGTGGTCAAGTGCCTTTACTCAGGACGTAGACTCGAAGACTGGCACCTTTGACGACTACACCATGTCTGGTATCGATTTTGGCGGTTCGGTGTCGCTCGGCAGCCTGAATGTTCGTGGTAACTATTCCATGACGTCCGGTACCGGTAACGGCGTATTTGCCGCTCGCCTGGATCCGAACGAGGAAGACGCCAGTCAGTGGTACGTTGAGACAACATATGGCTTCAACCGCACCACATTGGGTGTCAGCTATGGCGAGGGTGAAGACGACATCAACTCGAGCGCGAACGATACGGATCTAACCATGGTGTTTGCGCGTTACGCTGCTACGGACGCCCTGACCCTGATGGCCGAGTACACGACGCTGGGCACCGAGGGTGGCCAGGGTGAATACGATGCGTTCATCGTTGGCTCACAGTTGACGTTCTGATAAAAGTGTCAGTGCCTTACACCCTACTGGACGAAGGGTAGGGTAGGAAAAGCCGGGTGCCCTAAGGCATCCGGCTTTTTCGTGTCTTGTGATAGCTGGAGAGTGCTTGTCAGTAATCGGGCACAAAAAAGCTCCGGGCGGGGGAGGCCGGCCGGAGCGAAATGCCTGAGAGAGTGGTTCAGGCGCTGTGGTGGAGAGCAACGGTTTGCGGTTGCGGGGTTGCCTGGGCGGACAGATACTTGTCCAAATCGCGGACATCTTCCTCAGTGGCATAGAGCCCCTGTTTGGTTCGGCGCCAGAGAATGTCCTCCGATGTCATCGCCCATTCGTGCTTGATAAGGTATTCGACTTCCCGCTCGTAAAGTGTGCCGGCAAATCGATGGCCCAGGTCCTGAATGGATGTTGCGCTGCCCAGAAAGTCATAGGCCTTGGTGCCGTAAGTACGCACATAGCGGCTATACACTGCTTCGGGAAGCCACGGGTATTCTGCTGACAGACTTGCCTCGAGGGTGTCATGGTTCTCGAAGTCGCCCCCCGGCAGGATGCCTTTTTTCGTCCACGGGCCGCGGGCATGTGGGAAAAGCTGACAGAGCTTATCCGTTGCAGCTTCCGCGAGCTTGCGGTAGGTCGTGATCTTGCCGCCGAAGACGGAGATGACCGGCGCTTTGCCCTTTTCCCGGCTGACCTCAAACGAATAGTCGCGGGAAGCCTTCTTGGCATCTCCCTCTTCGTCGTCCATAAGCGGGCGGACGCCTGAGTAGGACCACACTACATCGCTTTCCGTTAGCTGACGCTTGAAGTGCGAGTTGACGATATCCAGCAGATAGTCGGTTTCTTCCGGTGATATCTTTGCCTTCCTGGGGTCACCCTCGTAGTCCACGTCGGTGGTGCCCACCAGGGAGAACTCGTCCTCGTAAGGGATGACGAACACTATTCGTTCGTCTTCGTTCTGCAGAATATAAGCTTCGGTTTCCCGATTGAGGCGAGGCACTACAATATGACTGCCCTTGACCATGCGGATGGTTTTCGGCGCTTTCATCGAGAGGCTTTCGCTGAACAGGCGGCTGACCCAAGGGCCTGACGCATTCACGATCACTTTGGCAGATACGTGGTGGATGCTGTCGTCATTCATGTCCTGAAGCGATACGTTCCAGGAATCCGCGCCGCGCTCGGCGTCAATGCACTTGGTTCTGGTCAGGATGGTGGCGCCGCACTCCTGGGCTTTCTTGGCAGTCAGTACCACCAGGCGAGCATCATCCACCCAACCGTCCGAGTATTCAAAGCCTTTGGTGATATCCGATTTGAGCGGATCCTTCTCATCGAACTTGATCGAGCGTGACCCCGGAAGGACCTCTCGTTTGGCCAGATGGTCATAGAGGAATAGCCCGGTCCGGATCATCCAGGCGGGGCGAAGGTGAGGGCGGTGAGGCAGTCGGAAACGCATTGGCCACATGATGTGTGGGGAATTCCGCAACAGCGACTCTCTTTCCGCGAGGGCTTCACGCACCAGGCGGAACTCGTAGTGCTCGAGGTATCGCAACCCACCATGAATCAGCTTGCTGCTACTGGATGATGTGGCTGAGGCGAGATCATTCATCTCGCATAACAGCACCTTCAGGCCGCGGCCCGCGGCATCCATTGCGATACCTGTGCCGTTAACGCCGCCGCCCACAACGACCACGTCAAAATTATTGTTCTCCTCGGTCATCTTGTGTCATCTCCTGACGCCAATGAAAGGACGCTTCCGGCGCTCTTTCCGGTTTTCACAGAAACGTATACATACATTATGCGAAAGCAAAATATATTCGTAAAGGAAAATACAGAAAAAAAACGAAAAAATGTGGGCGAATGTTTAGAGGGCCGCTTTGTCAGATTGTGACTGCGGGATCGTCAGGTCGATGGGGGAGTTAAACCAGGTGCAGTTCCACGTTGTTTTCACGCAGGAGCTGGCGGATCTCGACGGGAGGTGGTTCGTCGGTAAACACATGATCTGCCTGGGCAATGCTGCCGAGGCGTACCATGGCATTGCGTCCGAACTTGGAATGGTCAGCGGCCAGCAGAACCTGGCCCGAATTTTCGATGATGGACTGGGCGACACGGACTTCCCGGTAGTCGAAGTCCAGTAGAGAGCCGTCGGTGTGGATACCGCTGATGCCGATAATGCCGAAATCCATTTTGAACTGATTGATGAAATCCCGGGTGGCCTCCCCGACGATACCGCCGTCGCGATTTCTCACTTCGCCGCCAGCAATAATGATGTGGAAGTCTTCCTTGGCGGAAAGAATGGATGCGACGTGAAGGTTATTGGTGACGACCTGGAGGTTGTTTTTCTCGAGCAGGGCCTTGGCAATGGTTTCCGTGGTGGTACCGATGTTGATGAACATGGAGGAATTGTCGGGAATCATGTCCACGAGCGCTTCAGCGATGCGCTCTTTGGCTTCCAGGTCCATGATTTTGCGAGCCTGGTAGGCCGTGTTTACGGTGCTGGAGTCGATTCCAGCGCCACCGTGATGCCGGCGCAGTTTTTTCTGGCTGGCCAAGTCGTTTAAATCCCGGCGGATGGTTTGCGGCGTTACCTTGAACTGATCAACCAGTTGCTCGGTTGTCACGAAGCCGTTCTGTTGGATGAGCTCCATGATCAGGTCTTGTCGGCGTCGTTGTGCCATTCAACTTCCTCCGGTCCACGGTTTTTCTGTAACGAACGAAATAGCGATTTCAAACCTGAGCTCAGTTTAGAGTGTTTTGTACCTTTGTGCAGCATTTTTAGGGGCTTGTGTGGCGCCGGCGAGGTCCGGGTAAGTTTTCGCCCGCAAAAATAGTTGGCTTTTGTTTTCAAAAAAGTAAAAATACGAAAAAATAAGAACACCCCGAGGCAAAACAACTATGACTCAGTACATTCTGTCGATCGATCAGGGGACGACCAGTTCCCGAGCCATCCTCTTCACCCTGGACGGCAACATTCACGCGACGAGCCAACAGGAGTTCCCCCAGCACTTTCCCGCCAGCGGCTGGGTCGAACATGATCCCGAGGACATCTGGCGTACCGTTCAGGAAACCTGCGATGACGTCATGGCCAAGGGATGTGGCGACAACGATGAGGTCGTCGCTGTCGGCATAACCAACCAGCGTGAAACTACAGTGCTGTGGGACCGCGCAACGGGCGAAGCCGTTTACCCGGCGATCGTCTGGCAGGACAGGAGAACTGCAGATTGGTGTGAATCGCTCAAGAAACAAAGCCTTGAACCTTCAGTGAACAACAAAACGGGACTGTTGATCGATCCCTATTTTTCGGCGACGAAAATTCGCTGGGTATTGGACAATGTACCGGGCGCCGAGCAACGGGCGGAACGCGGAGAATTGGCGTTTGGCACGATTGACAGTTTTCTTCTTTGGCGGCTGACAGGCGGCAGGGAGCACAGGACCGACGCTACCAACGCAAGTCGGACTCTATTGTTCAATATCCATCATCAGGAATGGGATCGGGAGTTGCTCGACTTGTTCGGCATTCCCGAATCGCTGTTGCCGCAGGTGATGGATTCGGCAGCGGACTTTGGCCAGATTGTCGGTAACGGGCGACTCGGTGGTACGTCCGTTATGGGCATGGCGGGGGATCAGCAGGCCGCCTTGTTCGGCCAGACGTGCTTTGAAACCGGGATGGCGAAAAGCACCTACGGTACCGGTTGTTTCCTGATGCTGAATACCGGCGACAAGGCGCTGACGTCGGAGCACCGACTGCTCACGACGGTGGCCTATCGGCTCAACGGCAAACCTGCCTACGCCCTGGAGGGAAGTATCTTTATTGCAGGCGCGGCAATCCAGTGGCTGCGAGACGGATTACAATTGATTCGGGACGCCTGTGAGACAGAGCCCCTGGCGGAAGGCACTCCGGTGGATCATGGGGTCTATCTGGTGCCGGCGTTTACGGGCTTGGGCGCACCCTACTGGGATCCCAATGCCCGTGGAGCGATTTTCGGGCTGACCCGTGACACCGGTATCAAGGAAATCGTGACCGCGGGTCTGCAATCTGTTTGTTACCAAACCAAGGATCTGCAGAAGGCGATGGAGAAGGATGGTATCAGGCCTATTACCCTGCGTGTCGACGGTGGCATGGTGGCCAATAACTGGGTACTTCAGTTTTTGGCGGATATCCTCGGGGCACGGGTTGACCGGCCCGCATTGGTAGAGACTACGGCGCTGGGTGCTGCCTACCTGGCTGGCCTGCAGGCGGGCGTCTACAAAAGCCTGGAGGATCTGAGCAGTATGTGGCGATGCGACCGCAGTTTTGAGGCAATGATGACCAAAGCCCAGCGTGACAAACTCTACGACGGCTGGCTCAAGGCTATCCGCAAGCTGTGATTATCTTACACCCAGATCCCGAAGTCGCTTGTACAAGGTGTTGCGGCTGACAGCCAACTCCCTGGCCGCGCGGGATACGTTGCCCATGCATTGTCGGTAGACCACCAGAGTCTGATCCATGGAGTCACTGCGGGAGTTGTCGTTGGCCTGAGGCGACTCTCTATAGGGCGATGCATCGAATACCGGTTTGCGCTCGGGCTTCGTTCGGCCTTCATAATCCGCCAGGAAATCCTCCGGCAGGTGCCAGAGTTGCACGTCGTCGCCGTCGGCAATGGCCACGGCGACGCGGACGATGTTCACCAGCTGGCGAATATTGCCGGGCCAGGGATGATTCTCAAGCGCCGCCATTACCTCGTTGTTCAGAGTGTCCGATTGGCCACTGTCACGATGCTCCAGATAGATCCTGCGGATCAGCTCGCGCCGGTCCATTCGATCCCTAAGTGCTGGAAGCTCAAGGCTGAGGCCATTGATGCGGTAGTAGAGGTCCGCTCTGAACTCACCGTTGTCGATTCGATCTGCGAGCGGGCGGTTGGTCGCAGACACCAGCAGTATGTCCACGGGAATGCGTTCCGTGGAGCCCACCGGTGTCACTTCCCGTTCCTGCAACACACGCAACAGCCGAGACTGCGCTGCTAGGGGCATTTCCCCGATTTCGTCCAGAAACAGGATGCCCCTGTCGGCCTTACGTATCAGGCCAAGAGAGCCCTGGGCGCGGGCGCCGGTGAATGCGCCAGCCTCGTAGCCAAACAGTTCGGATTCGACAAGCTCCGGTGGGATAGCCGCACAGTTAACGGAAACCAGAGGCTGAGCGCATCGTTGGCTGGTTCCATGCAAGGCTTTGACCATCACTTCCTTGCCCACGCCGGTTTCACCACAAATCAGTATCGGAACGCCTCTCTCCAGAACCTTCCTTGCCTGGTCGGCGCAGCGCCGAACCAGTGGATCCCCATGTTCAATATCGTCCATGGAAACGCTAGCCATGCCTTGCTCCGTGGCCCTGACACGGGGTATTGCGCGCACGGGCTTTGTGGTGACCGTGTCGAGCGAGACCGGGCGTTTCAAAAGTCCCGACAGCCGCACTCGTTTCGTGGTTGTGAGCTGTATGGGGGTGTTGTGGGAGTGATTCAGTACCAGATTTCGGTTTTCAATAAACAGTGAGCTCAGGTTGCGCCCTGCCAAAGGCTCGCCGAGCAGTTGGTCTGCCCGCTGATTGGAGGCAACTATTCGGCCGTTGGGGTCAAATGCGATCAGTCCCGACCAGGGGCTGTCGATGTTGTCCGCCGTGGTGTTGAGGGTGAGGATAAAGTGATCAGCGCCCAGCTGCCTGACGATCAGACGGTTTTCAACCGATTGTGAGAGCAGGCGAACCATCCCCAGCGTATGAGCCTGCGGAAGGTAGGCATCGCTGAAGGCACTGAGAACGCCCACCAGGGTTCTGTCGGTATCGAATATCGGCGCCGCGGAACTGATGATGCTTCGATTGAGTTTGAGGAAATGTTCGTTTCGCTGGACCTGAACGGGGGATCGGGTGGCGATGGATGTGCCAATGGCGTTGGTGCCAGCGTAGCGTTCGTGCCAGCTGGCGCCTGCGCTGAACCATGGCCGCAGATGGCTTTCGGTAATGCGTTTGTCGCCCCAGCCCTTCAGGACCTGGGCATGGGAGTCGGCCAGCAGGATCAGGCAGCGGCTGTTTGACATGATGTTGTTGTAGTAGGGGAGTACTTCCGTCTCTGTCGTGCTAAGTAACGCTTCATAGTCCTTTTCCAGCGTTTCCCGAGCATGGTCGTCGAGGTTTGCCGGTTCGGGCTCGTAGTCGTGATGAAGCCCGTAACCAATACAGCGGTTCCAGGAATCCGCGATAATGGATCGATATTCCGCCCTCTCTTGTTGTCTTTTCACGCGAATCCTCCGCGTTCCTGAAGTTTCGTTTTGTTTTTTGCCACCCCGCCTGGGTGGTTCAACACCGCTAATCTGTTCGCGTCGGTGTTCAATAATGTGCTCATCGGTTGTTCAGGTCAATGTTCAAACTGAACAAAAAGTTTGATAACGAACATTTTTATTTTCAATAAAGAAACTTTTCTGTAATTTAAAATCAATAAAAACAACAGCATACGTATCTGCTAATGGTTTTCACCTATATTGGTATGCTCATTGCCTCTATGTATTCGAAATCGAATTCTCGCCGCTCACTTGCGGGTGCCGGCGGATAACGTGCCACAAGAACAACAAAGGAAAGCCTATGTCCTTAACACTGGAGAACCTCTCCCGTGTCGTGGATGGAGTCGATTACATCCGGGACGCGAACATTACGTTTGAGGCAGGTTCGTTCAACGTTCTGCTCGGGCGCACATTGGCTGGTAAAACCTCGTTGATGCGGCTGATGGCCGGGCTGGACAAACCCGACGACGGCCGCCTTATATACAACGGCAACGATGTGACCGGGCAAAGCGTTCAACAACGCAATGTCTCCATGATCTATCAGCAGTTCATCAACTATCCCAACCTCACGGTCTATGAAAACATCGCCTCGCCCTTGCGCCTGGCCAAGATGAAGGAGGGTGAGATCGATCGGCGGGTCAAGGAGACTGCGAACATGCTGCAGATTGACCCCTTGCTAAAGCGGTATCCGCTGGAGCTTTCCGGTGGTCAGCAGCAGCGCACAGCGATGGCCCGGGCACTGGTCAAGGATGCCACCCTGATCCTGTTTGACGAGCCGCTGGTAAACCTGGACTACAAACTGCGAGAAGAATTGCGCGCTGAGTTGCGGGAACTGTTCCGCGAACGCCAATGCATTGCAGTTTACGCCACCACCGAAGCCAACGAAGCGCTGGCATTGGGAGGCGTTACCACGCTCCTGAACGAGGGGCGGATCGTTCAGACCGGCCCGGTGATGGACGTTTACCGCAACCCGGTGAACACCCTGGCGGCACAACTGTTCAGTGAGCCGCCCATGAATATGATCAAGGGCCGGGTCACCGACACGGAAGTGACCTTCGACGAATACTCCCATCATGCGTTGACTCAGGAACTCGCACGGCTCGAACCCGGCGATTACTGGTTTGGTATCCGCCCGAGTCACATCGGGCTTGTTCCCAACAACGAGGATGATCTCGAGATGTCGATGGAGGTTGAGCTCAGTGAAATCAGCGGCTCTGAGACCTTCATGCACGTACGCAACCGCTACTTCGAGATGGTGATGCAATTGATGGGCGTACACCAGTACCACACCGGTTCGCCTATCAAGATCTACCTGCCCATCGACAAATTGTTCGTATTCGATAAAGACGAAAGCCTGGTGCACACACCGGCACAGGTCACAGGAGGGTCGGTCTGATGGCTGAAATTCATTTGAAGTCCCTGGCTCACAGTTACAGCGAAACCCCGGCCGGGCCTGATGACTACGCGATCCGGCAACTCGACCATGTCTGGGAGAAGGGGGGAGCCTACGCGTTGCTCGGCCCGTCCGGCTGCGGTAAGAGCACGATGCTGAACATTATTTCAGGCCTGCTCCAGCCTTCCGAGGGAGATGTGCTGTTCGACGGCAGGCGAGTCAACGAACTGTCTCCCCGTGACCGGAACATTGCCCAGGTTTTCCAGTTCCCCGTGATCTACGACTCGATGACGGTGTACCAGAACCTGGCGTTCCCGCTCAAGAACACCGGCGTGCCGTCTTCCCAGATCAAGGCCAAGGTGCATGAGATCGCGGAGATCCTGGAGATTGAAAGCGAGCTGCAGAAAAAGGCCAAGAACCTGTCCGCGGACCAGAAGCAGAAGGTTTCTATGGGTAGAGGCCTGGTTCGGGGCGATGTGTCCGCCATCCTGTTCGATGAACCGCTGACGGTTATCGATCCCCAGCTCAAGTGGAAGCTGCGCCGCAAGCTCAAGCAGATTCACGAACAGTTCGACATCACCATGGTGTACGTCACCCACGACCAGCTCGAGGCGTCCACCTTCGCCGACAAAATCGCGGTGATGTACGGCGGTCAGATTGTTCAGTTTGGCACCCCAACGGAGCTCTTTGAACAGCCCAACCACACGTTTGTGGGGTATTTCATCGGTAGCCCCGGCATGAACCTGATTGAGGTTCAGCGATGCCCTCGCGGCGTCTGCTTCGGCAGCACGGTTGTCCCGCTGAGTGTTCAACACGTCGAGTTGTTGCAGCGCCTGCAGTCCAACAACCTCAAGATCGGTATCCGCCCGGAGTTTATCCAGGCGTCTGACATGCCGGCGGACGATACGTTTGAAGCCGAGGTGCTGGATGTCGAAGACCTGGGTACTTACAAGGTCATGACGGTAAAGCTGGATTTCGAAACGTTGAAGGTTCGGTTGACGGAAGACCAGCACTTTGCAGTTGGCGGCCAGGTTCAGCTCAGCTTTCCGGAAAAGTGGCTGAAGCTTTACGTGGATGAGTTTCTGGTAGAGGAGAAGGACCAATGAATAAGGTTCCCAATAATCGTGCCTGGTGGCTCGTACTGCCAGTTTTCATACTTGTGGCGTTTTCGGCCTTAATACCGCTAATGACCGTTGTGAACTATTCGGTCCAGGATATCTTTGGCCCGGGTAATGCCTATTACGTCGGAACCGAGTGGTTCCGCGAAGTGCTCGCTGACGAGCGGCTGAGAGAATCCCTGCTCAGGCAGTTCCTGTTTTCCGGCGCTGTGCTGGCGATACAGATTCCCCTTGGAATCGGGGTTGCGCTGATGATGCCGAAATCCGGTATCAAGGCCTCTCTGTGTCTGATCCTCCTGGCCATTCCGTTGCTGATTCCCTGGAACGTGGTCGGGACCATCTGGCAGATCTTCGGCCGTGGTGACATCGGCCTGTTTGGCTGGGGCCTGAACGCGATGGGTCTGGACTACAACTACACCGGCGACACAGTGGATGCCTGGCTGACGGTACTGCTCATGGACGTATGGCATTGGACACCCCTGGTGGCTCTACTGTGCTACTCCGGCTTGCGTGCGATTCCCGAAGCCTTCTATCAGGCTGCCGAGATCGACCGTGCCTCCAAGTGGGCCGTGTTCCGCTATATCCAGTTACCGCGCCTGAAAAGTGTGCTGGTGATCGCAGTGCTGCTGCGGTTCATGGACAGCTTCATGATCTACACGGAGCCCTTTGTTCTCACCGGTGGCGGGCCTGGCAGCTCAACAACCTTCCTGAGCCAGACACTCACCACCATGGCCATTGGCCAGTTTGATATCGGCCGTGCGGCGGCGTTCTCGCTGATCTACTTCCTGATCGTGCTGCTGGTGTCCTGGGTGTTCTTTACCGCCATAACTCACCTCGACAAAGAAAAATAAGGAGAGAGTGATGAATTATTCACGTTCAAAGGGCTTCGGGATGACACTGTTTATCGTGCTCCTGCTGACCCCGATCTACTGGCTCCTGAACATGTCGTTCAAGACCAACCAGGAAATTCTCGGCGGCCTGACGTTATGGCCACAGAACTTCACCCTGGCCAACTACGCTGTGATTTTCTCGGATTCAAGCTGGTACTCGGGTTACATCAACTCAATGATCTACGTGTCCATGAACATGACGATCACATTGCTGGTGGCCTTGCCGGCCGCCTACGCGTTCAGCCGCTACAAATTCGTGGGTGACAAGCACCTGTTCTTTTGGCTGTTGAGTAACCGTATGGCACCGCCGGCAGTTTTCCTGCTGCCCTTTTTTCAGCTTTATTCGTCAGTAGGGCTGTTCGATACCCACATTGCGGTGGCGCTTGCGCATTGTCTGTTCAACGTGCCGCTGGCGGTCTGGATCCTGGAAGGTTTCATGTCGGGAGTGCCGCGCGAGTACGACGAGATGGCCTATATTGATGGCTACAGTTTTCCCAAGTTCTTCGTGAAGATCTTCCTGCCGATGATTCGGTCGGGCATTGGCGTCGCGGCGTTCTTTGCGTTCATGTTCTCGTGGGTGGAACTGTTGCTGGCGCGAACATTGACCTCCGTGGATGCGCAGCCCATCGGCGCGATCATGACCCGAACGGTCGGGGCAAGCGGTATTGACTGGGGTGTGCTGGCGGCTGCCGGTGTGCTCACCATTATTCCCGGCGTGCTGGTGGTCTGGTTTGTTCGTAACCACATCGCCAAGGGCTTCGCACTGGGTCGGGTATAAGGAGACGTATCATGATTGAATGGATGAACTGGACACCAACGGTTGCGATTTTCTTTGCGGTGATTGCCTGCATCTTGCTGACGATGACCGTCTACGAAGTGGTGTCGCCGTGTACTGAGCGAAAAGGGTTCCTGCCGATCTCGACAACCCGGGGGGATCGTCTTTTCATCGGCCTGCTATCGGCGGCCTATATTCACCTTGCGTTCCTGGCTGTCAGCGACATTACTCTTTGGGTAGCGCTGGCGGTGTCGGTGGCGTGGCTCCTGGTGCTGTTGCGCTGGGGGTGATGGGGAATGGTGCCATCGGAGGGCGCCTTTGATTTTCGTTTGTCAGGGAGGGCCGAAAGAATCTTAGGATTTATCGCTCAAAACGGTTGTAAAAATTTCTATAACGAACTATTTTCTTTTTAATGATCGGAATCGAACATCCCTATTCGGCTCCGTTTCCAGGAATAGCGGTCAGAACGCTATATAGGGAAAGCCGAAACGTATTGGCGCAAGCTGTCGCGTTTCGAACACACCAAAACAAGACGAATGAGGTTGGATATGTTCAAGAACAATAAATATCCGAAAACCCTCCTTCTGAGCGCTGCGATCGGCTCGGTGGGATTGGGGCTCAGTTTTCAGGCCAGTGCAGATCAGTATTCTGATGCCGCCAAGAAGTGGGTTAACGAGTCCTTCAAGAAGTCGACTCTGAGCAAAGAAGAGCAGATGAAGGAGATGGAGTGGTTCATCCAGGCCGCCAAGCAGTTCCGGGGTATGGATATCAACGTCGTCTCGGAAACCATTGCCACTCATGAATACGAATCCAAAGTCCTGGCTGAAGCGTTCAGTGAGATCACCGGCATCAATCTGACTCACACGCTGATCCAGGAAGGCGATGTTATCGAGAAGCTGCAGACACAGATGCAGTCCGGCCGGAACATCTACGATGGCTGGGTCAACGATTCTGACCTGATCGGTACTCACTTCCGCTACGGTAAGGTGATGCCCGTTGAGGACATCATGAACGGAGAAGGCAAGGACCTGACCCTGCCGACTCTGGACCTGGACGATTTCATCGGCCTTGACTTCACCACGGGCCCGGATGGCAAGCTTTACCAGCTGCCCGACCAACAGTTCGCCAACTTGTACTGGTTCCGTGCTGACTGGTTTGAGCGCGAAGACCTGAAAAAGCAATTCATGGACATCTACGGCTATGAGCTGGGCGTTCCGGTGAACTGGTCCGCCTATGAAGACATTGCCGAGTTCTTCTCCGTACACGTGAAGGAAATTGATGGTAAGCGTGTCTACGGCCACATGGATTACGGCAAGAAAGACCCGTCACTGGGCTGGCGTTTCACGGATGCCTGGTTCTCCATGGCCGGTGCCGGCGACAAGGGCCTGCCAAATGGTTTGCCGGTCGACGAGTGGGGCATCCGTGTTGACGAATGTCATCCGGTCGGCGCCAGCGTCAGCCGCGGCGGTGCAACCAATGGGCCTGCCGCTGTGTATGCAACCACCAAGTATGTTGACTGGTTGGAAAAATACGCGCCGCCGGAGGCGCCGGGTATGACATTCTCTGAAGCTGGTCCCGTACCCGCTCAGGGCGCTGTTGCCCAGCAAATCTTTTGGTATACCGCCTTCACTGCCAGCATGATCGAAGACGGTTTGCCGGTGGTCAACGAAGACGGCACCCCGAAGTGGCGCATGGCCCCTTCACCACGTGGGCCCTACTGGGAAGAAGGCATGAAACTGGGTTATCAGGACGTGGGCTCCTGGACCTTCATGAAGTCCACCCCTGAAAAGCGTCGCCTTGCGGCCTGGTTGTATGCACAGTTCACGGTGTCCAAAACCGTTTCTCTGGAAAAGACCATCGCTGGCCTGACGCCGATCCGCGAGTCTGATATCGAATCGGATGCCATGACCGAAATGGCGCCCAAACTTGGTGGTCTTGTGGAGTTCTACCGTAGCCCGGCCCGCGTTCAGTGGTCGCCGACGGGTACCAACGTACCGGATTATCCGAAGCTGGCTCAGCTCTGGTGGCAGTATATTGCTCAGGCTGCAAGTGGCGAAGCAACGCCACAGAAAGCACTGGACGGACTGGCGCAGGCACAGGATCGTGTCATGGAGCGTCTCGAACGTGCCAGTGTCCAGGAAACCTGCGGTCCGAAGCTGAACGAGCCGCGTGATCCCCAGTACTGGCTGGATCAGCCGGGCGCGCCCAAACCGAAGCTGGACAACGAAAAGCCGAAAGGCAAAACCGTCCGCTACGAAGAGCTGCTCAAAACCTGGGAAGAAGCTCGCGAGAGCTGATTTCTGAGGCGGCTCGAGTAGTCACTCAGTAAATCACTTACCTGTAGTGCCCTGCCGTTGTCCCGAGTTTCCCGGGGCAGCGGCAGACCTAACACCGTCAGGTCGGTGGGTCTTGGCCGGTTGCTTTCATTCCCCCCCTATTAGCATTTCAGGTGTTCCCCCGTGTTTAGCGGGTTGACCCTGCCGGCCCTTTTTCCGCCTTTCTGCACCTGATCCTTCCTTTCCAAATTCCGGGCCTGTCCAGGGCTGGCAGTAGGGGTTGATAGGGCATGAGAAAAATTTCAGTTATCCATCGTCTATACCTGGGCTTCGGTTTGCTTTGTGTGATCATCGCAAGCTGGGGGCTGTTCAATGGCAATATGATGACATCCATTTCCGAGGGTACGTCTGCGGTAAAGGAGAGAATCTTCCCGTTTCAGCGTGCTGTCCAGGCTGTCGAGGCAACGACAGGTGGCAGTGGCATGGCGGTCATCTCGCTCGCCAGGGTGAGGGACAACCAGGAACTAAAAGCCCGCTATGGAAGGCTGATAGATAAAATGACCGCGCTGGATAAGCAGGTGGCGTCACTCGCTGCCGAAGCCGGCGAAATCCGCTTGCTTACTGGATTCGAGGAACCCGCTCAGCAGTACCGGGAGGCCCTTGGCGCGCTACAAAAACAAGCGGCCAGGCTTAGCGAACACCAGGCGGACGTTATTCGCGTATCTGAATCAGTGAACCGTGATTTATCCGACTTTCTTGCCAAAGCCTCGGAAATGAAACAGTTGTTGCTTCGTGAAGCATCAGCGCCCGCAGGGTCTGACATTTATCTGAAAGACCTGCTCATGACGGTCATGGGGAATCTGTCCAATATTGAACTGCTAATTATGCAATTGGTCAGCACCGACGATGCCGAACGGCTCAAAGCCGTGGTGGAAAACCTGCGATTCAACACCGTGACGGTTTAGCAGGATATTGAGGCCATCATTGGCGAGATTGCGTCGCTGGAGTCGCTTGCGCCTATCGCAAACGATTTCTTTGAGTCGGTCAACAGTGAGGCCGGCATAGTCAGCCAGTATTACGATTACCGCAGCAACCTGCTGGCGGTGAACAGCACGGTCGTCGAGATAGAGACCGGGCTTGATAACCTCAACAGCCATATTGACCAGATGGTCACGGCAGCCGGAGAGGCCGCTGTACAGACCGTCGATAACCTGGATGCCACGGCGCGTTTCTCGGAACAGCTGGTGTATTACCTAGTACCGCTAATTCTGTTTATTGCCGTTGTGATCTCGGTGTGGTTGGGGCGGTTGATCAGTATTCCTCTGCGCGCCACCGTCAATCACCTCTCGGCGATGGCTGGGGGTGACTATAGCCGCGAGCTAACGTTCCGCGCCAACGGCGAGTTCATCGAACTGAAAGAGTCGGCCAATAAGCTCGCAGCGGCCATGCGTGAGGTGTTGGGAAGCCTGCAGAAAGCCGGTGGTGAAATTACCGGTGTGGCGGCGTCCAACGCGGATTTTTCCCACGACCTGAGCCAGCGTATTCGTGGACAGTCCGATGACCTGAATTCAATCGCTACTGCCATGACGCAAATGGAGGCGTCCTGCCATCATGTTGCGGAATCCGTCATGGATACCCACCAACTGGTAGAGTCGGTGAACAGCAGGGTGGATGAAAGCAAGGCGACTGCAAACGCCAACATGAAATGTGTAAATGAGCTGGAAGAGCAGGTCCAGCAGACCTCTGGCAAGCTGAAGAAGCTGGAGAGTGCGTCTCATGATATCGGGCGCATCACCGAGTCCATCGATGAAATTGCCAACCAGACCAACCTGCTGGCGCTTAACGCGGCGATTGAATCCGCCAGGGCCGGGGAGTTCGGTCGAGGCTTCGCGGTGGTGGCCGATGAGGTCCGGCAGCTTGCCCAGAAGACCACCAACAGCACGGAAACCATCCGTGGCCTGGTCAACCGTCTCCAGGGGGATGCAGCGGAAGCTGTGAGTTCCATGGGCGACAGTTTCCAGCGCCTGGAATCGGTCAAATCCCTGATTAGGGATGCCTCCAAAGGCGTTGAAACCATTCGTGAAGCCGTCGACCAGATCCGCAATAGCGCGGAACATGTTCGTACCGGGATGGATGAGCAGGAAGATGTGAGCCGTTCGGTTTCACGAAATGTCACTGAGATCAGCGGGTCGTCATCGGAAAACCTGGCCGAGATTGAGCAATTGGTAGCGACCAGCGATCAGCTCAAGGCATCGATGAGTGATATCGAAGCGTTGATCGGAAGGTTCCGGGTGTAGTCAAAACTGGCGGAAGTTCCTATTCGGGTTTTCCATATAACAAAATCATATGAAATTTTGTTCTTTTTCGCTTGTTAATGTTCGTAAACGAATATTAGAATTGATGAAGCTGTTCGAAAGTGCACCTAATGTGTGCGGAAACAAAAACAACACGATCAGGCAGGTTAATGATTATGGAGCGTATTCAGTCCGTATTCGCCCGGGAAATTCTGGATTCTCGTGGTTTTCCCACAGTGGAAGTGGATGTTGAATTGGGAAACGGCGTGGTCGGACGCGGTCGCGCCCCGTCGGGAGCCTCCACGGGGTCCAGGGAGGCCCTGGAGAAAAGGGACGGCGACCCCAATCGGTACAACGGCAAGGGCGTCCTGGGTGCCGTGGAAGCCGTCAACCGCAACATCGCGCCAGCGATTGAAAGCCGGGTGGTGTTTGACCAGTTGGTGATTGATCGGCTCATGCGCCACCTGGACGGCACCGATAACAAGTCCGGCTTTGGCGCAAATGGCATTCTCGCCGTGTCTCTGGCAGTTGCCGATGCCGCCGCCAATTTCCGTCAGCAACCGTTATACCGTTATCTGGCAGAACTCTATGGTTGCTCTGGCCCCTGTGTGTTGCCGGTGCCCATGATGAACATCATCAATGGTGGCGCCCATGCGGACAACACTGTCGATCTTCAGGAATTCATGATCCAGCCGGTTGGGGCGCCCAGCTATAGCGAGGCATTGCGAATGGGCGTCGAAACCTTCCATGCGCTGAAATCACTGCTCACTGAGAAGGGCCTTTCCACCGCCATTGGTGATGAAGGTGGTTTCGCGCCGGATCTGCGCTCTAGTGAAGAGGCGCTGGATCTCATCCTCGAAGCCGTGGTCAGGGCAGGGTATTGCCCGGGCACGGATATTGTTCTGGCACTGGACTGCGCCGCGTCTGAATTCTATCGCGATGGTCGCTACGAGCTGTCTGGCGCTGGAGAGAGCTTTGACTCCGCCGGCTTTGCCGACTACCTGCTGTCGCTGGCCAGGCAGTATCCCATTGCCTCCATTGAGGATGGCATGGATGAAGATGACTGGGACGGCTGGAAGCTGCTGACCGAAAAGCTGGGGGAACGGGTGCAACTGGTAGGGGACGACCTGTTCGTGACCAATGCGTCACTGATTGCGGATGGCGTACGGAAGGACATCGCCAATTCGGTTCTGATCAAGTTCAACCAGATCGGCACGCTGTCTGAAACCTTTGAAGCCATTGGAGTGGCACAGGATTCTGGCTACACCGCAGTTATATCTCATCGCAGCGGCGAAACCGAGGATACCTTCATTGCCGATCTGGCCGTGGCAACCCGTGCCGGTCAGATCAAGACCGGTTCCCTTTGCCGCTCTGACCGTGTGGCCAAGTATAACCGGCTGTTGCGTATCGAACAGGACCTTGGTGCGCACGCTTTCTATCCCGGTGTTGGAGCCATTCGCTGTGCCCTGGATACCTGACACATCGATACGAGGAATCACAGGAGACAACCATGAGAAAACCCATATTGATTGCGAACTGGAAAATGAACGGTAGCCTGCATTCCAACCAGGCACTGCTTGTGCGGATGCTGGTCAAGCTCCGTCCCTTTCGCAAAACCATCGACATGGCCATTTGCCCGCCTTCCCCCTATCTGTTCCAGCTAAGGGACCTACTTGGTTATACCGGCATTGCTCTCGGGGCGCAGAACGCCAGCCGTGCGACGTCCGGAGCGCACACCGGCGAGGTCAGCGCCACCATGCTGCATGAAATGGGGTGTCGTTACGTACTGGTCGGGCACTCGGAACGACGCGCGCTTTACCACGAATCCGACGATGATGTCGCTACCCGGTTCCAGCAGGTGCTCTCCGCGGGGCTGATACCGGTTATGTGTGTTGGCGAAACCCTGGAAGAGCGGGAACAGGGCCAGACTATGTCGGTGGTTGAAAAACAGCTGCAGGCGGTAATCGACCAGAGCAGCATGGCTGGTTTGGCCAGTAGCATTATTGCCTATGAGCCGGTCTGGGCCATTGGCACCGGCAGAACCGCTACCCCGGAGCAGGTGGCGGACACCCACCGGGCTATCCGCCAGTATCTGGAGAACTGTGAGACGGGCGCAGGGCAGTCCGTGCGCATTGTTTATGGTGGCAGTGTGAAAGCGGCCAACGCGGCTGCTCTGTTCTCGTCACCCGAAGTGGATGGCGGCCTGATCGGCGGGGCGTCCCTGCAGGCGGACGAGTTTTCGAACATTGGCGCGGCGCTGGCAAACACGGTTAACCCTGTGACATCGACGCTCACCTAGCTAGAGGTTGAGCGGCTGTCCGGCTTCCTTGCGTCTGGCTTCCCATTCCTCCCGGGTCTGGGCGGCCTCGTCGCCAGGCATGGAATCGATGATCTCGAAGTAGTCTGCCGAGTATTCGTCTTCCATGATCTGATTGCGGGGCTTTACCCGCACGACGTAGACCGTTTGGATGTTCTGGTGGTCAAAGTCCCGCCAGTACTGCTCGTCCTTCAGGAAGGTATAGCGCTGGCCTTCCAGGGTGCGGATAAGCCGGCTTGTATCCGTAGTGCCAGTACGTTCCACGGCGTCCTTGTATTGATAGACAATGCTGTAGGCGGAGGCGGCAGCCGTGGAGGGGCGCATTTCGTACCGGCTTGAGAAGGCCTCCACGAACTCTTTGCCACGCGTATAGTTGTACTGGTAGGGAACGCTCCAGACCCAGGGCGATCCGCCGACGACGCCTTCCATAATGGTGGGGCCCACTTGGCGGGCCATTCCCAGGGTAAGATTGGGAACCACCACCTGCATCTTCTTCGTCAGCCCCATTTCATAGGCCACATTCAGCGCACGCACCATATCGTCGCCGAACAACACCATCATCAAGACTTTCGCGCCACTTTGTTCTGCCTGTTCCAATGCCTGGCGAAAATCCGTAATCAACGCACGAGGGAAGGGCGTCTTCACGCCCTGGTGAGCCTCGGTGTTTTCGGTATTGGTGAATTTCCGGACCGACTTCTCCACCGACCAGCCCCAGGTATAGTCTGCCGTGATGTAAAAGTATTCGTCGCCGGCATGCTGGGTATTGAGGTATTGGCTCAATACCTTTGCCGTCATCCAAGCGTTGTAGGGTTCGCGAAACATGTGGCTGTGGCCTGCGGAACCGGTGGTGGCGTTAGAGTAGGTCAGGGTGCCGAAGTAGAGTCGGTTCCGGTCCCTCGCTGCCCTGCCGGATGCGATAGCCACTGCGCTGGAAACACCACCAAACAGCATTTGAACACCTTCGCTGTCGATCAGCTCGGCGGTATTCTGCGCGCCCTTTTCAGGTTCACCGGAGGTGTTCCGTATCACCAATTCCACCTCACGCCCCATGATACCGCCGGCTTTGTTGATTTCATCAACGGCCAGGAAAGCGCCCAGGCGTTGTTGCAGCCCCTGATCCTTGTAGCGGCCGGTCTGAGGGTAGTTGAGGCCGATTTTCAGGGCTTCAGCGGCAACGGGCATTGCCGCGACCAGAGTCAGTAGAAAAGAGAGAAGCAGCTTCTTGCAGAGCATTGGCACAGGCCTCCTTGGTCGCGCCGGGCCGGGAATGCGGGCCCTGATATTGTTTTTGTGAATCGGGACCAGTGTCGCGGGTGTCTGCAAGAGCAACAATCGGACTAAGGTGGAAGTTGTGTAACGATTTGTCAGGCGTTGACGGACTTCACAACGCATACCCGGGTCAGGCAACCGCGGTATTGCGAACCGATTCCAGAAGCCGGTACCAGAGGGCCCGTGGCATAGGGCTTCGAGCGCCATTGAGCGCTGAGTGAATGCGCTCGGGGTTCATGGAACCCAGCACGGGTATAGGCGTTCCGGGAATCTGTCGTAACCAGGCGATAGCTACGCCGGTGTCATCCAGACCGGTTTCTTCACGAGCCTCTTCCATCAGTTCTGCTGGGATGCGATCCGCCAGGCTACCACCGCCCAGCGGCGACCACGCCAGCCAACGCAGCCCATCGGCAAGGTGGGCTTCGAGCGTGCCGTCGAATAACGGATTGGTGTGGGCCAGTGATAACTGGCTTTGATTGCACACCAGCGGTAGCTCGGTGTTCCGGGCCAACCATCGCCACTGCTCTGGCAGGAAGTTGGATACGCCGATCTGGCGAATCTTGCCTGCGGAGACCGCTGCTTCCAGTACCCGGGCAACATCCTGGGCGTGCATCAACGGGTCCGGACGGTGAATCAGGAAGGTGTCAATCTGTTCTACCGCCAGTGAGGCGAGGGCCTTGTTGATCGCGTTTTCCACGTAATCCGCTTCGGCCCGGTAGTGTTTTACCCGCCACTGAGAGGTATCCCGGTCCGCCGGCACAATACCGGTTTTGGTGATCACTCGCAGTTTTTGGGCCAGGGCCGGGTGTGCCCGTAACGCGTCCCCGAACAGCCGTTCACACTCACCACCACCGTAGATATCGGCATGATCGAACACGTTCAGGCCTTCATCAAGCCTTGCGGCAACCCAGTCTGCGAGCTGGGCTGGCTGCGTGAGCCGGGGATGGTCATGCAGCCGCATCATCCCCAGTATAAGGGGTGTTTCCGGTGTAAATCCTGCTGTTTGGGTGTTGTCCACGATTACTCCTTGCCGAAGGCGATAACCACCCGGTCGTCGCCGTGGGTTCTTGAAAAAACGTAAGGTTCGGAACTGAGTTGTTTGTGTTCCCCAGCACCAATCGCTGGGTGATGTGCCCGGAACTGGCCCAGCTTTCTCCAGTGGGACAGGATCGGCTCGGCCGTGCCGTTCTCAATGTCGGCCCAGTTCATGTCCGAACGGGTGCCCTGGTGGCCGTCGGACCCCGTTGGCCCGAAAGAACGGCCGGATTCGTCTCCGTAGAATATCTGAGTGGTGCCCGGTGTAAACAGCAGCGCACTGGCAGCGCGTTTCTGCATTGCCGGGTCATTATCGGCAATGCGGCTGAACAACTGGGTGTCGTGGGATGAGATATAGCTCATCACGTTGAAGGGTTCGGCGCCGTGCATCTTGGCGGAGTACTCGCTGTAGATGGGTTCCATGGCGGGCAGGCAGGCGGCCCCGGCCTGGGCTTCTTCCTGCAGGTCAAAGTTGATGACGGCGTCGAATCCGGCATCAAAGTAGCTGCTTCGGGTCACTGTATGGGGGAATACCTCCGCGACCATCCAGAACTCTTCCGCTGGCAACGGCTGGCCGGGATTATTGGCGCGATAGGTGTCCAGTGCATTCTGAGCTTCGGCTTTCAGTTGTTTCCAGGCTTCCGGCTCCACGTGCTTGGCGGTGTCCACCCGGAAACCATCAACACCGAACTCGCGCACCCAATCGGTCAGCCAGGTGACCAGATAATCCCGGACGGTGGCGTCTTCAAGCTGTGTGGCGCGGGTGTTTTCCTTGTTCTGCAGGAAAATGGGCAGGTCCACCGTTTTATCGGATTCCGTCTTGAAATCCGGCAGGAAGGCGAGGGAGCCCCGTACCGGATCGATGGAGGCTTTGGGCGGCGTGTCGTAATCGCCGATGCCGGCGCGAACCCAGTCCTTGCCCCACCAGTTGGCCCAGCCCGGATGATCGTAGTCGATCAGGGCATGGTAAGCGTGGAAATCCTCCCAGGATTCCGGTCGCCAGTCACCCCATTGTTCGGGCAGGTGTTTCTCAAAGCCTTCGCGTAGACCACCAACGTTGAAGGTCTGCATGTCCTGGAGGGTGGCGTAGCCCGGGTGGTTCATCACCACGTCCATAACCACACGAATGCCACGGGCATGGGCCTCTTCCACCAGGGTGCGGAATTCCTCGCGGGTGCCGAAGTTGGCGTCCGGGCGGGTGAAGTCCAGGGCGTAATAACCGTGATATCCATAGTGTTGGAAGTCCCCCCGGTCCCCACCGCCAACCCAACCGTGAATTTGCTCGAAGGGCGGGGTGACCCAGACGGCGTTGACGCCGAGATCCTCCAAATAGTCCAGTTTCTCTGTCAGGCCCGCGAAATCCCCGCCATGAAAGGTGCCGATCTCATCCTTGCCGTCGGGCTTACGGCCGTAGTTCTCGTCATTGTCGGTGCGGCCATTGGCGAAGCGGTCCGTCACGGCAAAGTAGACGGTCGCGCCCGCCCAGGTGAAGCTCTGCTCCGGAGCGTCGACGGCTTCCAGCAGTAACAGGCCTTCGGCGTCCGGGGCAGGGGCCAGAGTGACTTTGCCATTTGTTACCTGTGCTTTGTTGCCACTGTAGTAGTCTCGCACCCAGTCGCCGTTTTTGAAGGTATCGCCGACCGTCACGGCCATCTCTGCCTGGGTGGCAATGCACTGTCCGCCGGTCGAAACAGCGCGGTTATCTGAGGGTGGGGCGGCGGTCTCGAACTGGCCACCGGCGCAGCCTGCAAGCGAGAGGCACGTCACAAGGCTGGCGGTAAACCTGAGGTTTTTCGGGGTCTGGCTCATGCAATGGGCTCCGGTTCCATTTATTGTTGTGGTTATTCAATCAAACCAGACCTGGAGGGTGGGTGGTAGACGGAATTCACTACGCCTCACTACTCCCCCATTCTACGCCTCAGGGAATGAAATCAGGGCTGATGCCAGCACCGGCAAATTGCAACACAGTTCGGTTACTCGCAATAAAAAGATTTGCGTTCAGCCCGCCCGGCCAACCTCGTGTCAGGGCGGACAACAAGAATAAGGCAAGAACAAGCAGAGGAAACACCTGATGAATCGTCGAACTTTTATCCGCATCTCCCTTAACCGCAGTACAATGGCTGCTGCCATTGTTGCAGCAACGTTTGGACTGTCTGCTCCCGCCCACGCTGAGATCGAGGAAGGGAAGCTTCTGGTCTGGATCAACGGCGACAAGGGCTATGACGGCCTGCAGGAGGTGGGCGACTGGTTTACCGAGGAAACCGGCATCCCCGTTGAGGTGGCTCACCCCGACAGTGCCACCGACAAGTTCCAGCAATCCGCCGCCACGGGCAACGGCCCGGACATCTTTATCTGGGCCCACGACCGTTTCGGCGAGTGGGCACAAAGCGGCATCATCTCAGAGGTCAAGCCGTCACAGCGCGTTATCGATGAAAACTTCGATTTCACCTGGGATGCCGTGACCGTCGACGGCAAGATGTACGGTTATCCCATGGCTGTAGAGTCCATTGGGCTGATCTACAACAAGGATCTGGTGCCCGAGCCGCCAACCGCCTTTGAGGACATCCCTGCCATCCACAAACAACTGGCGGAAGATGGCAAACGCGCCATTCTGTGGGACTACAACAACACCTATTTCACCTGGCCAATGATCGCCGCGGCTGGCGGCTACATCTTTGCCCAGAACGAAGACGGCAGCTACGACGTCAAAGACACCGGTGTGAACAACGAGGGTGCCATGAAAGGCGCCAACATGCTCACAACCTTGATTGAAGAAGGCGTTATGCCTCGCGGTGCCGATTACAGCGCCATGGAGTCCAGCTTCAACAAAGGCGAAACCGCGATGATGATCAACGGCCCCTGGGCCTGGGGCAACCTGGAGAAAAGCGGTATTAACTTTGGGGTTGCCAAGTTGCCCACCGTCGATGGCCAGCCCAGTAAACCCATGGTTGGCGTGATGGCGGCTACCCTCAATACGGCCAGCCCCAACAAGGACCTGGCAGTGGAATTCCTTGAGAACTACGCGTTGTCGGTCAAAGGCCTGAAAATGGTCAACAACGACGTGCCCCTGGGTGCGGTCGCCAACAAGGCGTTCATGGACGAGCTGTCGTCGAACCCGAATATTGCAGCGACGTTTGAAAATGCCCAGTTGGGTGAACCTATGCCGAGTGTGCCTGCCATGGGCGCTTTCTGGTCCTCCATGGGGCCGGCTCTGCAGAACATCACCTCTGGACGACAGCCCGTTGAGGACGCCCTGAATTCGGCAGCACAGCGCATTACCCGGTAATACCGGTTGTTGTAACTCTGCCGTCGCCCGACGCGGCGACGGCTTTAAACGGGCTGACTACAATGATAACGGAAACCCTGTCCTCCCCCGGAACCGAAAGCAGACTTCCAATGACTCGAATGATTTTAAAGTGGGGTGCCCTGGCCGCATTGGTGGGCATGGCGCTCTACCTGATACTGGCACTGTATGCCCAGCAGGAGTTCGTGTTCGCGATGCTGTTCCTGGTGCTGACCGCATCGGCGGTGTTCGTATTCGTGAACAAGAAACTCTACGCCCATCGCTACATTTTCCCTGCGGTAGCCGGTATGGGAGTGTTTGTTATTTTTCCGCTGATGTACACGGTTGGTATTGGCTTTACCAACTACAGTGCCAGCAATCTACTGAGTTTTGAGCAGGTTAAGGACAATCTGATGGACCGGACCTACCAGTCCGATTCCATTCGCTATAACTATGAGCTTTTCAACACCGATGCCGGTTATGTGATCTATCTAGAGGGCAAACACCAGGACCTGGTATCGGCCCCATTGGCGTTGGACGGCTCTGACACCAGCGCGCCGGTCTTACCTGCTTCGGGTAAGCCAGCTGGCGAGCCGCTGGCCATTCGCGACATCATCCAGTTGCGATCCGAACTGTCGCAGCTGGACCTGTTGACCGAAGACGGCCGCGAACTGAGCATGGCCAGCCTGCGTGCCTTTGCGGCCATCAACGCCCAGTTCACAGTGCACGACAACGGCAGCATCACTAATAATCAGACGGACGTGACTTACTTCCCGGACCACGACACCGGCTTCTACCGAAGTGCGGATGGCCAGACGCTGTCGCCGGGGTGGACCGTAAACATAGGATGGGACAACTATCTGAAGGTGGTGTCCGACCCAAGCATTCGTGGGCCGTTCTTCGAAATATTTGTATGGACGCTGTCTTTTGCCGTGGCAACCGTGGTGTTCACCCTGGCACTTGGGCTGTTGCTTGCGAACCTCCTGCAGTGGGACCAGATTCGCGGAAAGGGCTTCTACCGCACCATGCTAATCCTGCCCTACGCGGTGCCAGCGTTTATTTCGATCCTGGTGTTCAAAGGTCTGTTCAACCAGAATTTCGGTGAGATCAACCTGGTGCTGGAAGGCCTGTTCGGGCTGCGCCCTGATTGGTTTAGTGATCCGGCCCTGGCACGAACCATGATACTGATCGTCAATACCTGGCTGGGCTACCCCTACATGATGTTGCTCTGCATGGGCTTATTGCAGGCGATACCTCGGGATCTCTACGAGGCCTCCGCCATGGACGGGGCAGGGCCGGTGAACAACCTGTTCAATGTCACCCTGCCGCTGATCATCAAGCCGTTAATGCCGCTGTTGATTGCCAGCTTTGCGTTCAACTTCAATAACTTCGTTCTGATTGCTCTGTTGACTGGCGGTGCGCCCGATATTATCGGCGCAAGCACACCTGCGGGCACTACCGACCTGCTGGTGAGCTACACCTACCGCATTGCGTTCCAGGACTCCGGACAGAACTTTGGCCTGGCGGCTGCTATAGCCACCGCCATCTTCCTGGTGGTTGGTGCCCTGTCGCTGATCAACCTGAAACTGTCCAAAATAAAAGTATAAGGAGCTACCCATGGCGATGGTTCAACCCCGCTCCACCAAGTATCGCGTTCTGGCGTCGCATCTCGGGATGCTGGGCTTTATCGTGATCATCCTGTTCCCGCTGCTGATGGTCATCTCCATCTCCTTCCGCAGCGGCAACTTTGCAGCCGGCAGCCTGCTGCCGGAGAACCCTTCGCTGGAACACTGGTACCTGGCGCTGGGCATTCCCTACACCGGGGAGGACGGCACGGTCACCCAGCCGCCGTTCCCGGTGCTGTTGTGGCTGTGGAACTCCATCAAGATCGCAGTGATCTCCTCGGTGATGATCCTGGCCCTCTCGACCACCAGTGCCTACGCCTTCGCCCGCATGCGTTTTGCAGGCAAAGGCTTTGTGCTCAAGTCGATGCTGATCTTCCAGATGTTCCCGCCGGTGCTGTCCCTGGTGGCGCTGTATGCCCTGTTTGACCAGATAGGCAACCATGTGAGCTGGCTGGGGCTGAACACCCACGGTGCGGTGATTGTGGCGTCCCTTGGTGGCATGGCCTTGCATATCTGGACCATCAAGGGCTACTTCGATTCCATCGACCGCTCCCTGGAAGAGGCCGCCATCGTGGATGGCGCGACCACCTGGCAGGCGTTCCGCTACATCCTGCTGCCGCTGTCAGTTCCAATTCTGGTGGTGGTGTTCATCCTGGCCTTCATCATGACCATCATGGAATACCCGATGGCCTCAGTGCTGCTGGTGGATACTGACAAACTGACCCTGGCGGTCGGCGCGCAGCAATACCTTTACGAGCAGAACTACCTGTGGGGTGACTTCGCCGCCGCAGCGGTGTTATCCGGGCTGCCCATCACACTGATCTTCCTGTACTGCCAGAAATGGATTGTTGGCGGGTTAACCGCTGGTGGCGTCAAAGGCTGATGCCACCACCCCTTCCGCGAGAAATGCGTCTTCCTTTTTCCGCACTTCGCGACCCGGTCAGGCTAATCCCCCCCTGCTGACCGGGCTTTTTTTATTTTCTCGGCCGTTATCCGGCTACCACCTTGATAGCTGAACAGGCTGGTAGGTACTCCCGAAACCGTGCGGAGCCATGGATGGCGGAGCCGAGCGTACAGGGATGTATTCACAGCGTGTTTCAGGAGTATCCCCCAGCCTGATCGGCGGGCGGACAGGAACAGGACAAAAAAAGGGGCCGGTACCTGACGGAACCGGCCCCTGAAAAGGTGTCAGAGCAGATCAAAAATCAATGCAGGGTTCCCGGTAAAGCCGGGGGCAGGCGTCGCCGTCTTCGCGGAACAAGTGGCACTTGATGGCCTTGATGCCCAGGGTGACCTTCGAGCCTTCCTGGACCGGATCGCTGCCGTCGGTGCGCATGGTGATAACACCATCCACGCCGTTCACGTCCATATGCACCAGAGTCTGATAGCCCAGCCGTTCCACCACGGTCACTTCGCCGTCCAGATACATATCTGCTTCGTCGTCGTTGCTCAGGTGCTCCGGACGGATGCCCACGGTGACCGACTCACCAGCAGTGAGCTCGTGGCCGTTGATCGGCAGTTCCAGGGAGTGTTTGCCGGGCATGGTAACGGTCACGGACTGGCTGCTGGCGGACTCCACAGTGCCGTCGATGAAGTTCATCTTCGGTGAGCCGATAAACCCGGCTACAAAACGCGTGGCAGGGTAGTGGTATAGCTCCATGGGCTTGCCAACCTGGGCGATCGCGCCGCTGTCCAGGGCGACGATCTTGTCAGCCATGGTCATGGCTTCCACCTGATCGTGGGTGACATACACCATGGTGGCGTCCAGGCGCTTGTGCAGCCGGGAAATCTCGATGCGCATCTGCACCCGCAGGGAAGCGTCGAGATTGGACAGGGGCTCGTCGAACAGAAAAACCGTTGGCTCCCGCACGATGGTGCGGCCAATCGCAACACGCTGGCGCTGACCACCGGACAGATCCTTGGGTTTGCGTTCCAGTAGGTTGTTCAGTTGCAGCAGTTTGGCGGCGTCGTTAACGCGCCGGTCAATCTCGGCTTTGTCGGTTTTGGCGAGTTTGAGCCCGAAGGCCATGTTTTCCGCCACGTTCATGTGAGGGTAGAGTGCGTAGGACTGGAACACCATGCCCACTTCCCGTTCCTTGGGGGGCAGGTTGTTGACCTTGTCGTTGCCGATGTAAAGCTCGCCGGAGGTGATGTCCTCCAGCCCGGCGATCATTCGCAACAGGGTGGATTTGCCGCACCCGGAGGGGCCGACAAACACCACAAATTCCCCATCGTCGATATCCAGGTTCACATTGCGGGTGACCTGGGTTTCGTCATAACTCTTGCAGATATTTCGTAGTGTGACGCTGGCCATAACGTATGTCTTCTTGTTTGATCTGTGAAAGCGGGGTCAGAGTGATGCAATCTCCACACCCCAGGGCTGTAGTTCGAGCTCGTTGTCATTCCAGGAGGCGCCGACGAAATCAGGCGCACCGCTGACTCTCTGGCCCGTGGCCGGAGCTGTGATTCGAACTGGTTGATCCGTCAGGTTCAGAGCGACCAGAAGGGTGGTGCCTTCATAGGTCCGGGTGTAAACCAGACTGTTTTCGGGGCTGTCCAGAAAGTCGATGTCGCCCTTGAGTAGCACCGGTTGTTGTGCGCGCCAGCCAAGGAATGCCCGGTATGCCTGCAGGATGGAATTTTCCTGTTCGTGCTGGATGGCGACCGCTGCGTTGTAGTGTTCATCATAAACCGGCAGCCAAGGGCGTGCATCGGAGAAGCCGCCATTGGCCTCTTTGTTGTGCCACACCATGGGGGTACGGCAACCGTCCCGGCCTTTGTATTCGGGCCAGAAGTTAATGCCGTAAGGGTCCACCAGGTCTTTGTATTCCAGCTCTGCCTCGGTCAGGCCTAGCTCTTCACCCTGATAGATACAGACGCTGCCACGGAGGGTCAGCAGCATGGCCATGTAGGCTTTCAACTGCTGGGGTGAGCGCGCCTGCCAGCGAGTAGCAACCCGTGAAACATCATGGTTGCCGATGGCCCAGCAGGGCCAGCCGTCGGTCAGTTTTTTCTCGATGGAGTCGACGGTCTTCTGGAAGAAGTCTGCCCCGTGCTGTTCCGTCAGCAGATCGAAGGAGTAAGCCATGTGCAGTTTGTCACCGCCACTGGTGTATTCCGCCATTGTTTGCAGCGAGTTGTCGTCGCCGATTTCCCCGACGGTGGTGGTTCCGGGGTATTGGTCGAGCAGGGCACGCAGGCGCTGCAGGAAGGCCAGGTTTTCCGGGCGCGTCTTGTCGTATTTGTGGAACTGGTAGGCGTAAGGGTTCTCCTTGCGTACGCCAATGGAACCCTCAGCAACAGCTTCGCTGGGAGGGTTGTCCCGCAGTTCGGGATCGTGGAAGCAGAAATTGATGGCGTCCAGACGGAAACCGTCAACACCCCGGTCAAGCCAGAATTTCACGTCCGACAGCACCTGTTCAACTACGTCCGGACAGTGGAAATTCAGGTCCGGTTGGCTGGTCAGGAAATTGTGCAGGTAGTACTGCTTGCGGCGGGTATCCCAGGCCCATGCGGAGCCGCCAAACACCGACAGCCAGTTGTTGGGTGGGGTGCCATCGGCCTTTGGATCTGCCCACACGTACCAGTCTGCTTTCGGGTTGTCACGGCTGGCGCGGCTTTCAACGAACCAGCGATGCTGGTCGGAAGAATGGCTCAACACCTGGTCGATCATGATCTTTAGGTCGCGTTTATGGGCCGCGGCAATGAGTTCATCGAAATCCTCGATGGTGCCGAAAATCGGATCCACTCCGCGATAGTCAGAAACATCGTAGCCGAAGTCTTTCATTGGCGAGG
This sequence comes from Marinobacter sp. V34, assembly GCF_055524115.1. Lineage (NCBI taxonomy): Bacteria > Pseudomonadati > Pseudomonadota > Gammaproteobacteria > Pseudomonadales > Marinobacteraceae > Marinobacter > Marinobacter sp. V34. The sequence goes on along the minus strand of NZ_JBUPZY010000003.1, from coordinate 25,312 downwards.
TAAAGAAGGGCGACAGCCAGATGGCATCCACGTTCAGGCTGGCGATGTAATCGAGCTTGGCGGTTACGCCAGGCAGGTCACCAATGCCATCGCCATTGGAATCGTAGAAGCTGCGTGGATAAACTTGATAAATGACGGCGCCACGCCACCAGTCCGGGTTTTTCATCATCTTGCCTCGCTTAACACCCTGGCGGTGAAAGATTGTTATTGTGAGAGCGGAGAGCATCCGCTGGAATAGCTTTCATGCATAGTGCGACGACGGTGCCGGCCATTCATCCTCCTGACGCACTTTTTATTGGCGTAGCCGGGGGGATGAGGGGGGCGTAGAGGGGATGAGTCGGGGTGGTATTAAAGACAGCGATTAAATCAAGGTTATCGAGACGAGGGCGGGCAGTGAGCAACGGATGGTTGAATAAGCGGCAAGTCGTGCAGGGTTTGTCGTGGTGTATGGCAATACTGTTGATGGTGGCCACGCCAGCGAAGGCCGAATGGGTGCGTGTGAACGGTACGGCGATGACGACTGCCATCGCAATGGAGTTCTGGTCTGAGGATCCCTCCGTGGCGGAACAGGCGGGCGACGCGGTACTGGCATTATTCGATCGAATTGATCACCAGATGAGTCGCTACCGTGAGAACTCTGAGCTTTCCCGGGTCAATCGCGAGGCGGCCAATGGGCCGGTGGAAGTCAGCGACAGCCTGTTTACGGTTCTTCAGCAGGCGTTGCGTGTCTCCGAGTTGAGCAACGGTGCATTTGACATCAGCTTCGGCTCCGTCGGCTACCTGTACGATTTCCGCGCCAGACAACAGCCCTCCGACGAAGAGCTGGCGGAGAGCCTGGCAAAGGTCAATTACCGATCCGTAGTGCTGGATCCGAGTACCAGTACCGTTCGGTTTCTTAATGAAGGGGTGCGGCTGGATCTGGGGGGCATTGCCAAGGGGTATGCCGTCGACCGTGGTATCGACATCCTTAAATCGTTTGGCATTCGCAACGCGCGTTTGAGTGCAGGGGGAGATCTGAGGCTGTTAGGTGACAAGCGCGGCAAGCCCTGGATAGTGGGTATCCGGGACCCCCGGTCTGAATCACGCAACGCTATGGTTCTGCCACTGACCAACGTGGCGGTATCGACGTCTGGCGATTACGAACGCTTTTTTTTCGACGACAACAATGAACGTATCCATCACATCCTCTCGCCGGCGACCGGCAAACCGGTAAAAGGCGTGCAGAGTGTGACCATCCTCGGCGACGACAGCATCACAACCGATGGCCTGTCCACGGCGGTCTTCGTGCTTGGGGCGGCCAGGGGCCTTGAAATGGTCAATCGGTTGAAGGGCATCGACGCCGTCATCATTGATGAACAGCGTCAGGTGCATTATTCGGACGGGCTGATGCCACCGGAAAGGGAATGATGCAAAAAGGGTGTGCGACCGGGCCCGTAAGCCCGGTCACGCCGGGTCACACAATCGGTTCGAGGGCGATGAGCCGATCACGGCTGTTTTGATTTCCTAGGCCATGATTGGGGAACCGGTCCGAGTTCTCAAACATGCCTTGTTCCCCGTGCAGCGCCATGTAGTTGAGCAATACCGTTTGCACCAACTGGTTTACGTTGTTAGCTGCAGGGCTTGAGGCGGTCTCCACCGAGGCGTCCGAGCGCATAAAGCCGATCTGGTTGGTGAGGGCAGTGGGTTTGCCCGCCGGGCTGTAAACCAGGAAGAAGGACGCTGCCGTTTGCTGGTTGTCACCCGTCCACTCGCCTTTGCCGCGTCCCGCCATGGATTCGTCCAGCCGACCATTACTCGACACGGAACCGTCGCTGAACACGTACAGCATCAGCCGGGTTTGCGTGCGATGTGCGTATTCAAGGCACGCACCCATGCAGCGGCCTGCCAGGTAATCCCGATCCTCGCCAGTTCCGCGTTCACCTGTGTGGTAGTCGTAACCACCCAGGGTGACGGTACCGGCGCCGGCGTAACCGTTCTGGACCAGCTTCATAACCGCAGCGGTCTTGCGGATTTCCCGGCCCAGTCGCGAGTTTTCGTTGAACTGGGCTTCGGTGAAAATGCCACCCACGATGTCCGTATCCTGAGATGGATCGATAGAAGACGGATCGGCAAAGCGCTCGGTCAGATCTGCGCTTTTAACATAGCCGCAGTTGACGAGGTCTTTCACCACATCATCCCTCGTGATCGTCATTTTTGTATCGACGTTGTCCAGTTTCTTGCGGCTGATGCGCTGGATGGACTCCATCACGGCGACGGCATCGTCCTGATCCAGAATGGCCGTCAGATCACCCACGTCTACCAGGCCAGAGACGTCACTGGGGCGGTCAATCTTGGTGGGGCGTACCTGGGGATTGATCAGGCTCATGGGCGCCATGGAGTTGCCGCCACTTTCTGAGCTCTGTGAACCCACAAGCGTGAGCAGTTCGCCGTCAGCGCCCGCCTTGCTGATACCATACATCGGGTTATGAGGGTTATTGCCGGTGTCGTTCTCGGAGCGGGCGGCAATGATGGCGCCATTGATGAAGGCCCGGGCCGCAACGGATGTACTGTCCTGCATACCCCTCAAAAAGCCACTGTCAGAATGGAATGCCAGGCCAAATTCCTGGTTCACGAAAGCAGGGTCGTTCGGCAGCATGGTGCCCGGCAAGCCCAGCTTGTTGTAGCCGGCGGTGCTCAGGAAGTCGAACTGGCCACCGGATTTGCCCATCAACACGTTCGAACCGGCAATGTTGGCGCCGCCGGCCAGATCGAAGCAGATGAAGGGAATCTTGCCCGCGCCCGCCGAGGCGATGCCGCAGGATTGCTTCCAGTCCTCGAGGTCATCCGACAACGCCGCGGACGCCTGCCGTGGATTGGCGAACAGGCTGAACACCGATCCACCGCAGAGCGTGGCTGCACCGGTCATAAAACCCTGGGCGATGAACTCACGCCGGGTTTTCGGTCTTGCGTGATCACTGTGCAGGAGAGGTTGATCCGTCGCCAGTGCACGTTTGCGAGAAGGTTTGATATACATGGTCAACGTCCTCTACTGGATCAGTGTCACGGCGCTGCCCAGTACGGCGGCGCAGCTTGCTTTGACAACGGTTTCGGTACGGCCGGCTTCGCAACTACCACCACAGGTGGTGAGGCGCCCCATCAGGGCATCCAGCTCAGTTTCAATGTCCGCATCGGAGGGTTGCGTGCTCAGGCTTGTGCCGACGAAGTTTTCCATCAACGGCGTTTTGATGAGCGCCCGGCCAGCATCGTCAAACGCAGTGCCGGCATCTTCACCGAAGTCAAAGCCCGGGAAGAAGGCGTTGCGGCGTGTGGTATCCGACACCAGCACATCACAGTACTGGATCGCCATCTGGGTAATTGCCATCTGATGGGATGACAGGAAACCCTCAAGGTCCTCTACTGTTGGCAGCTGTTGCTTGACCGTTGTGAATGTTTCGGCGACGCCCGGCTGGGTGGTCGGAATACCCGTCACCTTCGACATGGAGGCATTCACTTCGTCAAATGTCTTCAGGCCTATGGCGGAGAATTCCGTGCTGCCGGTTTCCGGTGGCTGTGTCGGGGCAGGGCCTTCCACCCGAACATCTGTGTTGCTGCCGAGTTGTTCAAAGGTCAGGAAGAACTGGTCGTTCTCAGGACCTTCCTCCAGCGCGAGAACCGTGCCGAGCCTCGATAGCGGCTGGCCGGAACCTGCCACGTAATCACTGGCATTCAGTGTGATATCCAGATTGGCGAACGACTGGCCCACCACCACTTCGCGGCCGTTGATGCCTATTCGCATTCCCTTCAATGGTATGCCCGATGGAGTCTGGGTTTCGTCGAGACTGATGAAGAACGGATTTGAGAACAAATAGCCGTAGTTGTCGAACTGGCTGGCCTCAAACACGATAAAGCTTTCCGGCATATCCACCAGATGGGACACGCTGAACAGCAGGAAGAACTTCTGTCCGACGCCCACGTCGTAGTTGGCGGCAACCTGCTCTGCAGTGAGGGCCCGATTGTGGATAGCGAGCATTCTTACGGCGCCCTCCCAGGGGGATTCACCGTCTGTCTCGTTGCCTAGCACCAGCGCAAAGCTGTTGTCCCAGTCCGTCAGCAGCCCGGCGGAATCAGGGTCGACATCACCGGAGGGTTCACCGTTGACGAAGATCTCGCGGCCACCGTCAGGTGTGAAGTTCACTACCACGTGTTGCAGGGTCGCCTGCAATAGCATGGGGTTGGCTTCGGTGAGCAGCGGATCGTTCTGCTCTGTCGTAGTGCTCCGGTGCAGGAATTCGTAGCTCTGCATGTCCTGGCCCAGGGTGAAGTTTCGCGCTATTGAGGAGCCGGAGTAGGTCACGATGCGAGAGTCTTCCTGGGTGATATTGCCGGGCACAACCCATGCTTCGATGGCGTATTCGCCGGAGGCTGTCAGTAGGGTGTGCAGTTTTCGGCTGTCGGCAGTCGAGCCCTGGGCCTTACCGGCACGGATCATCGCGCCTTCTTCGGTTTCGAAGGCCGGGCCAATATCAATACCCCAGCCACCGACCCAGCCGACGTTACCGCTGAGCGTCAGGTCCAGGGGAGGGGAAATGCCGCTGGTATCAAAGGCCGTTGGGCCGTCGCCTGCTTTGAATTCGTAAAGCGCAATGACGTTGTCTTCGTAGCGGCCGCCGGCATTGGCCAGCAGACCGTCGTTGGCTAGGTTCAGTGCCTTGCTGGTCACCAGGTTGGAGGGAATTGGTTCTGGGTCCCCAAGGCGACCAATAAAGGCCTGGATTGCAGCCAGCATCTCTGTGGCAGAGTCGAGGCAGTCGGCATCCCAACAGTTATGACGGTCGTCTCTCAGCCGTTCTACGAGTCTTGAAGAGGCCTCGTCAGGAAGTATCCATTCCTCGGTGACCGGGTCTTTCCCGTCGTTCAGGTCAATGCGGCTTTTGGCCTGTTCGTACGCAATGTCGACGTCGGAGCTCGCGATGTACGGTGTCTGGCCGTTGCTGGTGTGGCAGTCGCTGCAGTATTGGGTCAATACAGGGTAGATGGTGTTTGCAAAATCGTCGGCGTCCGACGGAAAGGTGAGCGTGTTGTTCACGTCCTGGATGTTCGGAGCTCGAAGTTCGACCGTTTTAACCGATCCCTCCGATCCACCCGCCCAGTTTGAAATATAGACCGTCAGCAAATCGGTACAGGCGGTAATGGACGTAGTCCAGCAGTTGTGCCCACCGGCAACCTTGGTGACCATCTGAGATTGGGACGGGTCGGACAGGTTAACGATGGTGTTGGCCTGGGCGTAGGCAATATTGATGTCGCCCTCATGCACGAACTGAGGGGATTGGCCGCCAGCGTTGTGGCAGGCACCGCACTTGTTCTGGCCTGAAAGTTCATCCCAGACGCTGCGCTTGAAATTCAGTACATCGTCGGTAGCCGGTGCCGGGCCGCTATAGTTAACGGTATTGGAGCCGCCGCCGGTGTTTGGAAGCGATTCGGTAGACTCGCCACTGTTACAGCCCGCAAGAAAGAGCAGGGCAGCAAAAACGCAGAACATCGCAACGGGGGTTCGGATTCCTTGCCTGATTACAGTTTTCATAGTGTCCTACTCCCCCCGGCAATACGCGGCAGATTCCGCAAAGGCAGTTTTGAGGTTGTGCTCGCTGCGAAAACTCGTAACGATTTCGCTAATCTTTGAGCGATCGCTATCGTTTGAAGGCTCTCGAAGGCAGACATTGCGGAATACTTTTTTCACCTGGCACTGGGCAAAGGCGTCGGAATTGGCGAACTCCCGCCCCAGGCTCTTGGCGCCGTTACCGGAGCCGGGCAGGGCACCATCCCAGCCCAGGCGCCGGTTGGTGCCGGACCGCCAGTAGTTGTCCCAGCCATCGTCCGGCGTCACGTACCCCTGCTCAAAGGTGGTTGAATTGATGTGGTATTTGGCGACAACGCGGGTACCCGTTTCCGGGTCCACATCGCTAACAGAGTTGTAGATCAGCCTGCCAAGCTCGCCATCAGGGTCCGTATCGGCGTTGTACTGGTAGTCGTAGTACGCAAAGGCCTGGGTCATCGGGTCCATGCCGGTGTGACAGCCAACGCAGTTGCTGAGGAACACCCGGCTGTCGCCACCCGGACTGCGCGACACGTCCTGGCGGATGCGATCCGGTGGCAGCGAAACATCCGCTACCTGTTCCAGGTCGTTGCACATGTGGTTGAGCAGGGTGAAGCGAAACATGGCGCGGTTGGTTCCGGCGCTGAAAAACGCCCTGGCTGCGGCGCGGGAGGTGATTACACCGGCCGTGGCGCCTGTCGGCAGTTCAGAGTTAAGGCTGGACTGCGTGGTTTGTTCCAGCACGTTGTCGTCACTGAGGGTAAAGCCGGAGCGTTCAAGATCTTCATAGTTGTCGTTGTTCGACGTTGAGTAAGCCGAGATACCATTCAAGCTCGAGTTACCGACATAAAGTATGTCGTCATATAGTATGCGCCGGAAATCATGATTATCCCGCACAATACCGATGACGGTCGCCGTGTAATCGTTCAGCGGAACGAAGGGCGACATCGCCTCATTTGTCCATGGTGCAACGAAATTTTTGAGGGTAACATCGTAAAACGCTGGATCTTCCATGGCCGTGTAGGCTGCGGAGACGGCGCCTGACGGACCGTTGTTGATTATATCCGCGGCCATCTGATCCAGCACCTCTGGTGAGGGAGGGACACCGGCGATGCGTTCATGGATACGTTTCGCCTGGTCCCGGGGACCAGCGTTTGCGATGGTAGCCTGCGTTCCGACCAAAGCCAGCAGGACAGTGAATAAAAATGTCCTCTTTATAAGTTGCCGGGTCGCACAAAAGACTGTCATGATCGATTCCCTCGATTTCGTTAGCATTCGCACATTAGTACCATTTTACAATTGTTCAAAGTCTAGGCGAGCTATTAACGGCGGTTTTGAGGGCTGCTCCACGTTATTACATAGCGTTACGTAAAAGCCTTGGAGCATAGGCCCTGTCCCGACTTAGCGTATGTAAATGGATTTTCAGGCCAAACAGGGTTCGTTGGTGGTGACTAAACATTGCGAAAATAAAATGTGCTTTTGCATCAGCGAGTTACGGTCGTATTTTGCTGTGATCGGCCGGGTATTGGCCCTTGGGCCCGTCGCGTTGGCTGCAGGGTGCCTCCAGAGCGGAGACAGTCAGTCCAGCGATCCTGTGGTTGTTGAAAATCCCGTCGCCTTTGTAAAACGCCCCTTGCTGTTCGACGAGAACAACGGGGTGCTTATCGGTGACAACCTGGCTGAGCCTGCAGAGTTTCGCCCCGGCGCGCGTTTGTTCCTGAAGGATCGCGCATCTCCTGACGCTCCGTCGCGGGATATCACCTCATCGGCTTTCCAGGGGTCGCTTGGTTACGACGTCAAGGATCTCACCGTGTCCTACGATGGCACCCGGGTTCTCTTTGCCATGAGGGCACCGGAGATTGAGGATGCCGATGACGACGAGCAGCCAACGTGGAACATCTGGGAGTACGACGTAGCCTTCGGTGATCTTCGACGTATTGTCGAATCGGACGTCACCGCTGAGGCGGGACAGGACATCGCCCCTGTCTATCTGCCTGATGACCGTATTGTCTTTTCCTCCACGCGGCAACGGGTGTCCCGCGCGATTCTGCTGGACGAGGGCAAACCTCAGTATCCGGCGCTTGACGAGGAGCGTGAGGTTCCCGCCTTCGTCCTGCACGTTATGGATGCCGATGGCGACAACATCGAGCAGATCACGTTCAACCAGAGCCACGATTTGGACCCCTTAGTAACGGACGAAGGCACCATCGTGTTTAGCCGTTGGGACAACGCCGGCCAAACCCAGGGCAACGGGTTTAACCTTTACAAGGTCAATCCGGACGGCACCGGACTGAGTTATCTATACGGTCGCCACTCCCACGACTCAGTCAGCGATGACGCAAACATTGAATATCTGCGCCCGCAAGCCACCGATTCCAGTCGGCTGCTGGCGCAGCTTCGGCCCACTGAAACCGACAATTTTGGTGCTGTTCCGGTTGAGATAGATATCGACAATTATGTCGAGGCAAACATTCGCGTTAACGGCGATTCCGGCTCGGCGCAGACGCCGCTGGTCAGCGGGTTGTCTCTTGGCGATGAGATTTCGTTGCGTGGAAACTACAGTTCGGTGTCCCCGTTTCTGGATGGCACCCGCCGCTACCTCGTTAGCTGGAGCCCATGCCGGCTGAGGCTTGCCAGTGGCAACGGCGACATCCTCAACTGCACTCAGGAGCGGATTGCCTCGGGCGCCTATCGGGTCGCCGCCCCTGTTTACGGGTTGTGGTTGCTTGATATGGCCTCCGGCACTCAGCGCCCGATTCAATCGCCCGAGGAAGGTCAGCAGTTCGACGAGGCGGTACTGATGACCGAAAGGTCCCTGCCAACGTTTATTCCCGAATCGCAGTTCTCAGGCGATGCGGGGGCCCTTGCAGAGGATGGTCTTGGCATACTGCAGATCCAGAGTGTCTACGACATTGATGGCGTTGATACTTCTCCGGCGGGTATTCGGCAGACAGCCGATCCGGCGATTGTTTCTCCGGACAACCTTCCCAGGCGCTTCCTCCGACTCGAAAAGCCGGTTTCAATTCCCGATGAAGAGGTCAGGGACTTCGACAATACCGCGTTTGGCCGCAGCCAGGCGCAGTCGATGCGGGAGATTCTCGGCTACGTGCCGGTCGAGCCCGATGGATCGGTTCGAGTGGCTGTGCCCGCCAACGTCGCGTTTGCCATCAGCGTGGTGGACGATGAAGGACGACGGATTGGCCCCCGTCACCAGAACTGGTTGAATGTCAGGCCCGGAGAAACCCTGGCATGCAACGGTTGCCATAATCCTGGAAGTGCCGTACCCCATGGTCGCCCGGATGCGGGGCCAGCTCCGGTGTACGCAGGTGCGCCGACCACCGGCATCGAATTCCCGAATACCGACCCCGCACTCTTCGCAGACATGGGTGAAACCATGGCGGAAACCTGGGCCCGGGTTAACGACATCCGTCGCCTCGGGCCGGACGCTGTCTATGTCGATCAGTGGACAGATCCCGATGATGCCAGTCTTACACCAGGCACTGCGTTTTCTCTGAGTTACGCGGACCTTGAAACGCCTGCCCCGATTCGTCCCGAATGCGCCGATGACTGGCGCGCCGCCTGTCGAACTGTCATCAATTACGAGCAACATATCCATCCGCTGTGGGGGCTGGAGAGACTCATTGATGACGGGAACGGCAACATCGAGGATTTCACTTGCACCGGCTGCCATTCCGACACCGACGCAGCCGAAGCGACGCAACTGCCGGTCGCACAACTCGACCTGAGCGATGGCCCCTCGACAGACGAGCCGGATCATTTCAAGTCCTACCGAGAGCTCCTGTTTAACGACAATGAACAGGAGCTGGTTGGCGACCAGCTCAATGATGTTCAGGTACAGGACGGATTCCTTCAGGACGAAGACGGTGAATTTATTCTGGACGACGACGGCAATCAGATTCCCGTCTTTGTAAACGTCAATGTGCCTCCCACTATGTCCGTTAATGGAGCCCGTGCCAGCGGCAACTTCTTCAATCGATTCCATGCCGGTGGCAGTCACCAAGACTTCATGAGCCCTGCCGAGCTGCGCCTCCTTGCCGAATGGCTTGATGTTGGTGGCCAGTATTACAACAACCCCTTTGATGCTCCGGCGGACTGATAGGACCTGAACTGTTAACCATGAGACTGGCCCTGATACTGCTGTTTTTAACCGCGCCCCTGTCCGCTACCGCCGACTGGCTGTGGGGCGGTGCCGACGAGCCGATGCCCCAGGTTCAGGTGGCGGAGCCGTTTGTGGAATGGCGCACCGGGCCGGCCGTGGGCTATCCGGTGTTCCATACCAGTGAAAAGGGCGAGTGGCTAACGCTGCGCATGCGCAAGACGTCCTGGCTGAAAGTCACCGACCGTAAGGGGCGGGAAGGCTGGGTGCATGTGGATGACGTGCAACTGACACTGGATGGTGAGGGTGAGCAGGTCTCACTCAGCAATCCGCGTTTTGACGATTTCAGCAGCCGCAACTGGGAAGCCGGGCTGATGATGGGCGAGTTCGAGGGGGCGTCGGTGACCGCTGTTTACGGCGGCTATCTTCTGACTCGCAATCTGTCGGCAGAGTTGTGGGGCTCGCAGGTGCTGGGAAGCGCCTCGGAGATTCGTATGGTGAACGCCAACATCGTGCACCAGCCGTTTCCCCATTGGCGTATTTCGCCCTTCTTTACATTGGGCGTGGGGCATATTTTCATCGAGCCCAAGGCCACCCTGGCGGATCCCGGTGACCGGGACAACAGCATTGGGCACGCCGGTCTGGGCGTGCGCGCCTACGTCACGGACAACTATTTTGTCCGTGCCGAGGTCAAGGACTACAAGATTTTCACCAACCGGGCAACCAACGAAGAAGCAACAGAATGGAAAATCGGATTAAGCATATTCTTCTGACCGTCCTGCCGTTTGCGGGCCTGATGCTGATACCACCTGCCGTCAGTGCCCAGGACGACGACCGGCCATTGATCGAGCCTGATGTGCGGCCCCAGAAGGTCGACGAGGCGTTGATCGATACGGAAAATTTCGAGATCGGTGTCTTTGCCGGCATCATCAACATCGAGGATTTCGAATCGTCGTTCCTTTGGGGCGGAAAGCTGACCTACCACCTCAGTGAAACCTTCTTCTTCGAAGCCAACGTGGGCTTTGCTAAGGGTGGTGAAACCAGTTTCGAAAAGCTGGCTGGCGATGTCCAGGTGCTGTCAGACGAGGATCGGGATTACAGCTACTACAACGTCAATATCGGCGTAAATGTACTGCCCGGTGAGGCCTTTCTGACCGAGAACTACGCCTTCAATACCAACTTCTACCTGATCGGTGGGGCCGGCGCCACGGACTTTGCCGGCGACACCCGGTTTACCGTCAATGTAGGTGCTGGTTACCAGGTATTGCTGACGGACAGCGTGTCGATTCATCTGAGGGTTCGTGAACACTTCTACCGGATTGATGTGCTGGGCGAAGAAAAAACGTCCATGAACACCGAGGTCAGTGGTGGCCTCACTGTCTTTTTCTGATAACAGGAGTCAATGATGACAACACGGTTTTTGGGATTGGCCCTGACCCTGGCCACGCTGGTAGGCGTTTCGTCCGTTCAGGCGGAAGAAATGAACATCCCGGCGCCGGACTTTACACTGGAAAGCCGTCAGGGCGAGAACCTGCGGCTACAGGATTTCCGTGGGGAAGTGGTGATGCTCAACTTCTGGGCGTCCTGGTGCGGCCCCTGTCGTCAGGAAATGCCATTGATGGACGATCTTTACGCCCAGTATAAGGACCTCGGGTTCACCATTCTGGCGGTCAACGTGGATGAGAACCGCGACGAAGCGCACCGCTTCCTGGACAAAGTGCCGGTCAGCTATCCGATCCTCTATGACCCGGAAAGTGACGTCAGCGAACAATACGAAGTTCAGGCCATGCCGACCACAGTCATGATTGACCGGGACGGCAATGCCCGTTTTCTCCACCATGGCTACCAGCCTGGCTACGAAGACGAATACGAAGCGCAGATCCGGCAACTGGTGCGGGAATAGCCTGAGGCAGGTGAGTGTATGAACTCTTTCAAAGCAGTGATGGCGTCGGCAACCGTGATCTTCATGACGTTGGGTGCTGCCGGTTGCAGCGATATCAAGCCCTGGGTGAAGCCCTATGAGCGGGACAAGCTTGCGGACCCGGTGATGAGCCTGAGTCGGCATGGTAAGGCCGACGTCTATATGCACCACGTCTACCAGGCCCGTGAATCAGCGAGGGGGTCGGAAGGCGGCTCCGGAGGTGGTTGTGGCTGTAACTGATCGCTCTGGGTTTTTCTCCGCCCTGGCAACGGGCCTGGTGTGTTGGCTGTTACTCGGCCAACTCGCCACGGCGGCCACCCTGCCGCTGGATAACGTGGACGTCCTGTATCACCGCTATGAAGGCGGCGGCATGGTCATTGATGGTCCGTCTGTTTTGGTGCGCAAGAGCGTGGGCCCACAGGTGTCCGTGTCGGGCCAATATTACGTGGACATGGTGTCTGCCGCATCGGTGGATGTTCTTGCCACGGCCAGTGAATATACCGAAGAGCGTACTGAATACAGCCTCGGGGTGGACTACCTGCACGAGGACTCGATCCTCAGCCTCGGCTACACCAACAGTTCAGAGAACGACTACGAGGCCAACACGATCTACCTCTCCACCAGCCAGGAATTTTTTGGCGGTATGTCGACCGTTACCCTCGGTTACGCCCAAGGCTGGGACGAGGTCGGTGTGGCGGGGAACGATTCGTTCAGTGAAGAGGCAGACCGTCAGAACTACCAACTGGGGCTCAGCCAGGTTGTCACCCGTAACAGTCTTGTGGGGCTGGATCTTGAAGTGGTGACGGATGAGGGTTTTCTACAGAATCCGTACCGCCAGAATCGCTATATCGACCCCAATGACCCGACGGATTTTCTGTACCAGCCCGAGCGTTACCCGGAAACCCGCACCAGCTTCTCCGTGGCCACCCGGGCGCTGTATTACCTGCCTTACCGGGCCTCGATTCGCGGTGAGTTCCGCTATTTCAGTGACAGCTGGGGCATTGATGCCCAGACCTTCGAGCTCGCTTACGTTCACGCCCTGAATCCCCGCTGGACGCTGGAGGGGCGTGCCCGATACTACGTCCAGGACGAGGCGGATTTCTACAGCGACCTCTATGCCTTCGAAAATTCCCAGACTCACCTGGCGCGAGACAAGGAAATGAGTGCGTTTTCCGGCACCACCTTCGGCGGCGGCGTGGTTTACGAGTGGAAACAGACCTCTCTACCGGGCATCCAGCGCCTGCAGGCCAGTCTGCTCGTGGACTGGCTTGATTTCAGCTATGACAACTTCCGGGATGTCACTGCGTCCGGTGACTTCCTGCCTGGGCAGGAACCCCTTTATTCGTTCGATGCCTTTGTAACCCGGGCATCGCTGATTCTTGAATACTGACAGGTCGGGACGATTCATCATGATGACCCTGAAGAAACCATTTGCATTGCACGTTGCCAGCCTGGTGCTGATACTCTGGCTGCCAGCGGCCTCAGCCCAGGACAACGGCGAATCCGAGACCGACGACGGTGCTGTCGCACTGAGCGTTGGCGAGCTGAAGAAGCAGGTAATCCGGCTGAACCGGGACCTGTTCATTCTGGAAGAGGATCTGCTGTATCCCGCCAGCACGCAGTTTGCGGTGTTTCTCAGCCTCGACACCGGAGAATTCCTCAAGCTGGATTCGGTGAAACTCAAGATCAATGACGAAACCGTTGCAGCGCACCTGTATACCGAGCGCCAGGCCAAAGCCCTGCAACGTGGTGGAATGCAGCGCCTGCACATTGGCAACCTCAAGACGGGCGAACACGAGGTGACTGTGTTTGTTGAGGGTATTGGCCCGGATAACCGAGCCTATAAGCAGGCCGCGACCTATCAGTTGCAGAAGGATACGGATACCGTTGCCCTGGAGGTCCGCATCCGTGACCGCTCCTCTGATTACCAGCCCGACGTGGCTATTGTCGAGTGGGAGTAACGCGGCCCGTGATTGAGTGGCTGAACCGAACGACGGCAGGTACCCCGGGTGGACTCGCGCTTGCCGGTGCGCTTGCAGCGCTGCTCCACAGCCCGGTGGCTGTGGGCGATGAGCTGCCACAGCGCGCGGCCGACCCCGCCTATGGTGTGGCTCTGTATGAGTATTACCAGGGCAACGCGTTCGAGGCGCTGACCCGCCTCAACGTGGCCGCAGCGGAAGGTGGTATCGATGGCCACGGCGACCATCCTGCCCTCGTGGAAGGCGGCCTGATGCTGTCCTACGGCATGACCCACGAAGCCGGGGCCCTGTTCCGGGAGTTACTGGACCAAGACGCAGCGGTGGCGCCGGGCACCCGCAACCAGGCCTGGTTCTATCTGGGCAAAGTGTTCTACCTGGAGCAGGACCCTGTCGCGGCGCGAGACGCCTTAGAGCGGGTGGATGACGAGATCCTGGAAGACGAAAACGAAGCGCTTTACCACGAGTGGCTGTACCTTCGTGGCCAACTGGCCTTGGCCGGAACAGCGGCGACCAATGGGGAAACCGTTGACGAGCTGATCGAAGCGCTGCCCGAGAGCTCACCCTGGCGCGCCTACCTGCATTACAACCAGGCGGTTGGCCAGCTGGCGGAAGGCCAGACGGAAGCAGCGATGGCCGATCTGGCCAGCCTTGATGATCTGCTTGACGAACTGACCGACGAGCTGCCTGAGCTCGAGCCAACGTTGGCCAATGAAATGTCCGCGCTCCGCGAACGGGTAAAGCTCTCCATAGGGCGGCTACACCTCAGTAGAGGTGACTTTGCGGGCGCGATGGACAGCCTCAAGCAGATTGCACTGGATGGCGTGTTTTCCGACGAGGCGCTGTTTGACTACGCGGTCGCTGCCTCCCGAGAGGGCAAAGCCGGTTTGGCGTTGCAAGCGTTGAATACCCTCCAGCAACGCCCCCTGTTTACCCCCTGGCTGCAGCAGGTGCCCTATGCCCGCGGCTTCCTGTTCGAGCAGATGGACCGCCAACAGCAGGCGCTGCAGGCCTACCGCGAGGCTGCCAGCCATTACCAGTCGCTGAACACCCGCCTGTCGAATGAGCGGGAGCAGCTAACCGAACGGCGATTGATCGAGGCCCTTCGCTTCGTGCGTGAGAGTGATAGCTCGGGACAGGCCGGTTCGATGGACCCGGCGCTGGTGCGCCCCGAACCGGGAGAACCAACCGTACTGACCGATGCATACGGGCGTGTGAAGGTCAGGCCCAAGGATTTCAGCCTGGCTGGTTTGTTGGCAACCGAGCGCTTTCAGCTTTCCCTGCGTGATCTGCATGAACTCTACCGTTTGCAGGATTCCCTTGGCCAATGGCAAAAGCAATTGGAATCCTTCGATATCATGTTGGCAACCCGTGCCCAACAGCGTGAACAACGTATCCGCGAGACCCGCGACGCGCTTGAGGCGCTCAACGCGAATCAATGGCTGGCACGCCAGGCCGAGTATCGCAACGCCATCGAAGCCGCATTGGCCAGGGAGGACCTTCGGTTCTTCATGACACAGGAACAGCACGAACTGGCGGACCGGCTGGCACAAGTGGAGCAGACCCTGTCGAAGCTACCGGATGACGAATCCACCCGCGAACAGCGTGAGGTATTCCAGCGGATGGAGGCTTACTTCAACTGGCGAATTGCCGATGATTACGCGGTCAATCGCTGGGCCGCTGAAAAGCAGTTGCGAGAGCTGGACCGGGCCATGGACGTGTTTGTCGATCAGCGGGCATTGATTGAGCAGGAAATGGCATCGGGTGGCGAAAACCAGGCCCTGGCAGTCAGGATAGAGGCCCGCCAGGCCGACCTGCAACGATTGCAGGGCGAGGTGAATAAGGCGCTCTCCGCAGCTCGCATGGAACTGCTCACGCTGGTGGATAATGAACTTCAGCAACAGAGCCAGGAAGTGCAGGGATACCTCAGGGCAACCCGTCATGCAGCGGCAAGATTGGCGGACACGCTGTTCCTTGGTCGCAATGGCGCGGCGGCGAATCCGGCCACCGAAGCGGGAGGTGACCGTGACTGAGTCGGTCGTTCGCAGGCGCCTGGATGCGCTGCTTCCCGTGCTTTTTGCCGGCCTCCTTGGGGGTTGCCAATCGCTTTCAATGCCTGACGTGTTTGGCGGAGGTGATGACAGACGGCCCCAGCCGGGGACTCTGGCGACTCTTCAATCCATTGAGGAAACCATCGAGCCAGCATCGGATACCCGGGGCGGCACCAGTGAAGTATCTCTGGGTGAGGTGATGGACAGTTACCGAGCCTTGTTGCCCCTGTTGGAAGACCCCGCCAAACAGGTTGCCGTGCGTCACCGGCTGGCGGACCTGGAATTCCAGCGTGCGGAGAACAAGATGGTTGAAACCGCCGAGGATGAGATGGCAGGGGCCATTGAGGCCTACGAGCAACTGCTGGCGGAGTACCCGGAGCGACCCGGTAACGATCAGGTACTTTACCAGTTGGCCCGCGCCTACGATTTGCGCGGCATGAACGAAGAGCACCTCGCCACGCTGACGACGCTAGTGAACGAGCATCCCGATTCGCAATTCTGGGTCGAGGCCCAGTTCCGGCGCGGTGACCTGCTATTCAGTAATCGCCGTTACGCCGAAGCGGAGCACGCCTTCCGCACGGTGATCGACGCTGACCCGGCAAGAAGGGACGACGCCTCGTTCCTGGTCAACGCTCACTACATGCTGGGCTGGAGCCAGTTCAAGCAGGGCGACTACCAGGAAGCCCTGTTCAGCTATATCGATGTACTGGACCTGGTAATGCCCGAAGAGCAGGACGTGGAATCCGTCGGGCAGGAATACCGCACCATGATGGAAGACCTGTTCCGGGTATTCGGTCTGTCTCTCTCCTACCTGGACGGCGCGGACACCCTGCAGGCGATCTTCCGTGAGACCGGCGAAAAGTCCTACGAAATCCTGGTGTATGACCGCTACAGCGACCTATTGCTGGAACGGGAGCAATACACCGACGCTATCGACGTGTTCGAGCGCTACATTGATGCTCGGCCACAGAGCCCGTGGGCGCCCCGCTACCACATGCGCATCATCGACACCCTGGCGCAGGCCGGCTTCACTGCCGATATACCGGACCGTAAGGCAGCCTTTGTTCGGGATTACGGCATTCACAGCGCCTACCTGCAACAGGCTGATGACGAGACAGCTTTCTATATTGGGCAACAGCTGGAAGAGCTGATTCCGGAGTTGGCCAATCGACACTACGTACTGGCTGGCGAGAACGAAGGCCTGGAATCGGAAGAGCACTATCGCCAAGCGGCGGTCTACTACGAGGCCTTTGCGGATACCTTCCCGACCCATCCCCGCACGCCGGAGATGCTGTTCCTGCTGGGCGAAACACACGTGGAGCTGGCCCAATGGCCGGACGCCATTGAGGCCTTCGAACGAGTGGCCTATGACTTCCCCTGGGAGGGAGAGCCACCCGAACGCGCGGCCGAGGCAGGCTATGCATCGGTACTGGCATTCCGGGAGTATGAGAAGACCTGGCCCCGGGAGCCCGTCGAAACCTACAACGACTACGCCGAATTCCAACAGTTGAATCGTCAGCGATTCGTGAATGCGTATCCCGACGACCCACGCTCGGAAGAAGTGCTCTACATCGCCATGCAACATGAATTTGAGCGGGGCCGTTACGGGCAGGTGGTGGAAATGGCGAACCGCATGATCGCCCGCGTTCCCGCCCCCGGGGCGGAGATACTGACCGAAACCGGGTTGCTGAAAGCCCACAGCCTGTTTGAACTGGGCCGCTACGCCGAGGCGGAAACCACCTATCAACAGACCCTGAGAGTCATGGCGGAGACCGACGAACGGCGGCCGGATGTTATTGAAAGCCTGGCGGCGTCCGTTTTCCGTCAGGCGGAAGCGCTGGCGGATGCCGGTGATACCGCAGGCGCGGTCAGTGAGTTCCTGCGTGTGGGTGAGGTCGCTCCCACCTCGGCGTTGCGAGCCAATGCTGAATACGACGCGGCGACACTACTGATTGAACTCAGTCATTGGCAGGATGCCATCGACGTGATGGTGGCGTTCCGGTCCCGCTATCCCGAACACGAACAGATCGACACCCTGCCAGCACGGCTGGCCCTGGCCTACCGCGAAACCGAACAGTGGGAGAAAGCCGGGGACGAGCTGAACAACCTGATTGCCATGGCAACCACGGACGAAGAGAAGCGCGAGAACCTGCTTATCGCCGCGGACCTGTACGAACGCGCGGGCAAAACTGGCAAGGCCATCGACACCTGGCGGCGGTACGCCAATACCTATCCGGAACCACAGGACGTCTACATGGAGGCTGCCAACAGCCTGGCTGGCCTCTATCATGGGATCGGGGACGACAGCAGCCGCCGTTTCTGGCTACGGAAGCAGATGAACACCGTGGACAACAATCCCGATGAGGCGGATGACCGCATGCGTTACCTGGCGGCCGAAGCCTCGGCGATCCTGGCCCGAGAGTCGCTGGCGTACTACGACAGCATTCGCCTGACCTTGCCTCTTAACCAGAGCATGGCAGCCAAAACCAAGGCGTTGGAAGAGGCTGTCACCGCCTACCAGAAAACCGCGAGTTATGGCGTGTCGTCCTTTTCCACTGAAGCCGGCTACCAGATTGCGCACATCTACGCGCGCCTCGGCCGCGACCTGATGGACTCCGAGCGGCCCGAAGGGTTGTCGGAGTTGGAACTGTCCCAGTACGAGCTGCTGCTGGAAGAGCAGGCCTACCCGTTTGAGGACAACGCCATCGATATTCATGAACAGAACGCCAGCCGCGCTCGCAATGGCATTTTCGACGATTGGGTTCAGCGCAGTTACGAAGCCCTGAAGACCCTGCTTCCGGGCCGCTACAACAAACCTGAAATCACCGTAGAGGTTGTCGATGAGCTGGGCTAAGTTATTCCAGGGTTGGAGGCGAGTGGCACTGCTGATGGCGGTGTCGCTGATAGCTGGTTGTGCGTCCTCTCCCAAAACCGACCCGGCAGACGTTGCGGAGGAAGAGCGCCTGGCGAAAGAGGCCGAGCTAAAGCAGGAGTTCAGCGAGGCAGTTGCCTTGCTCAGGGGAGGGGATGCCGACAACGCGCGGGATCTGTTAGAACAGATCCATCAGTCCGACCCCGAGCGAACCGGCCCCCTGGCGAATCTCGGCATTATTGCTCTGCAAGAGGGCAATGCCGCAGAAGCTGAAGCGTATTTCAGGCAGGTGATAGAGCGCGACCTGGAACACAGCGCAGCGTTGACACATCTCGGGGTTATGGCCCGGGAGCAGGGCGAGTTCGATCAGGCTGAAACGCTTTATCGACAAGCTCTGGAGGCAGACCCTGATCATCTTCCGGCCATGCTGAATCTGGCCATCCTGCTGGATATCTACCTGGGTCGGTTGGAGGAGGCGCTGCCTCTCTACGAACAGTATCAGTCGTTGGCAGAAGAGCCGAACCCACGTCTTAAAGACTGGATCTTCGATGTCAGGAACCGCTTATGACCGCTAGAAAACAAATACTCAGCTTGTTGTTGATCATCGCATTCCCCTGCGTCGCCCAGGACGGTGTTGTGACCATCGAAGGCACGCGTATCCGGGGCGACCAGGAAGTGCCCACGGTACTCTATCTGGTGCCCTGGCAAGCCCCGGCCGTGCAGTCACTGGAACGGCCAGACGAGCAGTTAATGCTCCAGCGCCCCTTCGCGCCTCTTGAACGCCAGGAATTCCAGCGACTGGTGTCCTATCATCAGTATTTCCGCGCCTCCACGGCGGATTTGACGGATTCCGGACGTTCCGACCCAACATCGGAATGAGACTTGTGTCACATACTGTCTGTGCACATACGCATGTAAAAACAAACCGCTACAAAGACTTGCGTGAACTTACCCCCGCCGGGGCGGTTGCCGCATACACTAGCCTGCAAACACGGACTATGGAGTGCCCTGAAAATGATTGAAACTGCCGTTCGCTTCTTCCAGGAAGGTGGCTTTTTCATGTATCCGATCGCCATCGTGCTGATTATCGGACTCATCGTTGCCGCCGAACGTTATATCTACCTCTCTACCCAAAAGATCACCAATCGCAGGGATTTCAACCGGTTGCACCACATGATTGGTGGTAAGGATCTCAAGGGCGCATTGAACTACGCCTCCGAATCCGGCAGTGCCATGGCCTCCATGATCGGTTTCGGCCTGCAGCGCCTGGCTCGTCGCCAGTCCCGGGAAGAAATCGAATACGCTATGGAAGAGGGCCTTCTGGAAGTCATGCCCCGCCTCGAGAAGCGTACCCAGTATCTGTCCACCCTGGCCAACATTTCCACGCTGATGGGCCTGCTCGGCACCATCATCGGCCTGATCGCCGCCTTTACCGCGGTGGCTTCAGCGGACCCCTCGCAGAAGGCGAGTTTGCTGTCCCAGAGTATCTCCGTAGCGATGAACACAACGGCCTTCGGCCTGATGTCTGCGATCCCGCTGCTGCTGATCCACTCCGTACTCCAGACCAAGACCAACGAAATCATCGACAGCTTCGAGATGGCAGGCATCAAGGTGCTGAACCTGATCACTGACGGAACAGGCGCACGGCCGCAGGCACCGGCCTCCACCGCTGCCCGTCCAGCAGAGCCTGCTTCCCGTGCGGCCAACCCCGCCGGGTCAGTGGCGTAACGGTTCAATCAGGGAGCTAAAGCCATGAGGCGTAAGCATCGTCGGCTTCGCAGCGAAGCGGACCTGGACATCACACCGTTCATGAACCTGATGATCGTGTTGGTTCCGGTCCTGCTGCTGAATATGGTGTTTGCACACACCAGCGTGCTGGAACTGAATTTTCCGGATGTGGATAGCAGTTCCGTTGAAGAACAGAAAGAACTCCAGTTACAGGTCGTCATTTTCGA
Organism: Marinobacter sp. V34; assembly: GCF_055524115.1. Classification (NCBI taxonomy): domain Bacteria; kingdom Pseudomonadati; phylum Pseudomonadota; class Gammaproteobacteria; order Pseudomonadales; family Marinobacteraceae; genus Marinobacter; species Marinobacter sp. V34. Next base: position 4,848 of record NZ_JBUPZY010000003.1, on the reverse strand, counting down.
AGACCAGCTTGTGGTGTCCGACAACCAGGGCGGTGTGATCAAGACCATCGCCAACCGCGAGGCGGCCCACGACTTCGAGATGCTCGGTAAGGTCATGAAGGAGCTCAAGGGCAGGCTGCCGGACAAGCGCAATATCATCATTATGCCGTCCAGTGACACCTCCTATCAGACCCTGGTATCGGTCATGGACAAGGTTCGCTCCTACGAGGCGGTTGTTGCAGGTGATGTTGTTGAGGCCGAGCTGTTCCCCGAGATCTCGCTGGGCGACGCACCGAAGAGGGCTGAACAGTCATGAAAGAGTCTGCGAAAGCCAAACGCCTGAAGCGCCATCATCGGCGCGGCAAACAACAGAGCAAGCTGAACCTGGTGTCGTTGATGGACATCTTCACCATCCTGGTGTTCTTCCTGATGGTGAACTCGTCTTCGGATGTTCAGGTGCTGAACCAGGACAATGCCATCAAACTGCCGGATTCCAGTGCCCAGCAACCTCCGGGCGATGTACTCGCGCTGACGGTAACGGACAACGATATCCTGGTGAACGGCCGTGTTGTGATGAAGCGGGAAGTGCTGCAAGTATTTAGCGGCCAAGTGGAGCCAGCGTTGAAGGAAGAGCTGGACTACCAGGCCAGCCGATCCAGTGCTCCAGCACCGGATGCAGGGCGCCCCATCACCATTCTTGCCGACCGCGAACTGCCCTATGAGCTGTTGAAGAAAATCATGTCCACCTGCGTGGATGCGGGCTACGCCAGCATTTCACTGGCTGTAAACCAGAAAACAGAGCAGGGAGCCTAGTCGTGGCAGAGCATCGTCAGGGATTACCCTGGAATCAGGAGGCCGGAGAACGCAAGCGCTTGTTTGCGGTTGCCACCCTCGTGGTCCCGCTGTTCCTTGTGGCGGCCGCGTACATCACCTGGGTTGAGTTGCCGGAACAGGACCGCAAAGAGCGTGAAGCCCTGCCGCCGCAACTGGCTAAGCTGATTGTTGAGAAACAGGAACCGCCACCACCTCCGGAACTGAAAACGCCGGAACCCGAGCCTGAACCCGAAAAGCCGGAACAGGAAGAGCAGCCCGTCGCCGAGCCCGAGCCCCAGGTCCAGCCACCTGCGCCGGAACCTGAGCCAGAACCCGAGCCGGAGCCGCAAGTAGCCGAAAAGCCGGAGCCTACGCAGCAGGATGTCGAAAAAGCCCGGGAAAAGGCAAAGAACACCGGTATCCTCGCCATGGGCGATGAGCTCTCCAAGCTGAGTGCCCTGGGTAAATCCGTCAAACTGGATACACCGGCCACGGTCACAACCGCCGAGCCGATCGCCCGCAAGACCGGCGATACCCTGGCACAGAAGGCCAACACCGGCCGTAGTTCTGGCGTGGATGAATCCGGCCTGACCCGCGAAACCCGTGAGGTTGCGCTGGCGGAACGGCAACGGGCTCAGGTAGAGGAAGCGGAAGAAGTGGTCGCCCAGGCGAAAGCCGTCGAGCGTGAACAAAAAGCGGCTGCCAGCAAGCGCAGCCGCGAAGAGCTCCGTCGCACCATGGACGCCAACAAATCGGCCATCTACAGCATCTACAACCGCGAACTGCGCCGCAAACCCTCACTGCAGGGCAGCGTAACGCCGGAACTGGTGATTGAAGAGAGTGGGGCGGTCTCAAGTTGTTCGGTGGTGGAATCCACCCTGAATGAGCCGGCGCTTGAAAAGAAAATCTGTAATCGCCTGCGGTTAGTGGATTTCGGTTCCCGCCCGGGTGTCGACAGGACAACTATTCGCTATCCGATCGAACTGCTGTCTGGTTGAGCGGACGTTATTGGCTAAAGAGTCCCGGCCGTCAGGTCGGGACTAACCTACAATCAGCCATTAGCGACGATCGGACGAGTGGTTGATGCCATCCGTGGTAGGAATATCGCCCAACTCAAAGGGATTTACCCCCTCGATGCATGCCACGTTCACCCCAAATTGATTCGGGTTTGAGCGCCGTCTATGGTGAGTATAGATCCCGCAGGTAGAGCAGAAGTAGTGTTCAGCGGTTTTGGTATTGAATTGATAGAGCGTCAAATTCTCTGCACCCTGCAGAATCCTGAAAGCGGATAGAGGAACCGAGGTCACCACAGCGCCACAGCGAAGGTTTTGGCATGCCTGGCTATGTTCTGCTTTCAGGTAAGTCGAGTTGCCTCTCACTCCGCCAGACTCGTATGAGCACAAGCTCTTTAGCCTGCCTGAGGTAGACAACCCGAAATGGCGCGTGAATCAATTCGCGAATGTGATCCAGACTGAATTCAGGAACAACTCGGCCAGCATCGGGGTGGGTTTGAAGCATTCCGCAATGCTTCAGGATAGCAGACACGAGATCATCACCGATATGTGACACATCCTGCTCTCTGTAATACGTCTGAATAGCCTGCAAGTCCTCAAGAGCGGACTGTGCGATGCGTAATTCCATTTACTTGATGCCCAACGTTTTCTTGGCGTCCTCCAACGATACGGTGTTGCCCTCGCGAACATCCATAAGTCCCTGCGCCACCGCCTTTACAAACCGCAATTCCTCTGCAGTTCTCTCATAATCCTCGAGCCCCTGAACCACCGCTATGCCTCGGCCGCGACTGGTAAGCAGGATCGGGCGATGCGTATCCTGCGCCTGGCCAACCACCTTTCCGGGATTGATCTTCAGGTCTGAAAGAGGAATGACATCTTCGGAAAATTTTACTTGCATGATGATTGCCCGGCCAAATAGTTGGTCCTATTAATAGCACCAGTTAACAGGTGCGGTCAAGATGCATAGCGCTGTGCAAAAACGGCGCCCGACTAGGGCGTTCGAGTGCCGCGCTTGGTTAAATTGCTATCGCTCACCCTCAAGGCCATGCCAAACCCGGAGAATAATGATGGCACTGGCATGGACTGAATATCGAACAACGTATTTTCCGAAAACCATATCTCGAACAGAGTCAGGCACCGGTGCCATTTCAACTGGTGCGCCCATTTTAGGGAAGTTTGGAAGTAATTCGATTTTGCCAACCAGCTCGGAGGCAATCCTGGCTGCCGCCGTCGGGTTTTGCACCGCAATGAACTCCCTGAGGCGCTTCAAATCTTCAATGGCTTCATCCGTGTAAACCAGTTTCACTTACCTGATCTCGGCGCATCCTGCTCGTTTTCGGTTCCCCAGCTATTAAGCCAACTGTGAACCTCGCTGGCATCAACAACCTTGCCTTGGGCAGCGGACTCCATCGCCTCTAACGTTTGTTTCCACCGCTCTTGCTCAAGCTGCTGCTTTTCTATGTATTCCGACAAAGCCTGGTTGATTACCCAGCCTTTGCTCCGGTGCAGCCTGCTGGCGATTGCTTCCAGGTGCTGTTCAATTTCTGCTTGAAGGCGAACTGTAGTGACGCTCATGACTATACCCTCGGACTTGTCGAATACAACGTATTACAGCATAGTCTGCGAGGGTGTGGCAAAAAATTTAACGCCAAAATAACTGGCGAAATTGCGCGCCAGCGTGATTGAGTCCAGTGCGTACCGCGTAGCGGTGTTTACGCACGAAGTTCATTGCCTTGTTACGTGTTATTGCCACTAAAGTACTGGGCATAGGTTTCACTATTTTTTACTATAGCCGTTACATGTAAGGGCTCGCCTTTCAAGTCATCAATGGCAGAGCCGTCTTCAATATGGATATTCTCAACAGGTATTTCATTACCTGTTTCAGTAGTCAGTTTAAGTTCCATATCTCCAATTTTTGTAGACAAAGTATGAAGCTCAGGAATCCGTTGTTCTCCTGGGTTTCCGCTTAATTTCATTTCTGCAGAAAAGAGTTCAGTGAACACGCGTTGAAAATCACTATACGCACCACTCGGAACAAAAAGCCCATGTCGAATCCCCATGCATTCATCAGAATACTCTAAATCAGTGCTTCCGATAATTTCAGTTTTCGCCTTTATTAGATATTTCATTATTTACACGTAACGCCTAGCGGCAGGGACGTGGTCTTTACAGAGCGGAGCGGCGTAAAGGACATCCGTGTGACGCGTATTGTTAACTGCTATAGATCCAAGCATCTTCCGCTGTCCGACTACCAGCTTCGTCGCCGGTATTCACGACTCCCCTTGGCTCTATGATCAAAATCTTTGCTTCTTTTTCCGCAAAGGGTTTGTGTTCAATGCCCTTGGGAATCACGTACATCTCGCCCTCAGAAAGATTCACATGTCCATCTCTAAAGTCGATTCGGAGACAGCTCTCAAGCACTATGAACGTTTCATCCGTATCCTTGTGGTCGTGCCACACAAAGTCACCCTGTATTTTGACTACCTTGAATTGATAGTCGTTCATCTCGGCGATGACCTTCGGTGACTATTGCTCATCAAATAGGCCGAGCTTTTCTTTGAAATTGACCGCCTGATAGCTCATTAGAACTCCTTTTTGGCCGCATATAACGCTTTTGTTGTGGGGCGCTGAAAGCGTCCAAGCCCCGCAGGGGCTGAACCACCAACTTTTTGTTATGTGCTTTTAACATATTTAGTCACAAGTTTAAGCTGGAAAGGCGAAAACGTACCTTCCCATTTATTTGAGCCATCATCTAAAACACACTCTACTTCATAAGCTTCTGGATCTTTCGGATCGCCAAAGACTAAAAGCACAGCACCTTTATCCCCAATGCAAGCACTAGGAATATTTGGGTTGAGCTCCACAACTTCTACCACATCCAATTCAGTAAGCTTTTCCATAGTATTTATTTACACATAACGAGGCTGTAGAAAAACCCGATTTCGAGCTGTTCCCACCGCCTGATTCCTGTAAATTTTGTCGCGGCCACCAACTGGCCGATTAGCACGATTCCGGTGTTCAGCCATCAGTTTCGGCCCTTTGA